>JAJOJL010000061.1 GCA_021208645.1 Bacillus sp. (in: firmicutes) | reverse complement strand
ATAATTATTGATCGGCTAATGTAGGAAGATCAACCTTTTATTCCCATTTTGCAACCAAAGATGAGCTACTTTTTAGCAGCGTAGAAAATGAACTAGAAATACTAAATCAATATATAAAGAGCTATATTGAACATGATGGGGATAGTCCTAGGTTAATTTCAGTAATAGATTTTTTTGAGCATATAAAGGAAAACAGGAAAACCATTAAAGGGTTATTTAAAACAGAGGGTGCTGACTTCTTTTTTGAAAAAGTGGAGGCGTATTGGAATAATGGAATAGAGGATTACCTTCAGTCGAAGCTACCTGTAAGAAAAGAGCCTAAAGTTCCTATTAAAATATTAACCAGCCATATTTCCAGTACCTTAATCAACTTGTTAAAGTGGTGGGTAAACAACAACATGTCCTATACTCCATCTCAAATGGAGCAGTATTATAGAGAATTAATAAACCCATGCATTGATTCGGTTATTTCAAACGATTCTGCAAGAGACTGAAATTAAAGGTGGCGTGTGGAAAACCTGGAAATGGGGAGTTGCCGATTTCTCACGGGCAACACTTCCTGTCTTCTTAGGAAAAACTCCTTTTTAGGAGGTGGGGGGATATCCAAAGTACATACTGTCACATCTAAATGAAAGAGAGGGATTCTCATGGTAAAAAGCAAATACCTCATTCGCGAGTTTTGGCATAAAAAAAATAGAAACGGATGAAGATATGTGGACTGGCTTGTTTGAAAACAAGCCAATAACGAAACAGTCAATCATTATTAACCCAGTTATTCTTAATCCCTATAGTAATCAACATGAAAGCGGATGGGCCATTTACCCTAATATTTATAGCGTCATTGGCTTTTTGACCTATGTTTATTTGCCTACTGCCTTTATTGGAGTGGTCAATTCAGATGGTAGTAGTGATCGTTATTATACAGAAGATGACCTTGATGACCTGTTGGAAAGTTATAAAACGGAGAAAAACATAGACGTTAATTTGGTAGATAGGCTTATTGGAAAGTATGAGGAGGTCATTCAACTCAATAAGGGAAATGACGAAGATGCAGTGAACTCTTTGAAAAACTGGGTAGATGAATTTAACAAAGGCGAATGGTTTAAAAAAGACTATACCGGTTATACATTTAACATTTTCAAAACACCACTTGAAGCGGCACAGTACATTATAAAAATCTACGAGGAGGAAGAGAATCTAGGTCTCGATACATTAGAAGATCAAATTGGTATATCAAGAAAAGAGTTCATTCGCCTTTCAGGTGATGAAATATACTCCAATGAATTTATGCGAAGGAAGTTTGCCGACATATTAACAAATCGATTAAAAGTAGCTTTTTAGTTTTGCGGTGCCTGTCACCACCCGGAATTTGTCGAAAAAGCAGCATGGGAACTGTCCCCATGCTTCCCCTTTGAATTTGTTCGCAATGCCTCTCAAGGGTTAGGAAAAGGAAGCAAGAGAGTTATATACACACAACAAGAAATTGAAGAGTTTTTGACTTATTTTTTTCTCCTATTTAATCATTATATGGAATTGCCTGTTGATAGTTTAGTTGGAAGATATAATGTGGATACTATTATACGAGAACATAAACAAATTGGAGACGTATTGGTAGAATTAAGTGGATGCAGTAATGAAATAGCATCCTCCATGTTTGGATTACGGCAATTCAAGAAGAGTGTGATTACATACTTACAACGAATCATCGCCGTTTTCCATCTGAAATAGGTAGGATTAAACGGATTCATCCAAATACCTTATTTGAAGATTTAACAAGGCATTAAGCTTTGTATAGGCAAAGGGAAGGGGCCCGTGTCCCAGTTTTCTTAGTAGTTTTGGGGTGTCACCATTCGGAATTTGTCGAAAAGGAAGCGAGGGAACCATGCTTCTATGGAAAAAAAAGAACAATCAAAAGTTATTTATAAATGCCACCTCTAGAGCCAATTTTCACAACATAATTAATAGAAAATTCTCATTTTACAGAGTTATAAAACTCGATAATTTCCGATTCGAAGGCGATACACGTTTTCTTTCCCTTGAAATTTTTTGATATCTAATTCTGGGTGATAGGGATTTTCGGAGAGTATTTTCAGATGATTAATCATACGATTATATGTTTTCTTATCGAGACTTTTTAAATATTTCACAGCTTTTTTAGTCAATTCTATTTTATATCTCATGGTCTAGATCCTCGAAGGGGATAGTACGTTTTTGTTTGTAATCTTCCTCTGCTTCCTTAATTGCTTCTAAGTCATCTTCCGTTAAAAGCTCAGTATCATAAGGGATTTGTTTTTCCTGTTTATCAATTAGTCGAGCTAACATATTGTATACTAATGGTAAATCCCTGTCTGATAAAAGTTCAATCATCTTTGATAAATCTTCTTTTTTTACAGCCATTTTTCTCCCTCCTTTCAGTTTTCTTTCACATTTTATTATACCATATGAGTGGATATGTTAATAAAACCTCTACATTCGTTTAAACAAGTTTGCGGTCCCTAGTTTGAATTCAAGCTAAATAATATTCAATTCCATAAGCAAAAGTTATAGTGACTGCTTTTGGGTTAACTGTCACCACCCGGAAATAGTCGAAGATAGGAGAGGAGGACCGTCCCTATGCTTCTTTCCCACCTCTCCCCACCAAAATTCAGAGACCAACCCATCAGTCTATATGGTAAAATATTACTATAAACTTTTACCTAGAGGCGGGATGAAATGAATTTTAAAGTAGTGCTTATTTCAGCAGCAATTATTGTCCTTATGATCGTCACATCACTTTACCAACCGTATTTACTAATTTTTTGGCTTATTGCCCTGGCAATTGTACAACAGAAGTTCACCACCATTAAAGGTGCCATCGGTGAGTGGTCCGTAAATGGAATTTTAAAGAAGTTGGACGAAACGGACTATCACCTGTATCACGATTTATACATACCCAAGGAAGACGGGACAACCTCCCAAGTGGATCACATCGTAACCTCACGTTTTGGCATTTTTGTGATTGAGACGAAACACTACACCGGCTGGATTTTCGGCAGTGAAAGACAACGCTACTGGACGCAAGTTATTTATAAACGGAAAGAGAAATTTCTAAATCCCATTTGGCAAAACAAAGGTCATATCCAAGCTGCAAAAAATTATTTGAGCATAGAAGAAGACAGTTACTTCCACTCCATCATTGCCTTTTCTGGTAACTCAACCTTAAAGTTCGAAGACAATTTCAAAGACGCTCAAGTGATCCAATTTCATCAACTAACGACCGTCATTCAAGAAAAGCAAAACGTCGTCCTGAGTGATAGTGAATTGGAAGCAATCAACCGTAAACTTAATGAATTAACGAAACTAAGCTCTTCAGAAAAACGAAAAGTGAAGAAGGACCACGTGGCATCTATTAAAAACAATCGGCTAGGAAAGAACACTACTAATCAAGCAAAAGGGGCCGCCCAAAAGAAACGACAGAATGAGCACCTGAATGAACCTAGCCATTCAATCGAAGAGGCAGCAGCAACAACGGAAGAAACCATCACCTCCATTGGTGAAAAAACGAACGCAAATGCGTTAACATGTCCACGCTGTAACAAGGAACTAACCCTACGAAAAGGAAAATACGGATCCTTTTACGGCTGCAACAATTATCCGAGTTGTAAGTATACGCAGAAGACGAATTGACTGTTTATTAAAATAAAAGGAAGGGTGAATCTTAATGGAACAAGTTGCCAAAAAGGAAACAATAGTTTTGGATGAATATATCACAATTGCCTATCAACGCTATGAAGGGTTCAAAGAGTCTAATACATATGATGAGGAGTACAAGCGAGAGATACTAACAAGCTTAAACAATTATTTCAAGGAAACACCAATCAACGAGTCAACAATCACAGACATAATCAAGAAACTGCAAGCAAGCAATCCCCCAGCGGGCAGTTTTGTTCATTGGAGTAATATGAGTGACCTCGTCGATTTTGCAAGTAATAACCCAGCTGAGGTAGCCACATTACTAAAGGCGTTATATACGGACGAGACAGCTTCCCTTACGGATAGGATCGATGCCATTAGGGAAGCAGGGAAAAAACATAACGGAAACATTAAATTAGGTGCTCCTTTGTTTGGGTATCTACTGGCTGCATGGAATTTGGAAACATATCCTCTCTATAAAGAAGATGTCTTCAAAGCCATCAAAAAGGTAATAGGTATTGATAAAAAACTGGGGACTGTTGCTGAGAATTATGCCTTTTATTATGAGATTTGTCTTTTGACCCAAGACTATTTAAATCAAAAGGGACATGCTCTGTCCATGCTTGATATCCAAGATTTCTTCTATTGTATAACGCAATATGAGGAGCTGGTTGTGGAGTGTGCCGTTGAATATCTTTACTTTGAGGCGAAAAAACTAGCTCATTACGCTGAAAATGAGACGGAGTTTCTAGAGGTGATTAAGAGTTTTGATCCTGAAACATTAAAGAAAAGAAGGGACTTTTACCGTACAGCTGATAAGATAAATAAAATCAAATACCTTCTTCTTGATCAATTTTTGACAAAAGGTCATGTGGAAATTGCTGATCTGGAAAAAATCAAAACAGAAGTGAAAGAGGAACACGATAAAAATATTTTACACCGTTGGGACAACTTTAGCATTCTCTTTCATATTTATTACTTCACTATTAAGGAACAGGTTAACTATCAATTAGGATTAATCCATCAAGGGATCCGTAACATGGAAGGTTTTAGTGAGTTAGAATTAGTGGAAGACAAGGCTATCTTTGACTTTAATGGAAGCAGAAATCTAGGTGGATCTAGATGTTGGTTGGCAGTTTATCCAAAGGTGAAAGAAAATCATAAGCAAGCAGCACAACTCTTTTTTGCCATTGATGAAAAAGGAATTGAGTTCGGCTTGTATTATGGAACGGAGCATCCTAAAGACGGCGAGAGATATATTGAAAAAGTATCAGGACCAAAAGACTTCCGGTATGAACTATTGAGAAGAAAATATAGTGCTAATTACGATCTGTTTGTAAAAGAAAATGGACTAAATTCCAATGGGAGAGATGAACCCGAAGACGTCCTGCACCAAACATTAAGAACCATTTTTGATACACGAGAACAAGCGGCGTGGGCATTTGACTATGCCAATGAAACCTTAACTAAACTAGGTATTCAGAATCCTGGGGATAATCGAGTTGCAATTACGTATCCAACGAACCGGAAAATCCATATAGATTTTTGTAATTGGCTAGTGTTAGGGTTCCAGCGAGGTAAGGAAGATAAATTATTAGTTTATGCGGCTTTAATTGAGAGTGAGATACAAGGTAAACCGTACGACATTGGCTTGTTTACACAAAAGGAAGAGGAAACGCAAATCGCCCTAACTGGTGTTCCATTCGAAGAATTCCGCAATAGTAAGGAGCTTCAAGAGCTTTTTGATAGAAGCCTCATAATTATTAAGGAAAGATTTCAAGGTTATGCAAAATCTCCCTATCGTAAATCGAATGTACTCCGATTAGAGGAAGCGGTTTTTGACTTGCAGAAACGGGATCAGCTCTTTGTGGAAGGGATTCCTAGTGTTCCGGAAGGTCCTGATGTAGAAAAAGAATGGGTCGACATCCCAACCATCAACTTCCAGCAAGATCTCCACGTCCATGGCCTTCATTTTGAAGGGAAGGACCTGTTGTTAAAACAAGTAAAGACCGCGTTACAAAATGGGAAGCATATTATTTTTACGGGGCCTCCAGGAACAGGGAAATCGAAGCTTGCAAAGGAAGTCTGCAGATCGTTTGGCGCAGACTTTAAGATGGCAACGGCCACATCTGAATGGTCCACCTATGAAACGATCGGCGGCTACCGTCCTAATAAAGATGGCACGTTGAGTTTTCGGCCAGGAATATTTCTTGACTGTTTTAAAGACAGGGAGAGAAATAATCCAACCAACAAGTGGTTGATTATTGACGAAATGAACCGTGCTGACATTGATAAAGCTTTTGGTGCGTTGTTTTCTGCATTAACAGGGGATGAAGTAGCCCTCAACTTTGAAGCAGAAAGTGGACAGGCATTGACCTTGCGACCTCAAGGAGAAGAAGAGAAAGTGATTCCAAATGACTCTGAATATATTATTCCGAAGGATTGGCGGTTAATTGGAACCATCAACACGATGGATAAGGCCTCCCTCTATGAAATGAGTTATGCGTTTATGAGACGGTTTGCTTTTATTCCCGTTGGCGTACCGAAGGAAATCCACAAGGAACAGGTGGAGAGCTATTTAGTAAAATGGCAAATGGATGGCTACGAACATGCTGACACGCTGGCTTTCATTTGGCAGCGAATGAATCAATATAGACAAATCGGCCCGGCCATCATTGAAGACATTGCCAACTATACGAACGTAGAAGCAGACTTTACTTCTGCCATCATCCTTTATGTTTTACCACAGTTGGAAGGCTTGAGGGAAGAAGAAATTCGCGGATTTATTGAACAGTTAGGGCAGGTAGGGGAAATCAATACGGAACTCCTTAGCCAGTTTGCGGAAGACTTCTTTCATCTGAAGGGGTAGGCAATGAAACAAACGGCAGAACAACTCATTGAAGAAATTAGTGACTTTTTAGTCGTTTATTTGAAATCGGGGAAAGTCGGGCTTAATTCGTTTTTGAAAAAAAACAGATCTGCAAATTTCCCAATTGGACCAGCTATTAAACCTTCATTTTATCCTGAAGGAGGAAGTAAAGGAGTTTGTAAGGGAACTGCCACTACTTATTCGTCGGTTCAAAACGTCAACGAAGGTGAAGCAGGAAACGTCTCATGGACAGGTTCGTGGTCAAATTAATTGGCCCCGAACCATGAATGAACGTTTTCGAATGAATGCCAATGACAAAACGATTTTTTCTATAGTGGAGCGGAATCGGGAATACGCCATTAAGGAAAATTTAGTGCTCTTGGAAGTGTTGCGAGTCCTTTATTCCATCCTTTTTGAAAAAATCGATAGTGACCATTATCAGAAGTATTCTTGGTTTGAGGAGTGGTCTGTGTTAAAGGAAACGGTTGCCACAACCCTCCATAAAAACGTGTATTTAGGGCGGATCCAGGATATTTCTGTTCCAGTAACAGATCGGATGATACTTGACACGATGAAACACCGGAACCCTCTCTATCAACAGGCGGCACAAATATTATATGAGTACCGCCAAGTGATAGAAGGGAAGATAAATGAAGAAGAAGTACAGCAATTATTAAAGGAGACCTTTGTTTTTCCCCAGGAGGAAGATGTGCTGTTTGAATTGTACTGGGTAGTTCAACTGATCCGGGAAAACACGGCGGAAGCGCAACTGCAACTGATGGATGGAAGAAATAATATGGTGGCAGAATGGGTGAAGGGTGAACATGTCTATCGAATCTATCACGATTCTGCAGGATCCACTCAACTTAAATTTCATATTGATACGGAAGAAATGGCCGCCATCCCCCATCCCTTTGTAGATAGGAAACTAACTTCCATGGCGGAAGCAGCTGCCATTGCTAGAACAAGCTTCGGGCAAGGATTTAATACGGGGACGTTCTGGAGTGGCAGACCTGACATAATTGTAGAAATCTATCATAGACAAACGAAGGCCTTGGTAAAAGTAATGTTAGGAGAAGTAAAACACACGAACCGCATGGAGTACGCCATCACTGGCTTGCGTGAATTAGTAGATTACATGAAATTAGTTCGAGATAAAGATGGAAACTACTTAGACGGAGATTTAAGTGTGGAAGTGGAAGGGCTACTTTTTACAGATAGGATCGCTTCTTTAGAAAACAATAGGGATAATTTACAGTTAACAGTAGGGAATTTAGCGTCGAAAAAAGAGCGTGTTAGGGTTGTAGCTTTTTAATGGGAGCCAAAAAACCCCTCTAGAGTAGTAAAGATTTGCGGGAATGGGGATGGAAACTTTATACGTAGAGGCAATGTGTCCCCACCCTGCTAAGTCAAATATTTTTTGAACTGGCACTCAGGCCCCTTATTGAAAAAGTTTATAAATGGAGGAATGTGTATGAACAAAATATTACTAGAACGACTTGCTGATATCCGAGAAGTCAAAATTAACAAACATCCTAAAAATGAGATGTACAATGTTGAATGCCTGGTTCGGAATCCATCCAGCCGTATGTTAGGCATAGTTTAATAATTAATCCTTCAATTCCGCCGGGAATCAATCAATATAATATATTACTTGTGGATGATTTTGTTGATTCTGGTTGGACATTGACAGTTGCAGCAGAAATGATTGGCCTAGAATATCAGGTTGATAAAGTAATTCCATTCGCAATTGCTATTACTGGTCAAAGTGATGACTAAGGAAAGGAGTGTATTGGATGCAATTTAACGATAACCAAATCGCGACATACTTGTTTTGTGCTGCGTTACCAAGTTCAAGGACGAATGGATTGACCATTATTGAATGGAATGTATTAGTACAAGCGTTGTGTAAAGAGAATTTTGAGCCGAAGGACTTGTACGAACTTCCCTCAAGTAAACTAGAAATAATCCTTTCCGATGCAAAAAATAGTCAAATTTCAAATATCATTAAAAAGATTAATGCCAGAAAAGAGTTAGGCATGGCATTGACCGAAATGGAAAAGGTTATTAACCAAGGTGTATCCATTGTTTTTAGAAAAGATATACCAAATAAGTTGAAAAAACTTGGATCAAAATTACTTCCCCCATTTTTTTATGCGGTAGGAGATTTATCTATATTTGCGGGGAGAACCTTAGGTGTAGTAGGGGCTAGAGATGCTAGTGCGGATGAATTGGCCATCACTCGGGAAATTGGGAAAGATGCAGCAAATGAAAGCATTGCAATCGTTTCAGGTGGGGCTCGTGGTGTTGACAGGGAAGCAGCAACTGCCTGTTTAAATGCCGGGGGAAAAGCAATTATTTTTTGTTCTGACGGAATTGGAAAACATATTAAGGACAAACGAAACCGGGAGTTAATTACTGAAAATAAACTTGTTTTTCTATCAGCTCAGCATATAAATGCAAGTTTTCAAGCGGGTTATGCGATGCAACGGAATAAATATATTCACGCTTCAGGAGATCATGTTGTTGTTACTTCATCTACTATATCTGGAAGCAAAAAGAGCGGAACATGGGAAGGTGTAGTTGAGAATTATAAAGCTGGTTGGACACCAATCCTTGCCTATGGGAACAGTAAAGGCGTACAAAAAATGTTAGAAACAGGGATGGCTCAACCTTTCATAGGAGTTAAACATTTAGAAGTAAATGAAAAGAAGCCTGAAGGGGTAAATACACAATCAAATATTGAACAGCTTTTTAAAACTTCCTTAAAGAAGGCGATTGAAAGTGATTTGAGCAAAGAAGAAGTTAAACAAATCTTCAATAAAGCAATCAACAATATTTATGGAACACAAGATAAAAACCAAAATTTTCAACAGTTAAATTTATTAGACTGAGAAGAATAAACTCAACGACATAGAGCGAAAAAATCCAACTAACTGAAGGGCGTTAGTTGGATTTTTCATTTTTTATTTGATAGTGGAATTTGCCATCAGCATTTTCATGGTAGGAGTATGGTGAAAATCAAACTTACGGGGAGTAAACTTGGAAATAACGATAGAATTTATTAAATATAACCTAGGTTTTTGTTCATGCAGGCTGGAGCATAATAAACTGCAATGTTTTGGGGGACACGGCTAATGGGCAGTTTTTTAGCATAGATTCAGTTTATTACCTACATTAAAAAGGTATATTATGGCTCTTGTCGAATTAAACACATTAAATGGAACAAACGATTTAATCCATAAATTTTCATTCAAGAGGGGGATGGGAAATGAAAAGGGTTGTGCTTATTTCATGTGTTAGTAAGAAGCGGGAGGAGAAAGCGAAGGCGAAGGATTTGTATGAAAGTGCGCTTTTCAAATTCAACTATCAATATGCTTTATCCATGCAACCAGACAAGATCTTTATCTTGTCGGCCAAGTATGGTCTGTTAAATGAAGACAATGAAATTGAGCCTTATGACGAGACACTAAACACAAAGTCAGCAGCAGAGATTAGAGATTGGGCGGAGAAGGTATTAGCTGACTTAAAGAAGGAAGTCGATGTAGATAAGGATGAAATGATTTTTTTAGCGGGGGATAAATACCGAAAGTACTTACTACCACATCTGAAAAACTATAAAATTCCTCTAAAAGGGCTACCTATAGGAAAGCAGCTACAATTTTTGAAGGAGGCGACGAAGCATGAGTGAGCTGTGCCATCAGTTACATACTTTTCTGCAAGAACGCCACCGATACAGTTTTCCTTTTGATCCAAAAGCCATTCCGCAAAATGGTATCTATATCCTTTACGAAAAAGGGGAAACGGGGCATGGTGGAGACAGGATTGTTAGGGTTGGAACCCATACTGGTGCCAATCAATTAAGGTCACGATTAAAGCAGCATTTTCTGAATCCTAACAAAGACCGGAGTATCTTCCGGAAAAATATTGGACGATGCTTCCTGCATAAAGAAAATGATCCTTATAAAGATATTTGGGAGTTTGATTTGACCACTAGGGCACAAAAGGACAAGCATCAACACCTTGTTGATCGTCAATACCAACAACAGATCGAGGAAAAAATAAGCACCTACATCCAACAAAACTTTTCCTTCGCTATTCTCCCTGTCGAAACGAAAGAGGAGCGGTTAAACTTAGAATCGAAGATGATCTCTACTGTGTCGTTATGTCATGATTGTCGTCCATCGGACAATTGGCTCGGTTTATATTCTCCAAAAGAGAAGATAAGAGAAAGCGGCTTGTGGCTCGTTAATCAGTTGTATAAAGAGCCGTTGAGTCATGCAGAACTGGAGTGGATAAAACATCATGTGTGAAGAAACGTGCCGTGGACCAAGAACCTTTATTACAAAAAGTGTTAAGTGTGTAAATTTAGGAGGTCTGACAGCATGTTTGGATTTCAATTTGATAAAGGTGATTATTATTAAAAGTATCATAATCTAAATTATGATTGGTATTGTTCGATAGAATCTCTATGTGATGAAATTGCTAACTTAGCAGAAAAATCTAATTATGATAAGAGGGGATGTTATGAAAGGAAGATTTGTTGAGTTAATTAAAGAGCAAGGGCTTATGCCAATAAATGAACATAAGTGGAATTGTTTTGAAATTGAGCATGAGCGAACACCATGTGTAAATCTACAAAAAGTGAAACAATATATTACTAGTCACACAGAAAATAAAAATGGTCTATACGCTTATAAAGATCAGCATAATAATTTATTGTATATCGGTAAAGGAAAACCGATAAAAGAGAGAATATATAGTCACTTTATAGAAACCTATAAACAAGTATCTGGTGATCGCTCAGGAAAGTGGCATCGATTTTTCCATAAACATCACGGTAGATTAAAAGTGTATTGGATAGAACTAGAAGATGAGAGTGTTCGGAAATTTGTTGAACATGTTTTGACAGAAGAATATCAACCGGTATTCCTGGATCATGAAAAAAACTAAAGGATAAGTTGGTACTAGGCTTCCAGATTAGTAAAATGTACTGCGTCGGAAGACCGGTGCTTTACCAAATAGAAGGTACAACTAGCAGATAAAAACTGCTTGTTGTACCTTCATCTTTTTTTCTATAATAAATCTAAAATTTTATTAAACATCCTAATATCATCAAATCATTTTATATAGTTTCAGTGTCTAATTGTTTAATTCGGTTATTTTCTATTTCTAGGCTTTGAATCCACATCTCAACTAATTGAACACCATTTACAAGTTCAACATTAATTCCTTCAGCATATTTCCGAGCGTTATCTGTGAAATCAGAAACACTAACGACAACTCCGTTATCAGCTCCGTGCTTAATCATATTAGAATGAACTTTAGCTATTGGATCAAAAGGTTGATTCGATTTTTCACATTTTACTTGAATGTAGGTATTTTTTGCCGTCCACTCGATGTTCTATATTCAACACCATAATCACCGGATCCAGCAGTTACATAAACGTCTCCGCCGTATAACCTTTCATAGATCTTTGCAACAAAATTTTCGAATTCATGTGGAGATTCTCTTAAAAAACAATTCACTTAATTTTTCATCAAATAGGATTACCTTCTTTATCCTTCTCAAATTTCTTGAAACGATTATATAGCCCCATTGCAAGTGTTCTTCTTACATCTTCATTTGTATTAATTTGATTAGAGATCATTGTAAACAATTTTTTTGTTTTTATTGTTTGTAATCCATAAATGAATGGATGCTACTAATAGCATGATTATTAAACCTATCTCTAACGGTCCCATTTCTATCACCTCATCAACATTATCTTCAAATTATTTCGTAAATATACAAAATTATTAGTTTATTTTATTGGATTCCTCCTAACAGGAAAGTGATACCGCAAACTCAAGATGGAAACTACTTATCAAATGGATAGGTTAGTTAAAAATAAATTTTGGTTACTTTTATCGGTTAGAGTTTCGGGGTAATTGGATTCAATTCTCCCAAAACAATACATAGATTATCCAAATTCCTGCCGACAAATATTGGATAACCTTCAAGATTAAGTTATCATTAATATAACCATGTTAAATCAAGCAGCGGAAGGGGGTGTCGCAATGAGTCACAAACTGAGGGTAGGGGAACTAAGGGAAGCTTATTTAACGGATGAGGAAATTTGGCGGATTTTTACCGTAGTACTTTCCAGTAAATCAGTGAAGTCGTCTACATATAAATACGCGTTAATTAAAGCGTTAATCGAAAATCTCTACCAGGTCAACGACAACTATGAATTAACCTATGATCAACTTGCTTATGCCTTTACGAAGGTTTATTGGAACTTAATTGTCAATCACGATCTCGTGAACCAAAATGCTGGTAAAAGCGCGAGAGTCGTAACCGTTATTAAAGAAGAGCAAAGTAAATATGGTATTCCTGCTGATTTCAGTTTTGACAAAATTGACGATACCATCCAAGTGAAGCTCGTTAATAAAGTGAAGAGTATCATGAAAATTAACGTATACGGAGCCCTTTATGGTGATACGCGAGGGAATTTCTATGCCTTTGATCACCAAAGGGAGTATTTCAGGCTGAACCCAGCTGTCTACTATTTCATGCTCAACTACCAACGGTTAATTGTGAATTTAACCAATTATCACATGGCAGTCATGATCGAGGCATTAAATGAGGTGCCGAGTATTAACTATTTGCTTGGGAAAGTAGAAAGCATTGCGAAGCGATCATCTTTGCGACCCTTTGAAAGACTCTTACTTCAGTATTTTGAAAAAAGCTGTTTTTATTGTGGAAAAGCCTTAACGCAGGCAAAAAGGGAAACTCATGTTGATCACTTTATCCCGTGGTCCTTTGTTCAATCGGACCATATATGGAACCTGGTCTTGTCCTGTAATCGCTGCAACAGCTCCAAAAGCGACAAACTGCCAGATAGAAATTATCTTGAATTCATTATTGATAGAAACAATAAACTGGTTGGGGAAAAAGAAAATCCAAACGTAGTCAATATGATGACTAATTATAAAGATAAAAAGATCATTTACTGTATGATTACTCCATAAAAAATGGCTATGATACGATTTGGACACCGTAGTAAATAGTCGTGTTCTGGTCACATTTAACCTGACTTGTAGTACATTTCCCCGTTGGGTGATAGACAATTTCTGTATGATAGAAAGGAGCGGTTCCTTTGCAAGGAAGAACGATACAAATTTATTTGCCGTTTGGATCGCCACGAGGTATTAAAATTGCAGAAATCACTAATAGGACAGTACAAGCTATCTATATTCCAAGAAATCTGTTGGATCAAGCTAGTGAACGTATTGAAGTATCCAATGTAGGTATTTATTTTCTGTTTGGACAGGCAGAGGAGGATGCAATGCCGAGAGTATATATTGGCGAAGCGGAAAACTGTTTTGACCGACTGAAACAACATAATCGTGAAAAAGAATTTTGGGATTCGGCAGTAGTGTTTGTAACAAATAACATTCAAAATCAATTTACCAAAACGGATGTAAAGTTCCTTGAAAGATTATCCTTTCAAAAAGCAATGACCGTTAATCGATACAAATTATCACAAACGGTTCCGGCCAATTCTTTCGTGCCTGAGTGGAGACAAGCTGACTTGTTGGATATCTTTGAAACATTAAATATTCTACTATCTACCCTTGGATTTAGAGTGTTTGATGAAATGAGGACTGCCAAATCCTCTATTGACCCAGACCTGGAAAAGGACAACATCTTTTACTGCAAGGGAAAAGGCATGGAGGCCACAGGAGAATATAGCGAAGAGGGTTTTGTGGTTTATAAGGGATCACAAATGGCCGCCGATACATCAAGAAGCATACATAACTATCTCATAACGAAACGAGAATCTTTAGTTAAAGACAACATAGTAGAAAAAAAAGGGGCAAGCTTTCGTTTTTACCAAGGACTATGAATTCACATCACCAAGCCAAGCTGCTGCCGTAGTACTAGGAAGAAATGCCAACGGGTGGTCAGAGTGGAAAAATGAAGCTGGGAAAACCCTTGATGAAGTCATTAGAAAAGAACCTACATAAATAATGAACAGAGGTGAACCAAATGTTTATTATCAATAGGGATAGTAATAAAAATTACCAAACTAGAACAAAAGACGTTTTCTGAACTAGGATTTCGAGAGCGGGATCACCTGCAAGAGTGGATTGCCAATAACCCAGAATCCTTAGGGGAGGACCTTCTAATTATTCAAAAAGAGTTTAATGGTTTTCATGATACGAATGAAAAGGCTTGACTTGTTGGCATTAGATAAGCAAGGGAATTTAGTAGTCATTGAAAATAAACTTGATGATTCTGGAAGAGATGTTACTTGGCAAGTGTTAAAGTATGCATCCTATTGTTCAAGCCTAACGAAGGATCAGATAAAAAGTATATACCAAGGTTATTTAAATAAGATTTCGACTGATCAAGAAGCAGAAGAGAATCTAAAAGAATTTTTTGAGGTAGACGAATACGATGAGATCGTCTTAAATAAAGGCTTAACACAAAGGTTAATTATTATTGCTGCTAATTTTAGAAAAGAAGTAACATCTACTGTGCTGTGGTTAATGAACTATAAGTTAAGGATACAATGCTTTAAGGTTACTCCTTACCAACTTGATGACCAACTGCTTTTGAATTTTGAGCAAATAATTCCTATGAAAGAAGCAGAGGAATACGTTATTAATATGGCAGAAAAGAATCAAGCGGATATAAGTATCCAAGAAGAATCAAAGACCAGGCATAACACCAGAATAGAATTTTGGAAAAAAACTTTTGCCAAGAATCAACGAAAAGACGGATTTATTTAGAAATATTAGTCCTTCAAAAGATAACTGGATTGGAGCCGGAACTGGAATTTCTTCCGTTTCATACAATTTCGTAATGTCTAGAAGTTATGCCAGAGTTGAAGTTTATATACAGAGAGCGGTTAAGGAAGAGAACAAATTCATTTTTGATGAACTAAAAAAATATAGAGAAACAATTGAAAATGAATTTGGCGATGTTCTTGTTTGGGATCGCTTAGACGATAAAAAAGCCTCTAGAATAAAAAATCAAAAAGACGAAGTAAATATCTTTAATGAGGCAGATTGGGAATCAATGATTGAATTCATGGCAAATTCAATGGTACGACTTGAGAACGCTTTTAAAACACCTATAACGGAGGTAAGAAAAAGTTTAATTGCTAAGTTGAACTCTGATGAGATATAACAAAATATAACTAATCATGTTCCCTATTACTGAGAAAATCATCATCCAGGCTTTAGGAGCCCCTTCTAGTACAATAATATTTTTAAGATACTTTTGAAAAAGAATGATCACGTATAGGACATACTTTCTAGAACATATCTTTCAGAAAAGGAAGGATATGGGGTGATAGTGTGGGAAGTGGTTTAGTTTTAGAGTCAGTCTGCATAAAAGATATTGTACCGATTTATACTGAACACGTTCCAAAAAAAGACATTTATACGAATGGTCGATCACTTGAGAAGAGGGAGCAATTTTGAATGCTCTTTAGTAGTGGAAAAGGATATGGAGAATAACTACTGGTTAAAGTACGGGTATGGACAGTATTTAGCTTATAAAGAAGTACTTCCAATTCACCAAAAGATACCTTGTATAGTAAAAAGTTTTACAAGTGAGACCCAACAGAGAATTGATTTGCTTAAAAATATGTTTCTTAATCAATCCCCAACCGCATGGGGTGATAAAAATGCTCTGATTAATCAGCTGTTAGATATGGGCAGATCTAAAGGGGATATTGCTAAGCAGGTTGGAATTTCTATTGAAGAATTAGAAAAGTACCTTTTGCATCCTGATATACCACAAAGATATTTGGAAGAAGCAGATAGAAATAATGCTAGTTATATCACAATGGATAATATTCGGAAATTAGATATTCCTTATAGTCATTAAGTGTTGGCTATACGAAATGGCCGTTAAAAAGCGACAGGAAAATCGTTTAACCTACGACAAGTTGGAGAAAATTAAATGGCTTATTAATCTTGATGGTTTTTATGAATTAGATAAGAAGAAGAAAAAATATCTAGTAGAAAAAGCCTATTATTTTAGAAGAACCCTTGAAGATACTTGGAATGAGTATATCATTGAAAATACATCAGAGTCGGAAGACATTATGAAGTATTTTGCAAAGGAAATAATTTATACAAGGATATCTAAACCCATGGTAATTGCTAACCCTTTGAAAACAAAGAGTAATCGAAAGAATAAAGTGACAACCAAGCAGTAACACGTGTTTAAAACCCAAAAGATTAGTAAAAACTGAGATTATAAATTCCGACACACTATTTTCAACATTACAGTGTGTCTTTTCTGTATTTATGAAGGAACATGCACCTATTTTGTCGAAATGGATTGTTATATAATTCCAACATCGCAAAAGTTTTGACATAGAAAAAACGGAAGATACTTTTATAGGGAAATTGTGGTGGATCAGAAGATTTCATTAAGGGAAGAGTTGATTGTAGCGTAAGGCACTCCACTCCTGCGGGAAAAGCAACGGCCGAAGACCCCGCAGGAACGAGGAGGCTGAGGCGTTGCCCGCGGAAAGGGAGTGCATGGAGCATAAATCAACTCCCCTGATAGTACTGCACATAATAGTTTCCATTCAACATGGCTGCAAAGCCATCACTATTTTATATAAACTCTATAAACCCAACCTACTACAATAAACCCAAAGGAGTTGATAACCATGGGGCAAGCCTCTATTCAAGAAAAATTAAATGTGGCGCGGAAAGAATTGCTTGATTTAGGACTGAGGAATCCACTTTTAAACTATCGAACGTTAAAAGCCAGGGGTCTTGAAGTAATGCAAAATAAGCCTATTGATGTCTACAGGACACTAGTATTG
Source organism: Bacillus sp. (in: firmicutes) (assembly GCA_021208645.1). Taxonomy (GTDB): domain Bacteria; phylum Bacillota; class Bacilli; order Bacillales; family Salisediminibacteriaceae; genus Evansella. Next base: position 5,270 of record JAJOJL010000061.1, on the reverse strand, counting down.
CACAAGAAAAAAATGAGTTTTTTAGAATCGTCCATGTCTAATCCAGACCCAGACCCATATTCGTTAATAGAAGATGACGAAACGCAATTTATCAATGAAACTACCAACCAACAAGAGCAACAACCCAACCTTCAAACCAAGCTCCAAACCAACTATACGGAAAACCAACTAGAGAAAAGACTACTCAACACCTACTATTTTGCCCCGTACATATATCGAGGAACAAGGGGTAAATATCCTTTACCTCGCTTTAAGCATGCTTCATTGGTATGAATCCAGCGCGAGCCAGGAATTAAGGAAAGCGCCGCTCATTTTGATTCCTGTCCAATTAGAGCGTGTTAGCGCAAAAGAGAGATTTACGATTTCCTTTACAGAAGACGAAATTGGCCACAACATCTCCCTCGTGGAAAAAATGAAACTGGAATTCGGCATTGAGATTCCAGGCCTAAACGGAGATGATGAAGAGATTGACTTAGACACCTATTTCACAGAAGTGGCCAAAGGCATTGAAGGACAAAAAAATTGGTCCGTCGACACAGATGCCGTCGTCATCGGTTTTTTCTCCTTTGGAAAATTCCTTATGTATCGCGACTTAGATCCTGCCATATGGCCGGACCACTCCCGCCCGGAAAAACATAGCATTATAACGGCCCTACTAGAGGAAGGCTTTAAGGAACCCTCCTCAGAAATCGGTGATGATGAGCACATTGATCAATTTGTAAATTTAAGTGAAGCAAACCATATCATGAATGCCGATAGTTCACAAATATTGGCCATTTTAGATGCCAATAAAGGACGTAATATGGTTATCCAAGGTCCCCCTGGGACAGGGAAATCACAAACCATCACCAATCTGATTGCGGAAGCATTAGGTCATGGAAAAAAAGTTCTTTTCGTTTCGGAGAAGATGGCTGCCCTTGAAGTGGTTAAACGGCGGTTAGATACCGTTGGCCTAGGAGAAGCGTGCTTAGAGCTTCACAGTCACAAAACCAATAAAAAAGACGCTTTTACATGAGCTTGCCTCCACCTTGGACTTGGGAAAACCAACGTACACCAATGATGACATTAATATTCTCGAAGAATTACGTACCCGTTTAAATGACTACTGTCATGCTGTCAATACGGTTGTAGGGGAGTCTGGTGTTACTCCCTATGAAGCGCTCGGAGCATTAGTGTTTTACCAAACCACCAATAAAGAGGTGAAATTCCCGAAAATAGCCATTGAAAATATGGAAAATTGGAGTAAGGAAGAGTACCGTAAGAAACTTTCCGTAGTGGAAGAACTTCAATATGTCATCAAAAATATGGGGCTTCCTTCTAAACATACTTTTTGGGGGAGTAAAAAGAAGGTTGTATTGCCTCCCGACATGGATGAGTTAACCGAAAGAACGGAAGCATCCATTGAGAAACTCATCACCCTTTCCCATAAAGCGCAGCAATATACCACGGAGGTTAATTACGGACAAGTAACCAATCTTCCTAGTACGGTCGTATTTTTCCATTCTCTCCAAAGACTAGTAGATTCACCTAACCTGGAGAGCGTAGATCTTCATTCAAAAAAATTGGCTTAACAAAAAGCTCCCACCTCGTTGAACTATTTCATAAAAGTTGGGCAGTATTCAAAAATCAAAGCCAACTATGAAACAACATTACTGCCTGAAGCGTGGGATCAAGATTTACTAGAAACAAGGCAGCACCTTTTACACTACCAGGATAAGTGGTGGAGAGTTTTTTCGAAAGACTATCGTACGGCGAAAAAAAGGGTGTTAGGGCTCCATAAAAACCCAAAGGAAAAGCAGGTTAATTTGCTTGAAGTAGTGGATTCCATCATGGAGGCACGTCGACTCAAAAACGATATCAAAGAAAATGAAAGCCGTAGCGAAAAGAACTGTTCAACGACAGATGGACTACCGTTTATTCCGATTGGGAAGAGTTGACCCACATTGCCAATTGGTTAATAAAACTCCATGAGGATATAAAGAGCAAATCCATTTCACCATGGGTGTTAACGTCCCTTGAATCCAAGCCAGATACCACAAGGGTGAAAGAAATCATCGACGATTTAAGCATCACCATAGAAAACACCACTCACACCCTTAATGACCTAGAAAACTGGTTAGAATTCGATGGGGAGATTCGATTCGGCAAAAAACAAAATTTAGCAGATCAAGAGTTCACCACGTTACAAGAGTTATTCAACAGCTGGAAAACAAATGCCGACGAATTACAAGAAATGGCTTCCTATAATAATTTGGCGGAAGTGTGTAACGAGGAAAACCTCACCGCCATCACTACGTTAGCTGAATCATGGGAGCACTCAACGGACCAATTAGTAGACTGCTTCAAATGGAACTGGAATCAAGCCATAACCATAAGGGCCTTCACGGAACGACCTGCCCTTTCCAACTTTGAAGTGAGCCGACATGAACATGTAATAAATAAATTCCAAGAATTAGATAAGCGAATGATCGAAATCAATCGTTTCAAACTAGCGGAAATGCATTGGAAAATGCTGCCGCAACATGAAGGCGGTGGCCAACTCGGCGTTCTTCGCCGTGAATTCCAAAAGAAATCAAGGCATTTGCCCATTAGACAATTAATGCTACGAGCAGGAAATGCCATTCAGGCCATTAAGCCAGTATTTATGATGGGGCCATTATCCATTTCCACCTATCTAGAACCTGGTTGTTTAGAGTTTGACCTTGTTATTTTTGACGAAGCCAGTCAGGTAAAACCAGTTGACGCCTTCGGTGCCATTATTCGAGCGAAACAGGCCGTGGTGGTTGGCGACAGTAAACAAATGCCGCCGACGAACTTCTTTGATTCCATTACAAAGGATGAAGAGGAAGATGCGGAGCATTTCGTTTCCGATATGGAAAGTATCCTAGGCTTGTTTTCCGGTCAAAATGCACCACAGCGCATGCTCAAGTGGCATTATCGAAGCAGGCATGAATCCCTAATCACCGTTTCCAATCATGAATTTTACGAGGATAAATTGGTTACGTTTCCTAGTCCTCATTCGAACAAGCAGGCAACAGGCTTAAAATACAATTATGCAACGGACACCTATTACGATCGAGGACGAACAAGAACGAATAAAGAGGAAGCAAGAAAAGTGGCCGAAGCGGTGATGGAGCATGCGAGAAGCAATCCTCACTTAACATTAGGCGTAGCGGCGTTTAGTATGGCACAGATGCAAGCCATCGTAAATGAAGTGGAAGTCCTACGGCGGTCCAATAACGCATTAGAGCCATTTTTTTCCGCCCATCCCCATGAGCCTTTCTTTGTGAAAAACTTGGAGAATGTGCAAGGGGATGAACGGGATGTCATCTTTATTAGCATTGGTTACGGGAAAACGAAGGAAGGCTACTTGGCCATGGATTTTGGCGCGTTAAACCGTACGGGAGGCGAGCGAAGATTAAATGTATTAATTACAAGGGCAAGATTGCGTTGTGAAGTGTTTACCAACTTAAAAGCAGATGATATTGATTTGAATCGTTCCAACGCACACGGGGTGAAGGCCCTAAAGACATTCCTTAAGTATGCAGAGACGGACATTTAGACGTTCCAACGGCAACAGGAAAAGATTTTGACTCCCCTTTTGAAAAAGCAGTATGTCGCGCGTTGGAAAATGTCGGTTATCAAGTAGCGCCGCAAGTGGGATCGGCTGGATTTTTCATCGATTTGGCCATTGTCAACCCTGACGCTCCAGGACGGTATTTACTAGGAATTGAGTGTGATGGGGCAGCCTACCATAGCGCAAGGTCTGCCCGGGACAGGGACCGGTTAAGGCAAGAAGTATTAGAAGGGTTAGGCTGGAGAATTCATAGGATTTGGAGTACCGATTGGTTCAGGCATCCAGAACGGGAACTGAAGAAAGTGGTCGCTGCCATTGAACAGGCAAAGGTGTTTACGAAGGTCGATGCTCCTGTGAAAAAAGTGAAACTAGAACAAAAAGGTGTTCAGAAAATAAATAGAGATGATTCCGTGGAAAAGGCCCCTTCCAGTTCTGTCATTGACTATGAAATGGCGCAGTTGCAAGGGAGTTTCGTTGGACTGGATTTCTATAGCCTGTACCCGGAAGAACTTGCCCAACTAGTAACAGACGTCGTTAAAACAGAAAGCCCCGTACATGTTAGTGAAGTAATGAAACGGATCTGTAATGCCTTTGGTATAAAAAGAATAGGCAGCCGCATACAAGAGAGGTTTGAGGAGGTATTCCGTTTAAGCAAGGACGTCACCAAAAAAGGAGATTTCCTATGGTTAGCAAACATGACGGAAGCTCCAGTAAGAATAAGGAGCGGTGCCATTAGGAAGATCGAATTAATTTGCCAGGAAGAATACGAACAAGCCATCCTAGAAGTAGTAGGCCTCTCCTTCGGTGTCCAAACAGAGAATCTAGCCCATTTAGTTTACCGATTATTAGGGTTTACAAGGGTAACAGAAGAGATGAAATCTCATTTAGATGGTGTTGTTAAAAGGATGATAGATAAGGGGGCGCTTTTAGATAAAAATGGGGAGTTGCATGTTGTTAACAATCGAGCAATGAATTCCTAAATGATAAAGATAAGTACGCTTGGTCGTTTCTAGTAGTTTATATAGATCAAGCGTACTATGTTTGATTTAAATGAGTACCAACAAAGCATCTATTGATACAGACGTGGAAAAGGGCAGGATCTTTTACTGTAAAGGAAAAGGAATTAAAGCTAAAGTATTTAAGAATGCTTTGTTGTCTATAAGGGATCACAAATGGCCGTCGATACTTCAAGAAGCATACATAACTATCTCAAAATGAATTGAAATTCTTCAGTGAAAGACAACATTGTAGATAGTATAGGCGAAGTTTTCGTTTTATAGTAAGTACTATAAATTCACAGGACCAAGTCACGCTTCAGCAATAGTACTTGGGAGAAATGCAAATTGGTGTGCACAATGGATGGATACAGACTATAAAAACAATTTATGATTTCTCTATAGTTTTGTTGGTGGGAAATAAAAACTAGTAAAGCTTCATTTTAAAGTGTGGAACTTAATTAGGTTAATTTAGCCTACTTTTTGAAAGGGAATTGGATTTTAAAGACATTGATGTATGGTCCTATAAATGCTTTAGTTTCTTTTATGAAGTCTTTAAAATCAACTTTACTAGAGTTAGAAAAGTATTAGTAAAAGGATATTATTGTGGGATATATTTTATAGAATTAAGGGTTATATAATTTTATAGAATACATAAGTATAGATTTGTTTATATTTTTTAATGTTTACTATAAGAA
>JAJOJL010000059.1 GCA_021208645.1 Bacillus sp. (in: firmicutes) | reverse complement strand
CGGGATACATACGTACTTATTTTATATGAAAAGTGAGGGATAAAAAATGGCCAGTATTGCAGTTTGTCCAGGAAGCTTTGATCCTGTTACATTAGGACATTTAGATATTATTACAAGGGGTGCGAAGGTGTTTGACAAGGTGATTGTGGCCGTTCTAAACAACCGTAATAAGGAACCGTTATTTACGGTGGAAGAACGAATCGCATTATTACAAGAAACAACGAAGGACTTGCCTAACGTGGAAGTGGACCATTTTAATGGCCTTCTAATTGATTATGTTAAAAGAAAAAATGCTAATGCAATTATCAAAGGGCTTCGTGCCGTTTCTGATTTTGAATACGAATTACAAATGGCCTCCATCAACCGTAAATTAGACGAAAACGTAGAGACATTCTTCATGATGACGAACAACAAATATTCCTATTTGAGTTCTAGTATCGTAAAAGAGGTAGCGAAATATCAGGCTTCGGTCAGTGATCTTGTGCCAGATGTGGTAGAGGAAGCATTACGGAAAAAAATTCGCCTTCTCCAATTAAAGAGAAAACTTAAATTCACTCGACTGAAGTGAGCTTAAATTAAATAGTAAAAAGGGCTACTGAAACGAAGTAAATTTTGTTTCAGTAGCCTTTTCTAATTTTTTTTTACTCATGTTTCATAAGTGATTTAGCTTGTATAGCAAAAACTTCTTGCTGTTATTTATGGTATTATTGACGATTTTTGAATAAATTTAATAATACCCATACTACCAACGTCGTTGCGGTAATGAGAAACCCCCATTGAAGGAGCCAATGGTAAGGGACAACGAACAAACTCATTTCCATTTGTAGAAATACAGGAACTGCATCGCCGCTGTGTGGTGACGTATTTTCCATATACAGCCAATCGAACAAATAATAAGTCAAAATAGCTGATACAAATCCGTGAAAGCATCTGGCTAAAAAGAACGGTTGGAAACGGATGTCTGTTTCTGAAAGGATACTTGCCACTTGAGCTTGAACACTGAATCCGTTAAAGGCAAGAATAAAGCTGACAAGAATCGCTTGCTGCAATAACGTTGCTTCCGTCGATTTACTTACTAATTGACTTCCTAAAGTAATCTCAAACATACCTTGGATAACAGCAGTGTTTAATTCATGGGGAATTTGCAACAATCCCAGTATGATAGATATAACAAAGCCTACTAACATTGCAATATTTATTATTTGAAGAATCTCATTAAGAACAGAAAATAAAATGATAAATCCACCAATCATTAATAACGTTTGAATGGCGGAATGGACTGCATCGCCCATCATCTTTCCAAATGGTCGTTTATCGTTTAAACGTTCTTCATGCATTAATTGTAACGCATAACGAATAGAAAGTTTGCTGTCATAACTTCTATGTTCAGGGGCTTGATCTTCTCCATGAAACCTCATGGCAAGACCAACTATTATATTTCCTAGATAATGGGATGCAGCAAGAACGATGCCAAGGGCAGGGTTATGGAAAAACCCCACAGAGATAGCACCAAAAATAAATAATGGATTAGATGCATTTGTAAAGGAAACTAACCTTTCCCCTTCGACTGCTGTTATTTTTTTTCTTGGCGAAGTCTCGCTGTTAGCTTTGCCCCAGCAGGAAAACCTGATGCTAACCCCATTGCCCAAACGAAGCCACCTGCACCTGGGACACGGAATAGTGGTCGCATGATTGGTTCAAAAAGTGCTCCGATAAAGGAGACGACACCGAAGCGGATAAGAAACTCTGACATGATAAAAAAGGGTAATAGAGATGGAAAAACCACATCGAACCACATAGAAAGCCCTCGAATGGAAGCTTCATAGGCTTCCTTTGGAAATACCATGAATGAGATTGCTAGAAATGATGTTGTACTGGCATATAATATCGTCTTGATGAGTGAGGCGTTCATTTTCATTCAAGAGCTCCTTTGACATTAATATCTATTTATGAGATCCGATCTGGAAACTCAGATGCCCTTTTGGGGAAAGGAATTATCGTAGAAGTTTAGGGCATATGTGCTTTTCGTACTAAACTTGTCCTCTTTCAAATATACGTAAACAAATGAAGATTAGACCATTTTTCAGTAGAGGAGAGGAATACATTGGAACCAAAAATTGGTTTAGCTCTCGGTTCAGGAGGGTCGAGAGGTTTTGCTCATATTGGTGTTTTAAAAGTGTTCGATGATGCTGGAATAAAAATAGATTATATTGCTGGGAGCAGCATGGGAGCTTTGATTGGTGTTATATATGGAGCAGGTTACAAACCTGCATATCTAGAAAAAATGGCAATCCAATTTCGTAGGAAATATCTCCTGGATTTTACTGTTCCTAAGATGGGGTTTATTAAAGGGGATAAAGCAGAACAACTAATTGAGTTATTGGTCAATCAGAAGAAGTTGGAAGATTTAGAGCCGAAAGTAAGGGTTGTTGCGACCGACTTAAAGAAAGGGAAAAAGGTGGTCTTCCAAGAAGGGAATGTTGCCGAAGCGGTCCGAGCCAGTATTGCCATTCCTGGAATTGTTGTTCCACAGCGAATTAATGATACACTATATGTAGATGGTGGAGTAATTGATAGAGTACCCGTTTCTGTGGTAAAAAAGATGGGAGCAGATATAATAATAGCTGTAGATGTTTCTTATTTTAACGAAGAGCCTGAAATTACTTCTATTTATGATGTAATTATGCAAAGTATGGATATAATGGAAAGGCAAATGGGTATTTATCGAGAAATTGAGTCGGACATCATGATTAAGCCAATTGCAACGCATATAAAGTCTACTCAGTACACAAATGTGGAAGACATTATCCGTAATGGGGAAACAGCGGCAAATAAAGTGTTAAAGGAAGTTAAACAGAAGATTATTGATTGGAAGGAGAGGCAGCATGACTGAAGGAAAACAACGGATGAATCGTAGCACAATAAGGTGGGTTATATTTTTCATTATCCTCCTTGGTATAAATTTCTATGAGCTTCCTTATTATTTTACGATTCCAGGGGATGCAAAAGTTTTATCAGAGGTAATAGAGGTAGAAGGCGGTCATGAGTATGATGGGACATTTATGCTCACAACCGTAAGGATGGGGCAAGCTAACGTAGTGAATTATGTGTGGGCCATGTTCAGCGAAGAGCGAGAGCTCATACCTGAACGGCAAATCAGACCACCAGAAGAAACCGATGAACAATATCAGCACCGTCAGTTAATGATGATGGCTAGTTCACAGGATGTGGCAGTTATTGTAGCCTACCAGCATGCAGATAAGACAGCATTTTTTGAAAACCATGGCGTGTATGTTACATCAGTGATTCCAGACATGGATGCTGAAGGAAAACTTCAGACCGGTGATAAAATTATTGCTGTGGACGGGGAAGAAGTGCTGGAATCGAGTAAATTGCTAGAGTTATTGGCACAATACACGATTGGTGACCACGTAACTTTAACGATTGAACGAAATGAGGAAGTACAGGATGTGACAGTTGAAATCATGCCGTTTCCAAGTGACCTGGATCCTACGGGAGAAAATGGGGGCATCGGTATCGCGAATCCTGTGACAGATAGAGAGTTAATGATGGACCCTACTGTTACGATTGATACGAGTAATATTGGTGGCCCATCGGCAGGACTCATGTTTGCGTTGGAAATTTATAACCAACTGTTTGAAGAGGACATTACAAAAGGCTATGACATTGCAGGGACCGGCTCCATAAATGAAGAAGGAAGGGTAGGTAGAATTGGTGGGGTAAAGCAAAAGGTGATCGCTTCTCATCATGCGGGAGCAGATTATTTCTTTGCTCCAAATGAAGGGGGAGAGACAGAATCGAATTACCAAGTTGCTAAAGAGACTGCCGAGTCCATTGGTACGAATATGGTTGTCGTACCTATTGATACGTTCGAGGATGCCATCAAATTTTTAGAACAATTGGAGCCGAAATAATACAGGACATAGGGAAAGGAACCTCTCTTTTATTATTAAAGAAAGGTTCCTTTTTCCTTGTGGTATCGTATGGGGACTCTTTTGTATTCCTCCTGTAGGGACGTTTGTTGTCTATAAGGCAGACTATGAAGTTGACTGGCTAACGTATCCTTGTGTAGTACAGGGTGATTCAATTCACTGGCCCTTGTGGCGAGGGGGATATCCAATTCCTTTTTCCGTGTGGATAGAAACTGCTGCCCCTCCTCAGACATGCCTAGAATGCGAATATAGGCTGGTGTGAGTGGATGACAATGTTCTTCCATAAATGCTTTAGATGTATTTAGTAAGGTATGGACAAAAAACCTTTGCAGTCTTGTCCATGTGTAGCGTTTTGTTTTCATTTTTTCCATCAGGTCTAAAAATGAGTCTGCATGCTCAATGTATTTTAATACACGGTATTCCAAGCCTTCCTCACATTCATAAATTTCCTTTAATTCACTTGAAGATGACGTAAGGAGTTTATACTGCAAATAAGGAAAATGATTTTCCCAATGGACAAAGGATTCTTGATTAGTTAGGTGCCTCTTCAACTCTTTTAATGTAAATGGAGGCAAATACTGATAAATACCTTCTAATTGTTCTCCTTCTATAATTAACTTTTTACGAATGGCTGTGGCGCTAGCAATGATTTGCCCTGTTGTTAGTTCTTTGTCATGATACTGTGCCTTCTCCCGTTTGACAGTGAATGGTCGTATGGCCGCATCTAGTTTATGGATTGCCTTCACATAGTGAAACCCTAAAATGTTGTTGGGCTGGCTTAAATCGATGACATCAATATTCCTAAATACCGATTGAAAGGCTTGTGAGAAAGCGCGGGGATAACTAACCCCTGTCTTTAAATGATTTTGTATTTCCTTGTCTAGCTCCTTTTCATGCTCTTTGACCTTCAGTACAGAAGCTTCAAACAAGTCTACCTCTCCTGATTCACTACCAAAACAAATCTGGTTGCAGCCAATGGCGTTAAGGAGACTGACTGCTCCATCGGCAAAAATTTCTGCCTTCTGTGTTGAGTATATGTAGGGTAATTCGATGATAATATCTATACCAGCCTGAAGAGCCATTCTAGTACGGGTCCATTTGTCTGTTAAGGCAGGTTCGCCCCTTTGGAGAAAGGAACCACTCATGACTGCCACAGTAATGTCGGCCTCCGTTTCTTTGATGGAAGCCTTTAAGTGATGTAAATGACCATAATGGAAAGGGTTGTATTCCACGACAATTCCAAGAATATTCAAACCTAACACCTCTTTTCTAAATAAAATCCTTCTTTGTCCATTCTAAACAGTTACGGGAAAAAATTACACTAAATTACAAGAAAACTTAGGAAAATTAATTTAGCCAAACATTTCTTTTTCTTATTTCATATGGTATGGTATGAAATGATGCTGATTGGAAACAAATAGATAGACTCAGTTGAAACATGTTATATTATGTTTTGTAAAGAAAGAATCTTGACAAACGAAAAAACGAAAGCTATAATTACATTTGTTGTCTTGAGGTGAAAACCTATGAAATGGTCGGTTCAACAGTTGTTGGCCTATAAACACAAAGGGTTGCATATTGATGAGTCTGTCGATATGTCTGAAATTAAAAAAATAGACCGTGAAATCCGTGACATTACTCCTGTACGAGTGATAGGGGATGCTCGTATTATGAAGCAGTCCGTTACCTTTCGCCTCGTTATTACTGGTTCCATGACACTGCCTTGTGCCAGAACCTTAAACGATGTGGAGTATCCATTCAACATTGAAGCAACTGAAATTTTTCAATTGGATGAAATGGCTGTCTTCGATGAGGATGATGAAGTTCACGAAGTACAAGGAAACACGGTTGATTTATTCCCTTATGTAATCGAACGTATATTGCTTGAAAAACCGCTCCGCGTTTTCAGTGATGAAAAGGAAGGTCTTGCGCCAGCGTCAGGCAGGGACTGGGAGCTAAATGTAAAAGATGAGGAAACGGTGAAAATCGATCCTCGCTTAAAGGAACTTGAAAAGTTCTTTGATGACAAAAAATAACATGTTTCAGTTCATGTTCATTTGAATATCTCCAAGGAGGTGGGACTCATGGCAGTACCTTTTAGAAGAACTAGTAAAACGAAAAAAAAGAATGCGTCGTACGCACATTAAACTTCGTGTACCAGGTATGGTAAAATGTCCTGAATGTGGTGAAATGAAATTATCACACCGCGTATGTAAAGAGTGTGGATCATACAAGGGCGAAAGCGTAGTAAACAAATAATAAAGCTAAAACAGGGAGGTTTAACCTTCCTGTTTTTTAGTACATAAAATTATTATTAAATAAAAGGAGGTTTGACCGTGATGAAAGTAATCTATCAGCGTCGTTCAGATCATGTTGCAGAAATTATTTTTAATAGACCTGAGCGGAAGAATGCTGTCGATTTTGACTTAATGGAGCAATTCCGTTCTGCTTTAATAAAACTTCAAGAAGATGAAACGATAACAGTCCTTATCATACGCGGGGAGGGTGATGCTTTCTGCGGTGGCGGTGATTTAGGAAGTTTCCATCAACTAAAAACAAAGGAAGAAGCGTTAACAATGCTCCAACCTATGTGTGAAGTCCTTAAAATCCTTGCCACATTCCCTGTTGTAACCGTTGCCTACATAAATGGTTCTGCTGTTGGTGGTGGTGCAGAAATCGCCAGCGCATGTGACTTTCGTTTTGCTAAAGGAGATGGAGTGGTTGGCTTTATTCAAGGAAACCTCCATATTACAACAGGTTGGGGAGGGGCAACCTTGTTAAAGAAGCGAGTGGGGACTGAAAATGCTCTCTTAATGCTTGGAACAGCAAAGCGGTGGACCATGGATGAAGTAGAACAATTGGGCTTCATACGTGAGAACATATCCCTTAAAGACTTATATGAATGGACAGATCATTGGAAGGGACAAGCTGTCGTAAAAGCTTATAAGAACTTCTTTTTTACAGAAACTGAAAAAGAAGAGTTATTTCTAGCAATGGACAAAGAAGTAGATGCTTGTGCTAGTCTTTGGGAAAAGGATGAGCATCATGTTGCTGTACAAGCATTTCTAAACAAAAAATAGCCTATAAACCACAAGGATATAACCCTTTCTTCTAATAAAAAATAGATACGCAACCTTTAGGGATGATAAATTGTAGAAAGGTTCATACTATTTCTAGAACATTAGTCTATCTTTTCTACTAATTGCATACATATAAGGTGATAAATGAAGAAGGAGGGATTAGATCTTTGGTTAGGCAGGATGCATGGAATCAAGATGAAGACCTGTTGTTAGCAGAAGTAGTACTGCGACATATTCGAGAGGGCAGCACCCAGCTAGCTGCGTTTGAAGAAATTGGTGAAAAGTTGTCCAGGACACCGGCTGCTTGCGGGTTTCGATGGAATTCTTCCATAAGAAAGAAATACGAGTCAGCAATCCAGTTAGCGAAAAAACAGCGAAAGCAACTGAAGAAAGATGAAATTCAACCGGAAAAAGAGATTACCTCCAGAGAAAAAGTATCATTAGAACTAGAAGATAAACCTGTTGTTAAAACCATTGATGAAATGGTCGACTTCCTTTTGGAAAAAAAGCAGGAAGTTTTACAAAAGGAAAATCAGCTGTCGAACGAGGGATTGTCTACGAAACGTATTAACGAGTTAATAGAAGAAAATCAAGCATTAGAGAAAGAGTTAGCTCGTTTAAGACATGAGTACGAAATTGTGAAAAATGATTATCAGTTGATGATCAATGTGATGGAACGTGCTACGAAACGAAACCACACACAAGCAACGGCAAAATAAAGAAGGAGGGTGACGAAGAAAGGCAGCCAGACGGCCTTTTCGTCACCCTCATTTGTATTATCCTTATTGATCTGCTAGTTGCTCGGAAACACCCTCAGGGAACCATACGTATGGATTTTCTCCCCTGTCTCGCTCAGACTGGTATGTAAGAGCTTCGAAGCCTAACTTTTTCCAGTAATCATCTGATCGTTGTCTTGCATTGGTTTTAATAGGAAGTCCAAAGCTTTTTGCATAATCTACTAAACTTCTCCCGATTCCCTTTCCTTGATAACCAGGAAGAACTTCCAGTTTCCACAGTTCATAATAATCTTGTGGTGGTTCAAAGTATCTGTCGAATTTTTTATCAATTTTGTATAAGCTCATGCGGCCAACTAATTTTTTCCCGAAGTAAACGCCGTAAAACGGTGATTCACTGTCATTTTCAATGATATTTGCTTCTAAATCTTCTTTCATGGACAGCTCCTGCTGGCCGTATTCACGAAAGTTTTCAAATTCTTCTAATGTTTTAAAGTTAACATTTAAACGGACAACCTCATGTTTTTCCAAAAAAATCCCCTCCGTAGCAGTGGTATGATGACAAAATGAATTATCTATAAATTATTATAATTTAAAAAACATAAAAAAGAAAAGAAATTCTCTTTATTTTCACTTTTAGTAGTGAACAATTTTGCTATAATAAAGAACAAATACTAGGCTGGAAATGGAAGTGGAGCAATGAAAATAGGGGTAGTTGGGGGCGGAGCGATCGGTTTATTATGTTGTTATTATTTACATAGACAAGGCCATTCGGTCACGTTAGTAACAAAGTCGAAAGAGCAACGAGATAGAATAGTAAAAGACGGATTTTTTGTATTGACCAAGGGGGAGCAACATCATTGTAAGTTGTCCGTAATTTTGACAGAGGAGGCAGAAGGGATTTCTGTCGATCTTTGGATTGCCGCCATGAAGCAAACGGGTATGGAGGACTTTATTAATCGGTGGCAAGGCCTTAAAAGCGATACACCAATTCTATTTTTGCAAAATGGTATGGGACACTTGGAGCAAGGTGAGAAATTAGGTGTTCCCATTTATGCTGGAGTCGTCACACATGGTGCCATGAGAAAAAACGAAAATACTGTCAAACACACTGGGGTTGGCTGTATCTTTGTAGGTTCATGGTCAGAAGGGGATCCAACCTTACTCCACCAATGGTAAACACCTCTTTCGGTGATTTTCCCATTGCTATTACAGACGAAGTTCATTATATGCTAAAGCGAAAGTTGTTGGTAAACCTAATTGTTAATCCGTTAACGTCGTTATATGGAGTGAAAAATGGAGCATTGTTAACTAACGCTCATTGGAAAAAAAAACGTGAGGAGTTTGTTCCAGGAAGGTTGCCGAATATTGGAACTGGAGGAGTCAGAATGGGACTATGTCGTTGGAGTTATTAAAGGAACATCAGAAAATGAGTCGTCTATGCTGACAGATAGGAAGCAAAGGAAGAAAACAGAAATTATGGCCATATCAGGATATATCCTCCAACTTGCAGAAAAGGTGCAGTTGGAAGCGCCTGTCACGAAGTTTGTTCACCAATCCATAGTAGGTGTTGAAGAGGAGAAGAAGAAAGATGAGTGAAGTATTGGTTTTCATTGCGGCAACATTAGTTACAATTCCTTTAATTGGTCTTTATTTAGTTTACCTTATTGCTGTTAAAACGACGCGCAACAAGCTGTACTCCTTTAAGCTGGCGGTGGATTGTACGATGCTTTTATTTGTTGTGGCTGTTTATTTCATTATAGTAGAAATTTGGGATGTGAGATTAATCTGGCTGTTTGTCCTGTTTTTTTTTATTCACCGGAGCCGTGTTTACCTTTCTCCATTGGCGCATTCACGAGGACATACATCTCCGTAAAGTAATTAAAGGGGTTTGGCGTTTTCAATTTTTTATTTTCTTTTGCTTGTACTTTTTGCTGTTGTTTTATGGTCTTATATCTAGAGTCTATTCGATGGCGGCAGGTTAAAGGCAAGTTAATTGGTGAGAGGGAAATTCTTTGCTATAATGAAACGTAATTTGAGTTTACTTTACTCACCAGAGAGATGTGAAAGGTTGAATACATATGAAAATGGTTTTTGAAAATCATTGCAAGCCCAACCATTTATTGATAAATACATAGCTGCTGATAAGAAAATCATGGAGTTTTACGATTACCCTGTGAATGAGGAAGGTCTTGAAGAAAGGCTAAAAGAACTGAGAACTCGAGATTTTAACAGGGAACAGCTGGTGGACAGTCTAACGAAATTTAATGAAAAATTCACGAACTGTGAACGAACATTCCATCAGATTCATAAGCTTAATGATGAAAGATCGGTCGTTGTTGTGGGAGGGCAGCAGGCAGGTCTATTAACCGGTCCTGTTTATACAATTAATAAAATTATTTCTATTTTACATGAAGCGAATCGATTAGAAGAGACTTTACATATTCCCGTTGTCCCTGTTTTTTGGATTGCAGGGGAAGACCATGATATTGATGAAGTTAATCATTTGCATGTCCATAATGGAGCAGATGTAAAAAAGTTTTTTTTTACAAGAAAGAAATGACTTGAAAGTCCCCGCATCAGAGAGGGTTATCGATCAAGAATCAGGAAAACAATTGTTAAAAGAAGTATTTCAGTTCCTTAAGGAAACGCCTCACACAGTAAAGTTGTATGAGGAGTTGTTGCAGGACCTAAGGAAAGAAACCAACTATGTAGATTGGTTTGCTACTTTGATTCACCGGTTATTTCGAGGGACAGGACTTATTTTAATGGATGCTGGAGATGGGGCCATTCGTGAACTGGAGAAACCGTTTTTTCAAAGGCTGATCGAAAATAATGATATGGTAAGGGGCGCTTTTATGGAAGGAGCAACGTCTTTTCAAGAAGCGGGGTTTGGAGTACCTATTGATATGGATAAAAATAATGCTCATCTCTTTTTTCATGTTCATGGCCAGCGAATTTTGCTCGAAAAAGTCGACGGTCGTTTTCGTGAAAAAAACGGGAAGAAATCATGGACGGAGCAAGAGCTATCTACTTTGCTAGAGAAGGATCCTTCCCTCTTTAGTAATAATGTAGTAACTCGGCCTATTATGCAGGACTATGTTTTACCTGTTATTTCTTTCATTGCAGGACCAGGAGAATTGAAATATTGGGGCGTTTTAAAGGGAGTGTTTCATCTGTTTGAAATGACGATGCCACTAGTTAGCCCACGGGTTCATATTTCTTTTATCTCTCGGCGAACAGAAAAAAACCTCCATTGGTTAGAGACTACCCCTAAGACAGTTTTGGAAAGGGGAATGCAGCAGGAGAAAGAAATGTGGCTGAAGAGGAATAACCCATATGATGTGGATGGTATCTTCCATGAAGCTAGAGAATCAGTAGTAACTTCTTTGGCAAACTTGTCTAAGTCCTTCCCTGATATGGGGAAAAGTGGAGAGCAATTACATGCCAAATTTGAAAACCACTTTCTTAATACGATGTTGGAATATGAAAAGGGAATGAATAAGCTTATAAGGAAACGAAACGAAGCGGGAATTCTTAAGTTTGATGAGACGGAAATAGAATTACGTCCCAATGGACATTTGCAAGAGAGGTATTTAAATATTATTCCATTTTTAAACATGCATGGAGAAGATCTTATCCAGAGAGTGGTAGATAGAATTAGTACAGATGAAACTCCACTGTATGGTAAGGAACTGTATATTTATCTCTAAACGTAATGGTTTTTAAAAAAATGGCTCTGGTAATTTTTTGTTGTTGATTTATGCTACAGGAGCTCGCTTTCCGCGGGCAACGCTTCAGCCTCCTCGTCCCTGCGGGGTCTTCAGCCGTTGCTTTTCCCGCAGGAGTCTCGCTCC
Organism: Bacillus sp. (in: firmicutes); assembly: GCA_021208645.1. Classification (GTDB taxonomy): domain Bacteria; phylum Bacillota; class Bacilli; order Bacillales; family Salisediminibacteriaceae; genus Evansella. Next base: position 52,256 of record JAJOJL010000059.1, on the reverse strand, counting down.
TTTCGCAAAATCAACGCATATCCAAAATCAACATTATCCACTAACAGAGCTAACATAATAGAAGAGGATGATTCAAGAGGGGAAAACAACCCATTTTGAGTCATCCTCTTTTTTTACCTTTATGCTCAAAACTTTAATTTTAGCTTATTGTTTTATTTTTTTTTGGGACAAAAATCCGAAAGAGGTGGTGAAAAGTGGGGGGATGTGGTAAATTAGTGTTATAAAGTGGGGAGGAGGTGGCGTCTTATGTTCATGGGCGAATATCATCATACGATTGATGAAAAGGGTAGGATGATTATTCCTGCGAAATTTCGTGATGAACTTGGACCCGCCTTCGTCGTAACGAGGGGGATGGACAAGTGTTTATTTGTCTATCCAGAACATGAATGGAAGCAGCTGGAACAGAAATTAAAAACATTGCCTTTTACGAAAAAGGATGCACGTGCTTTTACGCGCTTTTTCTTTTCTGGAGCTGCTGAAAGTGAATTAGATAAACAGGGGAGAGTAAATATAGCACCAACTTTACGTTCGTATGCCCAACTTGAAAAAGAATGTGTCGTCATTGGAGTTTCCAACCGGGTAGAGATTTGGAGTAAAGGAATTTGGGAAGAATACTTTGCAGAGTCAGAAGAGTCGTTTGCAGAAATTGCAGAAGGCATCGTAGACTTCGATCTCTAGGAGTTGTAAAGCTACTGGAAAAAGATTACCAGCATAACCATTGTTTTGACGATAAAAGGAGGATTTTTCTTTGTTTGAGCATGTAACGGTTCTTAAAGAGGCAACAGTAGATGGGCTTAACGTTCACCCTGATGGTATTTATGTAGATTGTACGCTAGGTGGGGGAGGACATAGTGAATCCATCCTTTCCAAGATTAGTGGTAATGGAAAATTAATCGCATTCGACCAAGACGAACGGGCATTAGCCCACGCAAAGGAACGTTTAAAAGACTATGGAGACAAAGTCATTTTTGTACATAGTAATTTTCAATATTTAAAACAGGAACTTCTTGAACTTGGTCTTGAACAAGTTGATGGATTTGTGTTTGACCTTGGAGTTTCATCACCACAATTTGACGAACCAGAAAGAGGGTTTAGCTATCGATTCGATGCACCCCTTGACATGAGGATGGATCAGGGACAAGCCCTTTCTGCTTATGAAGTGGTTAATGAGTGGCCATTTGAAAGTATTATGAAAGTGATTTCTCGATATGGGGAAGAGCGGTTTGCAAAGCAAATCGCAAGAAAAATAGAGAAAGCGCGTGAGGTCAAGCCTATTGAGTCCACGTTTGAACTTGTAGACATTATTAAGGATGCCATTCCAGCTCCGGCCAGAAGAAAGGGAGGCCATCCTGCGAAACGAACGTTTCAAGCCATTCGAATTGCCGTAAATGATGAACTAAATGTATTTGAAAATGCCTTACAAGATGCTATTGACATGACAGCTACAAAAGGGAGAATAGCCGTCATTACCTTTCATTCATTAGAGGATCGGATTTGTAAACAAGTATTTAAACAACGGAGCACAAGGGCAGATCTACCAAAGGATTTACCAATTATTCCTGATGAATTTCAGCCGGAACTTGTGTTAATTAACCGAAAGCCAATCCTTGCGTCTAAAGAGGAATTGGAGATGAACCCGAGGGCAGAATCAGCCAAATTAAGAATTGCAGAAAAACAATAATTTTTGGGAGGGTAACGAATGAGTCCACTAGTCCAGAAACAATTAGAGCAACCTGTAATCACTAACCCAGGTAGTAAACCGAAAAAAAAGACAAGCTTATAAATCTCGTATTTCCAAAGGAGAAAAGTTCATCTATACTATTACCTTAGGGGCTATCGTTTTTGCCTTGTATTTGGTCTTATCTAACTATGCATCTATTTATATTGCCAATCACGAAATTCAGCAAACGGAAAGAGCCATTCAAGAGCAAGTGAAGGTAAATGAAGGTTTAAGTCTGCAAGTGATGGAGTTATCAGACCCTGACCGTATCCTTTCCATGGCAAAGGAAATGGGAATGATCCTAGATGAAAACAACGTGAGATTTACCCATACAAGCAATTAATCCAACGGAGAAGGTGAGTGTGTGTGGAGGAGAAAAAAAAGCAGAAAAGTAATCATACGCGCCCTTATAATCTTATCGTTATTTCTTATTGGAATATCAGGTATGTTTTCCCGTTTTATGTATATTCAAGCCGAACAGGAAATCCAAGGCAATGATTTACAGACCCTTCTAGAAAAGCGTTGGTCTTTGACGCGAGTGATTGATGGGAAACGGGGTACAATATACGATCGAAATGGTGAGGCGCTGGCAGAAGAAATTCCCTCCTATACTATAATAGCAAATTTAGATGAGCGTTTTGGAGATTTTGTGGAAGACCCTGCTTATACTGCTTATCAATTGAGTACGGTCCTAGATGTTGATCCTGATGCAATTGAAGGTATTTTGTCGAGAGGAATTGAACAAGGTAGGGTTCAGGTAGAGCTTGGATCACGCACGAAATTTTTAAGCTTTGAGACACGAGAGGAAATTAATGCATTAGATTTAGATGGTATCGGTTTTCGAGAAGATCCACGGAGGTTTTACCCCAAACAAAACTTTGCCTCCCACATCCTTGGTTATACAGAAAGGGATATGTCTGTAGCTAGGATGGGTTTGGAAAGCAGTTTGAACGACTATTTACAAGAACAAGATGGTCGAATTACTTATCGAAAGGATGGGCGAAATCGTAGATTGACAGACGCCAATGAAATGATCGAGCCTCCTAAAAATGGTGATAATGTTTTCCTTACCCTCGATACGAGAATTCAAATGGTCATTGAACAAACAATGAATCAAGTGGATGAAGAATTTCAACCTGAGAGAATTATGGCAATTGTAGCTAATGCTAAGACAGGAGAAATTCTCGGTATGTCTAACCGACCAAGTTTTAACCCAAATCAGTATGAATCAATTATAAATTATACAAATTTTAATATTGCTTCAAGGTTTGAGCCAGGCTCAACAATGAAAATGTTTACGTTGGCTGCGGCCATAGAAGAAGGAGTTTATAACGGAGAAGAACTGTTTCAATCAGGCTCTTATCCTGTTGATGAATTTATTATTAGAGACCATCACCGAGGTGGTTGGGGAGAAATCTCATTTAATGAAGGCTTTCAACGCTCTTCTAACGTTGCCTTTTCGAAGCTTGCCATTGAAAAACTAGGTTCAGAACGTTTATATAATTATGTTGAGAAATTTGGCTTTGCAGATAGGACGGGGATTGACCTCCCTAATGAAGTGAATGGGGCAATCGTTCGTGGAAGTTTAAGTGAATTGGCAACAACGGCATTAGGCCAAGGAACAGCAGTAACGCCTATCCAGCAAATCCAGGCAGCAACAGCTATAGCTAATGGGGGAGAAATGCTTCGTCCTTATATCATTGATCGAATAGAGTCTGTGGATACAGGTGAGGTTATTCAACAAAATGAACGGGTCGTGGCAGGAAATCCAATCTCTGAACAAACAGCTAATGAAGTTATTAGATTGCTAGAATCGGTAGTCACCTCTGAAGTAGGAACAGGTAGACCTTATGCCATTGAAGGATTCCGCGTAGCAGGAAAGACTGGTACAGCGCAAATACCATTGGAAAATGGTCCTGGATATATGACGGGACATGGAAATAATATTTTTTCCTTTATAGGAATGGCTCCAGCAGAGGATCCTCAGGTGATTGTCTATGTTGCGGTAGATAGGCCTCAACTTCAAGAATACGAATCAGGGTCTCTTCCTGTATCTATGATCTTTAAATCCGTTATGAATCAAAGCTTACAATATCTTAATATTGCCCCAACTAATGGGAATGGGACAACAGTTGTGGAAGGGCAAGGTATAGGGGATTTTGTAGGCAAACCTCTCACCTCTGTTGAGGATGAATTAATGACTAGTGGATTCCGTGTAATAAAACTGGGCAACGGAGAGACAGTGGAAAAACAATTCCCACCTCCAGGGTCAACTGTTTTACGAGGTGAAAAAGTCTTTCTGAAAACAGAAGGGGACAATGTTCTAATGCCTGATGTGGCAGGTTGGTCCCTAAGAAGTTTATTTACTTTAGAATCTTTGATTGGTGTACAACTTAATGTGGAGGGGAAAGGTTTTGTTGTTCAGCAACGACCTGCTCCTGGTGATAATCTACAAGGAATTGAACGGGTAATGGTTCAGTTAGAGCCTCCAGGTAGTAGACCTGAAACGACTATTGATGATTTAGTTGACTATCAATTTATTTCTATTGATGAAGATGAGGAAGAGGAAGAGTTTTTTATGGATTAAGTGTTCGTAAGTAAATAAATCTACAAAACAAAGAGGACAGGTTCTATCTTGTCCTTTTTTTTTCATATGTCTGAATCAAGCCATAGTGTTTATACATGGGAGGTTTGGGCATATGAAAAGAGTATCAAATGTAACCGTTCGGAAACGGTTGATCTTTGCTTTAAGTATTGGATTAGTAGTTTTTTTGGTGATGGTCGTTCGCTTAGGGTTTGTCCAGCTCGTTATGGGGGATGAAATTGCCACAAGGGCAGAAGACTCATGGAGTAGAAATATACCATTTGAGGCAAAAAGGGGAGAAATTTTAGATCGAAATGGTATCCCCCTTGCTACGAATATAAGTGCACCATCTGTACTCGTTGTTCCCCGGCAAATTGAGGATCCATCGGGCACAGCGCAAAAACTTGCTGAAATACTAAATATGGACCCACAAAAAGCCTATGAATTCGTTACAAAAAATGCTTCCATTGTTCGAATAAATCCAGAGGGACGAAAAATGAGTAATGAACTGGCGGAGGAAGTAAGGAAATTAAAGCTTCCTGGAGTTTTTATCGCAGAGGACAATAAGCGCCATTACCCATTCGGTAAGTATTTGTCTCATGTTTTAGGTTTTGCAGGTATTGACAATCAAGGGCTAACAGGACTTGAGTTGTTTTATGACGAAAGACTTTCAGGGGAACAAGGCCATGTATCCTATTATTCAACAGCAAAAGGAACGCGCATGCCAAACTTAGCAGACGTGTATACGCCACCAGTCAATGGCCAACACTTAAAACTGACTATCGATTCAAAAATACAAACGATCATTGAACGGGAACTAGATAATGCAGAAGCTAAGTATAATCCAGACGGTGCAATAGCCATAGCTATGAATCCAAACACAGGGGAAATATTGGGAATGTCCTCCCGCCCTGATTACGACCCAGAACGATTTCGGGAAGTGCCTCCAGAAATTTATAATCAAAATAAACCAGTATGGAGTCAGTACGAACCAGGTTCAACTTTTAAGATTATTACGTTAGCCGCCGCGTTGGAAGAAGGAATTGTCGACTTAGATAAAGATAACTTCCATGATCCTGGCTATATTGAAGTTTCAGGTCATAAACTACGCTGCTGGAAAAAATGTGGTCATGGATCCCAGACGTATTTAGAAGTGGTTCAAAATTCCTGTAACCCTGGTTTTGTTGCCTTGGGCGAGGAACTAGGTAAAGAAACACTTTTTCAGTACATTCATGATTTTGGTTTCGGGAGTGAAACGGGTATCGACCTTCAAGGGGAAGGAACAGGTATTCTCTTTGACTTAGAAGCAGTAGGACCATTAGAGTTGGCAACCACCTCCTTCGGTCAAGGGGTATCCGTAACCCCCATACAGCAAGTTGCGGCAGTTGCCGCGGCCATTAATGGGGGAAAGCTGTATCAACCTTATTTAGCAAAAGAATTTATTGACCCAGAAACGAATGAAGTTATTTCTAGAACCACTCCTACCTTAAGGAATACGATTATTTCTGAGGAAACATCAGCAGAGATACGTAGAGCCTTGGAGCACGTTGTTGCAAAAGGGTCTGGTCGCAAAGCTTATGTGGACGGCTATCGAGTTGCCGGAAAAACTGGAACCGCACAGAAAGCAAAAGGTGGAAGGTATTTGGAGAATAACCATATTGTATCTTTCATTGGTTTCGCTCCTGCTGATGATCCGCAAATTGTTATTTACGTTGCCATTGATAACCCCAAAAACATTATTCAATTCGGTGGAACAGTAGCAGCCCCAATTGTGGGTAACATAATGGAAGATGGATTACGAGCCCTTGGCGTAGAAAAACGTGGAGGTCAAATTGAAAAAGAGCTAATGTGGGACGATGAACCAATTGTGGATGTACCTGATTTAGTTGGTTTGACAATGCGGGAAATTAATCAAGCCTACTATGAGCTACAACTTGAAGTAGAGGGGAATGGCAATGAGGTTTTAGTACAATCACCTGCACCAAATACGAGAGTGAGGGCAGGTTCAACAATTCGTATATATATGGGTGACAAACCAGAGGAGGAACAGTAAAATGGGGAATGTGAGAAAAATCGAATGACATTGATCTGTTCATAACGAAAGAGGGTTGGAAATGATTCCATTAACGAAATTACTTAGTAAATTGCCTTCCTATGAATATAAGGAGAAACAAGACCCTACTATTTTAGACCTTCATATGGATTCCCGTCTAGTTACGGAAGGTAGCTTGTTTTTCTGTATCAAAGGCTATACGGTCGACGGCCATGACTTTGTGGAGCAAGCAGAGGAAAAAGGGGCAGTGGCGATTGTTGCCGAAAAGCCTGTCAAAGCTTCAATCCCAGTTGTGCTTGTCAAAGACAGTAAAAGAGCGATGGCTATTCTATCTGCGACCTTTTACAATCACCCTACAAAGAAATTACATTTAATTGGGGTAACTGGTACAAATGGGAAAACGACCACTACTCATTTAATTGAGAAAATATTAGGGGATGCTGGCAAAAATACAGGCCTTATTGGAACAATGTATGTTAAATATAATGGGAAAATGGTGGAAGCTAAAAATACTACTCCTGAGTCCCTAGTGTTACAAAAAAAACTTCTCAGACATGGTGGAGGATGGGGTTGAGGTTGTTACGATGGAAGTGTCCTCCCATGCCTTGCAGCTTGGAAGAGTTCATGGTACCCACTTTGACGTAGCTGTGTTTACAAACCTCTCCCAGGATCATTTGGATTTTCACGAGACGATGGAGAAGTATGCCCAAGCAAAAGGGCTTCTCTTTGCTCAATTAGGAAATGGATACGATGATGAAAGACAGCCTATTGCTGTTTTAAACAAAGATGACAGTGTCTATAAAACGATGGCAGAGATGACAGCAGCACCTATCTTATCTTACGGTATCCATAGTGATGCGGACATGCGTGCAGTAAATGTTCAGTTAAGGGAGACTGGCGTCAGTTTCGATATCCAAATTGGACATGAAACAGCTCACCTTGACTTCAATATGTCTGGAACCTTTTCTGTCTATAACGCCTTAGCAGCAGCCGCAGCAGCGTATGTATCAGGAGTAGCCCTGCATGACATTGTGGAAAGCCTTTCTAGTGTGGAGGGAGTTGCCGGCCGGTTTGAAAGGGTAGAAATGGACCAGCCATTTCATGTTATTGTCGATTATGCCCATACACCAGACAGCTTAGAAAACGTGTTGAGAACGATAAGAGAATTTGCCAAAGGTAAGGTTAGCGTCGTTGTGGGATGTGGCGGTGACCGTGATAAAACAAAACGTCCTAAAATGGCTGCTATTGCAGAAGAACTTAGTGATTTTGTTTATTTAACATCCGATAACCCTAGAACGGAAGACCCAAAAATGATTTTACAGGACATGGAAAAAGGTCTCGTCACCTCCAATTATACGGTAATTGAAAATCGAAAGGATGCCATTTATGAAGCTGTTAAACGTGCACAGGCTGAGGAAATTATCTTAATTGCTGGTAAAGGGCATGAAACATATCAAACGATTGGAAAAACCAACTATCATTTGATGACCGGGAAGTGGCTAAAGAAGCAGCAGAGGAGTGTCGGAAATGAGTGCAAATCTTACTATAAAACTTCTTAAAACTGTATGTACTGAAACGATTGGAGATGTACCAACACAACTGATGTTTACTGGGGTAGCATTAAAGAAAGAGGATATAAGGGAAGGCTACCTTTATATCCCCTTTGGTGATGAAGTGAAAGTTAACGAAGCAGTGATGGAAGTGGCAATTCAAGGAGGAGCAGCTGCCGTTTTACTAGAAAAAGAGAGCCAGTTACATGATATTCATACGACTAGTTCCATACCAGTTTTTATTACAAATAGTGTAGAGAATGCGATTCAGGAAATGGCCAAGCTGATTTTAGAAGAAGTGGATCCACCTGTTATAGCAGTCTCAGGTGATCAAAGTGGAATAACGGCAGACTTAACTGCTGCCGTTTTAACAAAGAATTATCAAGTTTCTAGATCTCTTACTAGTCAATCCGATTGGCTTGGAATTTGTTTATCTATTTTTAATATGGACGAAGATACGGACATATTTATTGCTGAGTACGGCCTGAGTTTTTCAGGAGAATTAGGTGAGTTGAGTGAAATTATTGAACCGAACATTGCCTTATTACCTATCTCCTCTTGGGAGCTTCCCTTCCAATCAGATAATCAGTCTAAGGAAGCAGTAGTAAGGGAGTATGGGATGATAGAAAAGGGGATGAAAGCCAGCGCTTTAGCTTTGGTAGATGGAGACGAGCCAGCAGTGACAAACTACGATTGGAAGACAGATGTAGTCTATTGCGGAAACTCGGAGAATTGCGTTTTTCAATTGGTGGAAATGGAAGAAGAAGGAGATAACCTCCAATTTCAGCTAAAAGGGATTCACATGCCATTTAAAGTGAAGAAAAGTTTACGACCATACATTAAAAATGCTGTATATGCAATTGGCACTGCTGTTCACTTAGGAGTATTGCCTGACGACATGCAGCCCGGGCTTAAGGAGTTTAATATAAAAAATAATAACTAAAAGCTATGATAGAAGAGGATTCATTCTATTTAGACAAAACCTTTATCATTAGGGAGTCATTAATTTACTATAAAAGCGATAAAATAAATATAAAACCCTATTTTCCCTTTTGTTGTTTTGTCTTTAGGAATGAGCTGCAGTTTAGAAAGGAGTTCCTAATATGCTGGAACAAGGCCTATTATTTACGTTAATATTGTCGTTTTTAATTGCTGTTCTACTTTCGCCCATCTTAATTCCTTTTTTAAGGAGACTTAAATTTGGGCAAAGTATCAGAGATGAAGGTCCAAAATCCCATCAAAAGAAAAGCGGTACACCGACCATGGGTGGTGTGATGATCTTATTTTCCTTAATAACAGCAACGATCATCATGGCTTCCCAATTCCATTCCCTTGATGTGGAAATCTGGTTACTGTTATTTGTAACTGCTGGGTTTGGTTTGCTTGGCTTTATTGATGATTTCATTAAAGTGGTGAAGAAAAGAAATCTTGGGTTAACGTCAAAACAGAAATTTCTCGGCCAAGTCGCCGTTGCTGCCATTGTATACATTGTTTTATTACAAACAGGGCTTCTTTCCACAGCCATAGCAATACCGGGAACTGGATATTCCCTAGAGTTAGGTTGGTTATATATCCCCCTTATCCTTGTTATTCTTGTGGGGACGTCCAATGCAGTTAATCTTACAGACGGTCTGGATGGATTAGTAGCTGGAACGACAGCAATTGCCTTCGGTGCTTTTGCCATCATCGCCTATTCCCTGTCAATGTACACCGTTGCGTTATTTTCCATTGCAGTGATGGGAGCCGTACTCGGCTTTCTTGTTTTTAATGCTCATCCAGCAAAAGTGTTTATGGGTGATACGGGCTCCCTTGCTCTAGGTGGAGCGTTGGCCATGGTAGCCATCTTAACAAAAATGGAATTAATCTTAGTTATTATCGGAGGCGTATTTGTTATTGAGACCCTCTCCGTAATACTGCAGGTAGCTTACTTTAAGTCAACAGGGGGAAAGAGGCTGTTTAAAATGAGCCCTCTTCACCATCATTATGAGCTTTCAGGTTGGAGCGAATGGCGTGTCGTTGTTACCTTTTGGCTAGTTGGCTTTCTCTGTGCCATAACTGGAATTTATATTGAGGTGTGGATGTAAATGAGAAATACCACGAAATATACAGATAAAAATATATTGGTCCTCGGGTTAGCAAAAAGCGGTACTGCTGCTGCTGAACTCCTTATCCAGTTAGGTGCAAAGGTGACTGTCAATGATCGTAAACCTTTAGAGGAAAACGAGGAAGGTCAGAAGCTTCAGCAGTTAGGTGCTGAGGTCATCTGTGGTTCTCATCCATTAAATCTTGTTAATGAACAGTTGGATTTTCTAGTGAAAAACCCAGGTATTCCATATACAAACCCTCTCATTGAAAAGGCAATGAAATTAGGTATCCCCATAATTACAGAAGTGGAAATAGCTTATGACATTTCTGAAGCTGATATTATTGGTATTACTGGATCCAATGGAAAAACAACGACGACTACGTATATTCAAGAAATGCTAACGGGGAGTAATAAAACGCCATTAATCGCAGGAAATATTGGAAAAGTTGCAGTTGAGGTGGCTAAAAATGCAGGTCCAGATAATATTCTCGTAACGGAATTATCTAGTTTTCAGCTAATGGGAACAGTTCACTTCCGACCAAAGATTTCCGTTTTACTTAATCTCGTTGAAGCTCACTTAGATTATCACGGTTCCATGGAAAATTATGTTCAAGCGAAATCAAATGTGTTTTCCAATCAAGTGGGTGGTGATTATATCATCTACAATTATGATGATGAAATAGTGAAGAATGTTGTTACGGAAGGACAAGCTGAAGTTGTGCCGTTCTCAGTTAAGGAATACCTTCCAGGAGGAGCCAGTATAAAAGACGGTATGTTGATGTTATTTGGTCGAGAGTTGATCTCCGTTGAGGAAATGTCTCTTCCTGGGGAACATAACATAGCTAATGGATTAGCCGCTGCCGCTGCAGCCTACTTAGCTGGTGCAGAATTGAAAAGAATTGTTGAAGTACTAAAGACTTTTTCAGGTGTAGAACATCGGCTACAATTTGTTGCGAACTATGAGGGAAGGACCTTTTATAATAATTCCAAAGCGACGAATGTTCCTGCAGCAATTACCTCTTTAAAGGCTTTTCAAGAGCCTGTCATATTAATAGCTGGTGGACTGGATCGGGGCTTATCTTTTACAGACCTGATTCCATATTTAGAGGACAAGGTAAAATGTGTTGTAACTTACGGAGAGACGAAAGAGAAAATTGCAGAAACAGCAAAACAGGCAAATGTTCCCACCGTTGTTACAGTGGAGGAATTACCTGAAGCAGTAAACGTTGCTTACAAAAACTCTGATTCAGGAGATGTGATTTTACTATCTCCGGCCTGTGCTTCCTGGGATCAATTCAAAACTTTTGAAGAACGGGGAACTAGTTTTGTCCAAGCAGTAAAAAAGATTGTCCAATAGCAGTCATGTTTGTCCAAGAGGCTCATAAATATAGGTAATAGAGATATAACAGGAATTGAGGTGTACTCTATTGCCAAAGACAAAATCTGCTCCAGACATCTTATTAATTACTGCTACGATGAGCTTGTTAGTCGTAGGACTTATTATGGTATATAGTGCCAGTGCGGTCATGGCCCACTATAATTTTGATGATTCCTTTTTCTTTTTAAAGCGTCAATTATTTTTTGCCAGTTTAGGTGTTGTGGCAATGCTGTTTATGATGAATGTGGACTATTGGACATGGCGCCGAATGACGAAGGTTATCATTATTGTCTGTTTTGTGCTCTTATTAATAGTCCTAATCCCTGGCGTAGGTCTCGTTCGGGGTGGGGCGAGAAGTTGGTTAGGTGTAGGAGCCTTTTCCATTCAACCGTCAGAATTTATGAAAATTGCAATGATTTTTTTCCTAGCAAAATACCTCTCGGAAAAACATAAGTATGTAACGACCATAAAATATGGGTTAGTACCGACACTTGGCCTTGTCTTGGTAGCCTTTGCCCTCATTATGTTACAACCAGACTTAGGAACAGGAGCCGTAATGTTGTTCACTAGTGTCGTTATGATATTTATTGCAGGTGCACAAATAAAGCATTTTATGTTTCTGGGGGTAATGGGGCTCCTTGGATTTGTAGGGCTTATTGTCTCTGCACCGTATCGCTTACAGCGAATTGTTTCGTTTTTAGACCCATGGCAGGACCCTTTAGGAGCAGGGTTTCAAATCATTCAATCCTTGTATGCCATTGGTCCAGGAGGCTTCTTGGGACTCGGACTCGGTGACAGTAGACAAAAGTATTTCTACTTACCAGAACCGCAGACCGATTTTATTTTTGCCATCTTATCAGAGGAGCTAGGTTTTATTGGTGGTAGCTTTGTTCTTCTTTGTTTCGCTGTGTTATTATGGCGAGGGTTGAGAATTGCATTATACGCTCCTGATTTGTATGGAACGTTTTTGGCAACAGGAATAATTGGCATGATTGCCATTCAAGTGATGATCAATATCGGTGTTGTAATTGGCCTTATGCCAGTAACGGGGATCACGCTACCCCTCCTAAGTTATGGCGGGTCCAGTTTAACACTCATGCTCACCTCCATCGGCGTGTTGCTAAATATAAGCAGGCACATGAGGTAATCATAAAAAAATGATACAAGATAGACACAAGAAGGAAAAATGAACCCTTTTTGTGTCTATCCTTTTTGTTTTTTACATAAATCCTTTATATATAACATGGGTATCCCTTTTGCTCAGAATGAGATTCTAATCTTAGAATTGAAGTGTTGATGAGATCGGAGCGAACGAGATCCAACGGAACTAGATGTACTTATTAGATCGAAAATCTTTTTTTAAATTGTTTATTCTTATCATCAAGACAGACATTTTTACGATATAATAGAAAAGATGTAGTAAAAGCTGGAGGGAAAAAATGAAGGTATTAGTTACTGGCGGAGGTACGGGTGGTCATATTTATCCTGCCTTAGCTTTAATCCGAACAATCCAAAAAAATAATAATACTGCCGAATACTTATATATTGGTACAGAAAATGGCCTTGAATCGAAAATTGTGCCGAAGGAAAATATTCCGTTTAAAACGGTGCACATTACTGGTTTCAAGCGAAGCCTTTCCTTTGAAAACGTAAAGACGATCTTCCGTTTCTTAAAAGCAGTTACCGTTGCCAAAAAACATATGGAAGTATTTAAACCTGATATTGTCATTGGGACAGGAGGTTATGTTTGTGGCCCTGTCGTGTATGCTGCAGCCAAAAAAGGTATTCCTACAATTATTCATGAACAGAACAGCGTTCCTGGACTTACGAACAAATTCTTAAGTAAATACGTGCAAAAAATTGCCATTTCCTTTGAGGATTCCCGAACTTTTTTTCCGAATGAGAAAATAATTTTTACGGGAAATCCCCGTGCACAGGAAGTAGTTGATGTAGCTAAATCTTCACCTAAAGATGTCTTGACGGAACTAGGGTTAGATATGGGGAAAAAGACTGTGTTGGTGGTTGGAGGAAGCAGGGGAGCAAGGCCGATTAACGAGGCAATCATTGGTACTTTAAGCCAATGGCGGGAAAAAGACTATCAATGTTTATATGTAACAGGAGATGTTCATTATGAAAGGGTAAAGGCAGAAATGGAAGAAGTGGGAGCAGTAAATAATGTCATCTGTGTTCCATACTTACATAATATGCCGCAGGTGTTAAGCCATGTAGATTTAATTGTTGCACGTGCCGGTGCTACTACACTTGCTGAAGTGACTGCTTTAGGATTGCCTGCAATTTTAATACCAAGTCCGTATGTAACGAATAACCATCAAGAGAAGAACGCTCGATCGTTAGAAAAGGCTCATGCTGCGAAAGTGATTTTAGAAAATGAGATGTCACCGGATAAATTGATGAAAGAAATAGACAGTATCATAACCAATCCTTTTACTTGGGAAGAAATGCATAATGGTGCATTAGAAATTGGAAAGCAAGATGCAGGAGATGAACTCTATCGGTTGATCACACAGCTTGTGAAATAAGGTGATGGAGGTAATTATGAAGTTAAAACAGACATTAGAAAGCTTGAATGCAGGGAAGGTTACAGAGAATGAGCTTTTAAAAAAATCATACAAACCTGGAAAATTGGTGGACCAGCAAAACTGTTTTTTGAGCCTTCATCACCAGAAGGTCTCCAGCAAGCCATGAAGGAAATCGTCAAAGCGAATGTTCCCTGGTTTGTGATAGGAAGAGGTTCTAACCTTCTTGTTTCTGATGAAGGGATGGATGGTGTTGTTATCAAATTAGGAGAGAATATGGCCCATATGGAGCGAAATGGAGAGAAGCTACTTGTTGGAGCAGGCTACTCCTTAATAAAGTTGGCCACAACCATTAGTAAGCAAGGTTTATCGGGATTAGAGTTTGCTGGCGGCATCCCTGGTACTGTGGGAGGTGCAGTCTTTATGAATGCAGGTGCCCACGGGTCAGACATTTCAAAAATCCTTACACGAGCACACATCCTCCTGCCAAATGGAAAATTTACTTGGTATACGAACGAAGAGATGGATTTTTCTTACCGTACCTCCAAATTACAAAAGGACGGTGGCGTTTGTGTGGAAGCGGAGTTCCAGTTAAAGGCAGGAGACAAAGAAAAGATTACAGCCGAAATGCAGAAAAATAAGGATTATCGCAGGGAATCCCAGCCGTGGAAATCTCCTACATGTGGAAGTGTCTTCCGTAACCCTTTACCTCAGCATGCAGGTAGACTTATTGAAGAAGCAGGTTTGAAAGGCTTTTCCGTTGGGGATGCACAAATTTCGGAAATGCACGCCAATTTTATCGTCAATAAAGGTGAAGCGACGGCACAAGATGTTTTGGATTTGATCGATCATATAAAAAAGACGATTTTTAACAAATTTGGTGTTAAAATGGAAACGGAAGTGGAATGGTAGGGAAAAAGAGTAAATAAGATAATAATTTTGAATACCTTCCAAAAGGCAGGGGACACTTCCTGCCTTTTCCAAGTTCTTAATGTTGTCGACAGGTGCTGTAATTTATAGAATTTTGAAAGTTTGAAAGGGAAATTATTATATAAATGTATTAAAAAACAGGAATTTTGTCTCTTTTTGACATTTTTTATAAAAATTTTGTTTTCTGAATCCATCCCTTGCTATACAATGGAGGAAAGGCCTATGGACCATAAAAAAATAATAGAAATTGAAGAAAGAATACCTACCTTGAAAGAGCGTCGTAAGCAACGAGCCAACAGGAGGTTGATCGTCTATATTTCCATGTTTTTTTTTATTAATGACGATCGTTGCCTACTTTCAAACTTCCTTTAGTCATGTGAAAAATGTGGAGATTAGTGGTAATGTTTATGTTCCTGAAGAGTGGATAGTGGAACAATCAGAACTACTGCCGGAAGTAAGTATGTGGCTAATTGATGGTGACGTTATTCAAGAAAAACTTTTATCACATCCAGAGATAGAGGCAGTCTCTCTTGTCAGACAATGGCCAAATACTGTTTCCATAACGATTGAAGAATATGAGCGAATAGCCTATGTGGAGGAAGGAGAAAGCTTTTATCCGCTCCTAAGTAATGGTGTTACCTTGAGAGGAAAAGAATATGAATCTGTACCGTTCGATGCCCCCATTTTAGCAGGATTCGGTTCTACGGAACTAAAGGAAGAAATGGCAAAGGAACTTAACCAAGTAGCCCCTTCCTTACGGCAGCGGATATCAGAAATATATTTAACGCCTGTTGATAACGATCCTTCCCGGTTGACGATTTTTATGAATGATGGATTCCTCGTCAGCTCTACTGTTAGGCGTTTTGCCGAAAGAATTGGTCCTTATCCATCAGTGGTGGAACAGCTAGATGTTAATGTGGAGGGGATTGTCCATATGAGGATGAACCCGTATTTTGAACCATTTGAGAAGGAGGAAGAAGATAGTGAAAGTGAAGGGTAAGCACGTCATATTTTCCTTAGTCTTCCTTGTGACCGGGTTTATATTAGCCTTTAGCTATCAATTGGCCAGTGAAACGAGTGGGAGTAATACCATCTCTAATTCTCAATGGAGAGCGGAGGATGAATTAAGAAATCAAGTCCTTATGGAGCAAGCCATTAATCGAAGTTTGACTGAAGAACTGCGAGCAATCCAGTCAAAGATAAATGAAATTGAAGAACAAGTTGCTAATGATCAACGTGTCTACTTTAATTTAGTCGAGGATTTGGACAGGCTTAGAATGGTTACTGGTTCCGTGGCAGTAAAGGGTGAAGGAATTACGGTAACATTAAGGGATGCCCAGTATGTACAAGAAGGAGAAAACCCTAACAATTATATTGTACATGAACAGCATATCCAGAAGGTTGTGGATGAACTTCTTGTGTCTGGTGCGGAAGCAATTGCCATTAACGGCTACCGCATTAATCACCAATCATATATCTATTGTGTTGGTCCAGTTATTGAAGTGGATGGAAATACGTCTTTTGCTCCTTTTGAAATTACTGCCATCGGTGATAGTGAAAAGCTGAACGGAGCTTTAAATATGTTTGGTGGTGTCATGGACCAGCTATTAAGTGACAATATTGAAGTGAGAATTGAAAAACATCGGGAAATAATCCTCGATCCATATTATTAAGAAAGGGTGACGGCCATGAAGGATAAAATGATCATCTTCACATGTATTACAACGATTATTGGATTTATGGTCGCCATTCAGTTTCAGTCGACGAAGGAACCTGAAATTCGTGACACAAGGAATATACACGAGCTAAGACAAGCACTCACCCAGGAGAAAGATAGACAGAAGGAATTGAATGGAGAATTGGAAAAACAAATGGAACTCCTTTATCAGCTTCAGCAAAGGGAAAATCTCGAAGCTGTTATGAGTGATGCCATTGAAGAATTAAAATCAAGAGCTGGTTTAACAGAGGTTAGTGGGCAAGGAGTTATCATTGAGATTTCTCAAATGTATGAGGATGAATACGCTCCTGTTCTTAATTCTGTGCCACCTTACTTATTAAGAATGCTGCTCAATGAACTTAATGTTAATGGTGCCAAGGAAGTGGCCGTTGCTAATCAACGGATCATTTCCACAACTCCGATCCGGGAAGCTAACGGTGTGACCTTAATTAACCGAAGCAGAGTAACACAGTTCCCTTTAAGGATAAGGGTGCTTACAGATGATCCAGAAGGGCTTCATCACGCCATCATGTCTTCCATGTCAAGGGAATACTTTTCTTATGAAAATTTAACAATCAATTCAACACCGATCAATTATGTAACACTGCCTCCGTATGATAAGCCGTTAAGAGTTCGACATATGGAGTTAATGAAGGAGGGGTCTTAAATGTGGCTTCCAGTCATGGGCCTGCTTATAGGAATCCTCTTAGGTTTGTCCACAGAATTTCGAATTCCCGATGAGTACTCCAGTTACTTATCCATTGCAGTACTGGCAGCCCTCGACACACTTTTTGGAGGAATAAGGGCTCACCTTGAGAAAGTTTTTGAAGAGAAAGTATTTTTAACTGGTTTTTTCACAAATATTCTTTTAGCTGCCGGTTTAGCTTTTCTAGGTGTCCATCTTGGTGTAGACTTATATTTAGCAGCAGTTTTTGCATTTGGTGTCCGGCTATTTCACAATATAGCAATCATCCGCAGACACTTAATTGAGAAGTGGGTGAAAAACCGGAAAAAACAGCAACCTGCCGAATAGGCTCAAATGAGAATCACCCTTTTCTTTAGGGGTAAAATACAATGTCTATTTTTATTTTTAGGCTGTATAGCTCTACCATACCCTTGTTCTTCATCAACACATGACACTTGGACAAGGCGTCAACCTTTCTCTTTTACCCCTAAAGAAAATTTGTATCATTTCTTTGAAATTATCTTAAAAAAAAAGGGGATAGCGTATTCATGTTGAATACATTTCATATCTCCCTATTTATCTTTTTATGAACTCATTAAAAATAGAATTGGTGTATGATTTAAGGAGGTGCCAACAAATGAACAACCATGAAACTTACGTCACACTAGATATCGGCACATCGCATGTTCGCGTAATTATTGGTGAAATGAACAATGGAACGCTGAACATCATTGGCGTGGGGGAAACAAATTCAGAAGGTATAAAAAAAGGATCCATTGTCGACATAGATGAAACAGTAAAGTCTATTAGGACAGCTGTAGAGAAAGCAGAAAGAATGATCGGACTATCTATTCGAAGTGTCATTATTGGAGTTACAGGGAACCATATACAATTGCAGCCTTGTCATGGTGTTGTTGCCGTTTCAAGTGAAGATCGTGAAATCGGTGATGAGGATATTACTAGAGTAATAGATGCGGCACAGGTAATCTCTATTCCACCTGAACGGGAAATTATCGATGTAATACCTAAACAGTTTATCGTAGATGGTTTAGATGAAATAAATGATCCCCGCGGAATGATTGGGGTTCGTCTTGAAATGCAAGGAACGATTATTACTGGTTCTCGCTCTATGTTACATAATGTATTAAGATGTGTAGAAAAGGCTGGTCTGCAAGTAGCAGATATCGTTTTACAGCCACTCGCTGCCGGAACAAATTGCTTTATCAAAAGATGAAAAAAAGCTTAGGCGTTGCTTTAATTGATATTGGCGGTGGATCTACAACTGTATCTGTTTTTGAAAATGGTGTATTACAAGGTACAAAACAAATTCCTGTAGGTGGCGATCATATAACAAATGATATATCTGTCGGCCTAAGAACGTCGACGGAGGAAGCTGAAAGGGTTAAGATTGAACATGGGCATGCTTTTATTGATTATGCCTCCGATGATGAAATTTTCCAAGTTTCGGAGATTGGCAGTGATCAAAAGCAAGAGTTTTCCCAATGGCAGTTAGCCAATATAATCGAACCACGTGTGGAAGAAATGTATTTATTGGCATTAAAGGAAATTCACCGGTTAGGATATAATGACCTTCCTGGAGGATATGTTTTAACAGGCGGGACAGTAAAAATACCGGGAGTTTTGGAATTAGCAAGAGAAGTGCTACAAAAAAATGTACGTATTGCTATTCCTGATTACATTGGAGTCCGTGAACCTCAATATACGAATGGTGTTGGCTTAATTGCTTTTTCACATCGCAATATGAGGATTCAAGGAAAGGAAATTGCAGCTAGTGTAAGTGCGGTGAACGAAGGTAATTATGAACGGAAAGAGCGCAAAGAAAAAGTGACAAAAGTAAAGACACCGAAAGAAGGACCTGGTGTGAAGAAAAAAGTGTCCAGTTGGTTTAAGGTATTTTTTGAATAAGATTATATTGATACGACAGACTAGGTTGATTCAAGTAAAGGCGTGTACTCCCGTTTAAAGGACGCTTATGAAGCGAAAATCAACAGTTAATTTTAGCAGAAGCCATATTGAATGGTATTGACTAGCCAAGATAGATTGGGGGATTACAAATGTTAGAGTTTGAAATGGATATGGATCAGTTAGCAACGATAAAAGTAATAGGTGTAGGTGGAGGAGGAAGTAATGCCGTAAACCGAATGATAGAAAATGGTTTACAAGGTGTTGACTTTATCGCTGTCAATACAGATGCACAAGCATTACACTTGTCCAAAGCAGAAACGAAACTGCAACTTGGTGGTAAATTAACAAGAGGACTAGGTGCAGGAGCCAACCCAGAGGTAGGGAAAAAAGCTGCTGAAGAGAGCCGTGAACAGTTAGAAGAAATACTACATGGTGCTGATATGGTGTTTATTACTGCCGGAATGGGTGGCGGTACAGGAACTGGTGCAGCCCCTGTTATTGCTGAAATAGCGAAGGAACTTGGTGCCCTTACAGTAGGGGTTGTTACACGTCCGTTTACCTTCGAAGGAAGAAAGCGTATGATGCAAGCTGGCAGTGGTATTGCCTCTTTAAAGGAAAAGGTCGATACATTAATTGTTATTCCAAATGACCGCTTGTTAGAAATTGTTGATAAAAACACACCAATGTTAGAGGCGTTCCGTGAAGCGGATAATGTCCTTCGTCAAGGTGTACAAGGTATTTCTGACTTAATTGCAGTACCTGGTCTAATTAATCTTGATTTTGCAGACGTGAAAACAATAATGAGCGAAAAAGGCTCGGCATTAATGGGAATTGGTGTAGCAACAGGGGAAAATCGTGCTGCAGAAGCGGCTAAAAAAGCAATCTCTTCTCCTTTACTAGAAACATCCATTGATGGAGCACAAGGTGTGCTTATGAATATAACAGGTGGAGCAAACCTCAGTTTATTTGAGGTTCATGAGGCTGCTGAAATTGTCTCTACTTCATCTGACAGCGAAGTAAATATGATCTTTGGTTCTGTAATTAACGAGGAGTTAAAAGACGAAATTGTTGTTACAGTAATTGCCACAGGATTTGATGAACAACAAAGTGAAAAGCCTGCAGGTGGACGAGCTTCCCTTGGCCAGCAGCGTTCAAAGCCAGCACCTAGTTCGAGAGAAGGAACAAAAGAAACATCACAACAGGGAAGTCAAAAGGCGACCAATGAAGACGAGGTAGATACTTTAGACATACCAACCTTCCTGAGAAATAGACGTAAAAGAACGTAATTATAAACTTCATATAATAACGAAAGTAACTGACAGCCAACTTCAATTGGTGTCAGTTACTTTTTTTGTTGCAGGAAATTATATTTTTTAATGTTATTTGCTAATTAAGGGAACGTTCTCCGTTTATTTTTCAGATGAGGTGATTAACTAGAATACTAATACCATAAGGACTATCATTATGCATATTATGTATGGTCTTTTCCCTCTCAACCGAACGAGTTACGTACGATAGAATCAAGATTTAATTCTCCTATGACAAGATTATTGAAAACCTGTCAAAATAAGTCCCATTACAATGGCAAAAAGTGACACACTTAAAAACTCTCATAAGATATACTATGTTCAAAATCCTAATCGGATGGTGGCTGTTTTGCAAATCTATTTAGATATTATTTGGCTGTTAAACTTTCTAGTGGATCTCCTTTTACTATCATTAACGGGAATTATCCTTAAAAGAAAAGTAAAGAAATTCAGGTTATTACTAGGGGCTTTTATCGCTTCTTTATATGTCTTCTTTCTGTTCTCCCCGTTCGATTGGTTTGCCATTAACCCATTAGTTAAGAGTGTGTACTCCATTGTAATTATCCTTGCCACCTTTGGATTTTACCGATTTAAGTTATTTTTCCAGGCGTGGTTAACATTTTTCTTTGTCAATTTTGCCGTAGGAGGTGGTTTACTAGGCTTACACTTTTTTTTTAGAAACTGATACAAGCTTTATTAATGGAACGTTCGCTACCCAAACAAGTGGCTTTGGTAGTCCTATTAGTTGGCTATTTGTCCTTATTGGATTTCCGATTATGTACTGGTATTCAAAGCAAACATTGGTTAACATTGAAACGGAAAAAATTCGCTACGATCAAATTTATCCAGTTAAAGTAGTCGTGGCTGGAATACAACTACATCTTCATGGATTTGTAGATAGTGGAAATCGCTTGGAAGACCCGTTTTCAAGAAGAGCAGTCATGTTTATTGATATGACGGATGTGGGAAATCAATTCCCAGATTCCCTCGTTAGATTTACAAAACAAAATGCTCATTCCGTGGAGGATTTGCCGGAAAGATTTGCAGGCAGGCTTACTATGATTCCATTCCGTACCGTTGGTGCAAAGCAGCATTTTCTCTGGGCGTTAAGACCGGATGAAGTAATTGTTTATGATAAGGCGCAGCCATATACGTGCAGCCACGTTTTATTGGGATTAAGTTATACACCCTTATCAGACAGACGAGATTATAATTGCTTGCTACACCCTAAGATGATGCAACAGAAGAAGCAAACATCCTAGTTTACAAAAATACTCATAAGGGGGAAACGATAAATGATTCGATTGAGAATGAAGCTTAAACTTTTATGGTACAAATTATTAAAACGATTAGGATTGAAATCAGACGAGGTTTTTTACATAGGCGGAAGTGAAGCTCTTCCTCCACCTTTAACGAAGGAAGAGGAAGCCTATTTACTGGAAAAACTACCGTCTGGTGATGACTCTGTCCGTTCTGTTCTCATCGAACGTAATTTAAGACTGGTAGTTTATATTGCAAGGAAATTTGAAAATACGGGAATTAATATTGAGGATTTAATTAGTATTGGGACAATCGGACTTATAAAAGCCGTTAATACCTTTGATCCTGAAAAGAAAATTAAGTTAGCTACGTATGCATCTAGGTGTATAGAAAATGAAATCTTGATGTATTTACGGAGGAATAATAAAATTCGCTCTGAGGTGTCCTTTGAGGAACCTTTGAATATTGACTGGGATGGAAATGAACTTCTTCTGTCTGACGTACTGGGAACAGAAGAAGATATTATTACCAAGGGAATTGAAGATAAAGTGGACAGGAAGTTATTAGTGAAAGCATTGGAGGCTTTAAATGACAGGGAAAAACAAATAATGGAGCTTCGTTTTGGGTTAGCAGGCGGGGAAGAAAAAACTCAGAAGGATGTTGCTGATATGTTAGGGATTTCCCAGTCTTATATCTCCAGATTAGAAAAAAGGATTATTAAAAGGTTAAGGAAAGAATTTAATAAAATGCTTTAGTTTTATTTTCCTGTAGTGAAAACCATCAGTAAATGCTAATTGAATTAAATTTTATTAAATGCTGCAAGTTTTTTAATGCTCAAATATTGAGTTTGGTTTTTAGAAATATATCAAGCTTGTTCAAAAAGGAACCCCAATCCTTTTTGAACAAACTTTATAAAATTTTTTTTGCGAGATTGGGTCAAGGGTTGAACGAGTTTCCATTGATTTTTTAAATGGCAGGCCTGCATAAATTTCCCTCCTCAGGAGATACTGTTTCTTGTACAACAGCTCCTGTTGGGAGGGAAGACATTGACTCGCAATAAAGTAGAAATTTGTGGAGTAGACACATCAAAGTTACCAGTTTTAAAAAACAAGGAAATGAGAGTCCTTTTTGAGCAAATGCAAAATGGGGATGAGTTTGCAAGGGAGAAACTGGTAAATGGAAACTTACGTCTTGTTTTAAGCGTCATTCAACGTTTTAATAACCGAGGAGAATACGTAGACGATTTGTTTCAGGTAGGTTGTATTGGACTTATGAAATCTATTGATAATTTTGACTTAGGTCAAAATGTAAAGTTCTCTACCTACGCAGTCCCCATGATCATTGGTGAAATTCGAAGGTACTTGCGGGATAATAATCCAATTCGCGTCTCTAGATCGTTACGGGATATTGCTTATAAGGCTCTGCAAGTACGGGATAACTTAATGAGTGAAAAAAGCCGTGAACGGGAGCCGACCGTCCAGGAAATAGCAAAAGTACTGGATGTTCCTAAAGAGGACATTGTATTTGCCCTAGATGCAATACAGGATCCTGTTTCCCTATTTGAGCCCATTTACAATGACGGTGGAGACCCTATTTATGTCATGGACCAAATCAGTGATGATAAACAGAAGGACATTCAATGGATTGAAGAAATTGCCTTAAAAGAAGCAATGGTACGTTTGAATGATCGAGAGAAGATGATTTTAAACATGCGTTTTTTCCAAGGAAAAACACAAATGGAAGTGGCCGATGAAATTGGTATATCCCAAGCTCAAGTATCAAGATTGGAAAAAGCAGCAATTCAACAAATGAATAAACATGCAAAAGAATAATCGAGGGACAAGCCTCGTCAATTCTCAAAATAAAATATCTCTATATTAAGAAGTAGGCCTGCTTTTTAGCAGGTTTTTTCTTTATGCTATTCCTGACAAATCCTTTTTCCCATTTATGGAAGACTATCAATTGATATAAAGGAACTTGTACTTAAACTCTGTAATTTATCATAGATATAACTTAAACGAGTTGTGCATAGACTTTAGGGAATGAATGGGGAGGGGAAATGTAATGCTTAAAATTTCAGATATGCAGGAAAAAGATGTTGTTAATTTGGCCGATGGACGATTGCTGGGACAAATATCCGATTTAGATATTAACTTAGATACGGGAAAGGTAGACGCAATCATACTTGGCGGTGGAGGTAGAATGATGGGGCTGTTTAACCGAGAGGCAGAGCTCATTATACCTTGGAAAAATATAGTGAAAATTGGCTCTGATGTTATTTTAGTTCGTCATCATTCAGGAGGGTTTCACGGGGATACAGATAGTGATGATTAAACCTCAACCACCATGGCTGAGGTTTAATGGCTTTAATCTAGTATTCTGTTGAGTCCAACATCATTCTTACATCTGATTTATTAAAAAGTAGCGACATTGGCACTAATTTTTCCCATAATCGTTCTCTAAATGAAAGATAACCATTGCTAGTTCTCAAAAGATTCATTATGATAATAATATGGAAAAAAATGATGTATTTTGTGGAAGGAGCATCTTTTGTGTCAGTTTATGAACGTTTACAAGAGGTACAAGCCCACATCCATGAGGCATGCTGTCGAAAAAACAGGAATCCAGAAGATGTTAATATTATCGCCGTAACCAAATATGTTTCCATACCTAGAGCTCAAGAGGCCATTGATGCAGGTATCGTACATATAGGTGAGAACCGCCTCGAGGAAGGCTTAGAAAAATGGGAAGTAATTGGGAATCAGGTACAATGGCATTTTATTGGTACCCTTCAATCCCGAAAAGTAAAGGATATGATCAGCCAATTTGATTATATTCATTCCTTGGACAGGAAGTCCTTGGCAAAGGAAATTAATAAGCGCGCACCAGAAGGAAAGATAGTGAAATGCTTCGTACAAGTTAACGTTTCGGGAGAAGAAACAAAATCAGGACTTGCTCCTCAGGAAGTTATTCCTTTTATAAAAAATTTAGGCAACTATCCAGCCATTGAAGTCGTTGGTTTAATGACGATGGCTCCCTTTATTGAAGCAGAGGAAGTGCGCCCCTTTTTCCGAAAGCTGAGGGAGATAAAGGAAGAAGTGGAGGCATTAAAGCTGCCTCATGCTCCTTGCCATGAATTATCCATGGGTATGTCCAATGATTATGTTGTTGCTATTGAAGAGGGAGCGACGTTTATACGTATTGGCTCCGCCCTTGTTGGTGAAGAATGATAACATGATTTATTCTTCTATGAATATTTCACAAAACTAGTTGAATGAGGTGACAGAGGATGGGTATGAAGCAAAAGTTTAAGAAATTTTTTGAATTAGAAGATGAGTTCGTAGAGAGATATGATGAGTACGAAGGGGAACAAAAACAGGCCTTCATGAACTACCCAGAGCGGGAACATAAAAAATGTCGTTAGTTTAAAAGCTGTACAACATCAAGCAAAAGTCATTCTCGTAGAACCTCACAGCTATGATGAAGTCCAGGAAATTGCTGACCACCTGAAAAACAGAAAGTGTGTAGTAATTAACTTGCAACGTCTTCCTAACGATCAAGGGAAACGAATAGTAGATTTCATCAGCGGAACAGTATATGCTATTGGTGGAGATATTCAAAAGCTCGGGACAAATATTTTTATTTGTACTCCAGATAATGTGGACATTTCAGGGTCCATTTCAGAAATGCTCCATAATTAGAGAAACAGGAAGGTGATTGATACGTGGTTATGCTGCACAACTTTATTCAACAACTATTATCCCTTTACATGATAGTTGTCATTATTTACATTTTTATGTCTTGGTTTCCTAATGCAAGGGAGAGCTCCTTTGGTCAGATCATTGGTCGGTTGGTGGAACCGTACTTGCAGCCGTTTCGTCAGATTATCCCACCATTGGGGATGATTGATATTTCCCCAATCGTAGCCATTCTTGCCTTACGAATGGCAAGCTACGGCATTACGTTTATTTTCAATATGTTTTAAGTTTTAATTCAGTCTATTGGAGTGGAGCCTAAATGAGTGTTTATGAGCATTACCGGAAAGAAGAACACTCTTTTGTTGATCAAGTGTTAGAATGGAAAACAATGGTGATGGAGGAGTACCGCCCAAAGTTAACGGATTTTTTTTGACCCACGTCAACAGGAAATCGTCCGCTCATTAATCGGGCAAAACGAAGAGGTGATGCTTGGCCTATGGGGTGGTGGAGCTCATACGGAAAGGAAGCGTTGCCTCATCTATCCTCCTTACTTTGAGCCGGAAAACAATGACTTCGAAGTTACTGTCTTTGAACTAAATTATCCTGTAAAATTCACACAAATTGAACACCGTCAGATCCTTGGTGCACTCATGAATGTTGGATTAAAACGGGAGAAATTTGGAGATATTCTATCGGATGGCGAACGCTATCAAGTTGCTGTCAGCTCAGAAGTTGCCGATTTTATATCTTGGAATTTAACTTCCGTGGGAAAAACAAAAGTTTCGTTAATGAGAGTAGCAGAAGAGGATATTCTTTCCAATAAAACGGAGTTTACCTATACTTCCATTACGGCTTCCTCACTTCGCCTGGATACAGTTATTGCAGAAGCGTACAAGCTATCCCGCTCGAAAGCAAAAGAAGCGGTCGAAGCTGGTATGGTAAAGGTGAATTGGAAGAGTGTGGAGGATCCAAGTTTTTTGCTCCAAGAAAAAGACATGCTGTCTGTGCGGGGAAAAGGACGATGCCTCATTGCTGGTAACGAAGGTTTGACGAAAAAAGAAAAGTACCGTTTATTATTAGGGTTTCCAAAATGATTGTCGCAGTAGCAGGAAAAATCCATTAGTGTGTCGAATTGGTACATAATACAATTACGTGAGGGGCAATCCCCCTTAAATTATCCTTTTTGGAGGTGGCTTTTAGATGGCATTAACACCCTTAGATATTCATAATAAAGAATTTACACGCGGGTTTAGAGGTTATGATGAAGACGAAGTCAACGAGTTTTTGGACCAAGTAATCAAAGATTACGAGCTAGTCATCCGAGAAAAAAAAAGAGCTTTCCGATCGCGTAAATGAATTGGAGAATAAGCTTAGCCATTTTTCGAATATAGAGACAACCTTAAACAAGTCCATCCTAATTGCACAAGAAACGGCAGAAGAAGTTAAACGAAGTGCAGAGAAGGAAGCAAAGCTGATTATTAAAGAATCAGAAAAGAACGCCGATCGTATTATTAGTGAATCCTTATCTAAGTCACGAAAGATTGCCTTAGAAATTGAAGAGTTAAAAAAACAGGCGTCTGTTTACCGTACTCGTTTTAAAATGCTTCTTCAAGCCCAGCTTGAAATGCTCGAAACAGATGATTGGGACGATTTAAGTAAGCAAGTTGAAGACTTAGAATTAAGTGATTCTTCAAAATACTAGCTTGTCCTAGTTTGAAAGATGCCCTTTTTTTTAGGATTAATTATTTTTTTATAAACCTTGCTTGACGAAGGAAAAAACATATCATATACTTTAATAAGATTTTATGAAAATACATTAAAAAAATGATTGATTTTTTATTTTTCCGTCTAAAATGATACTAAAAAACGATGACAGGGACAGTACATTTGTTATTTTTAGTGAAGCGAGTCAGGGGTGGTGTGAGCCTGACCTAAAAAACAAATGGAAGATCACCCTTGAGTTGCATACTGAACAGACGACTGTCTAATTAAGCTATGCCGGTAATTTCCCGTTATGAAACGTAAAGTGAACGAATAAATCATTGATTCGTTTATTAGGGTGGTACCGCGGGTAATCCTTCTCGTCCCTTTGTGGATGAGGAGGTTTTTTGTTTTTTCAGAAGATGCTTTACTGTATATTTGGGTTCTAAATAAACTTAGTTGATTTTCGCTTCAACTGCTCGCTTTCCGCGGGCAACGCTTCAGCCTCCTCGTTCCTGCGGGGTCTTCAGTCGTTGCTCTTCCCTCAGGAGTCTCGCAGTTTCAGCTCAAATCAACTTTGCGTCAATAAATTTCCCATCGAACAGATTAAGCAATTTCAGACCAAATCAAACCAATTTTTAAGGAGGAGTGGCAAGTGGATTATAAAGATACACTTTTGATGCCAAAAACAGACTTCCCAATGCGTGGAAATCTCCCAAATCGTGAACCTGTTATGCAGGAAGCGTGGGACAGCCAAAAAATATATGAAAAAGTACAAGAAAGAACAGCTAGCAGACCTATGTTCGTTTTACATGACGGACCTCCGTACGCGAACGGTGACATCCATATGGGGCATGCTTTGAACAAAATCTTGAAGGACTTTATCGTTCGTTATAAGTCCATGACAGGCTATTGTGCTCCATATGTTCCTGGTTGGGATACGCACGGATTGCCAATCGAAACTGCATTAACAAAAAAGGGTAAAGTTGACCGTAAAAAAGTTGACGGTAGCTGAATTCCGTAAGAAATGTGAAGAGTATGCTCTAGAACAGATCGATAGCCAAAGGAAGCAATTCAAACGTCTGGGTGTTCGTGGTGATTGGGAAAACCCATATGTGACCCTTGACCATGGCTATGAAGCACAGCAAATTAAGGTTTTCGGAGAAATGGCGAAAAAAGGCTATATTTATAAAGGGAAAAAGCCAGTATATTGGTCTCCTTCTTCTGAGTCTGCGTTAGCAGAAGCAGAAATCGAGTATCACGATAAACGTTCCCCATCAATCTACGTCGCTTTTGATGTTGTGGATGGGAAAGGTGTTCTAGATGGAGATGAAAAATATGTTATCTGGACGACTACTCCTTGGACCATTCCTGCCAACTTAGGAATTGCTGTTCACCCAGAGTTAGACTATGCTGTGGTGAAAGTTAATGGAGAGAAATATATCGTTGCTAAAGGAATGTTAGAGACATTAGAAGGGGAGTTGGAGTGGTCTGGTTATGAAGTGGTAAAAACCGTTAAGGGTGCTGAATTAGAGCATACCCGTGCGAAGCATCCACTATACGAACGTGAATCCCTCGTTATGGTTGGTGACCATGTCACTTTAGAAGCAGGTACTGGCTGCGTTCATACAGCACCAGGACACGGGGAAGACGACTATATCATTGGACAAAAATATGGATTAGACGTATTATGCCCAGTCGATGATAAAGGTGTTATGACCGAAGAAGCTCCCATGTTTGAAGGGTTATTCTATGATGAGGCAAACAAACCAATAAGCGAAAAATTAAAAGAAGTTGGAGCTCTATTAAATCTTTCGTTTATTACCCATTCTTATGCTCACGATTGGAGAACAAAAAAACCGGTTATTTACCGTGCAACACCACAATGGTTTGCATCAATTAAGGATTTCCGTGAGGAGTTATTACGAGAAATCAATGAAGTGAAATGGGTCCCGCATTGGGGAGAAACTCGTTTATATAACATGGTGAGAGACCGCGGTGACTGGTGTATATCCCGTCAACGTGCTTGGGGAGTACCAATTCCAGTATTTTATGGTGAAAATGGTGAGCCGATTATTACTGATGAGACAATCGATCATGTGTCTAACTTGTTCCGTGAACATGGTTCAAACATTTGGTTTGAGTGGGACACAAAAGATTTATTGCCGGAAGGATTTACTTCCGAGCACAGCCCGAACGGTGAGTTCACGAAAGAAATGGACATTATGGACGTATGGTTTGATTCAGGGTCTTCCCACCAATCGGTGTTAGAAGAGCGTGATGACCTGCAGCGTCCGGCCGATATGTATTTAGAAGGCTCTGACCAATACCGGGGCTGGTTTAACTCTTCCTTGTCGACTGCAGTTGCCGTTACAGGGAAAGCACCGTATAAAACAGTGTTAAGCCACGGGTTTACGTTAGATGGGGAAGGTCGCAAAATGAGTAAGTCCATCGGTAATGTGGTTATCCCTGATAAGGTTATGAAGCAGTTAGGGGCAGACATTCTTCGTCTCTGGGTTGCGTCTGTTGATTACCAAGCGGATGTACGTGTATCTGATGATATTCTTAAGCAAGTAGCAGAGGTATATCGAAAAATCCGTAACACGTTCCGCTTTATGCTTGGAAATCTTCATGACTTTGATCCTAGTTTGAATGCTGTTGCCTTTGAGGATATGTCTGAATTAGATCAATTCATGATGATTAAACTGAACAACCTTGTGGCAGATGTACGAAAAGCCTATGATGAATACCAATTTGGTTCCGTCTATAATAAAGTTCATAATTTCTGTACGATCGAGCTAAGCTCTTTCTACATGGATATTGCTAAGGATACTTTATATATCCAGCATGCAGACCACTCAGATAGACGTGGCATTCAAACAGTTATGTACGAAGCTTTAAAGGCGTTGACGCAGTTGATGGCACCGATCTTAGCTCATACGGCTGACGAGGTATGGGAGCATGTGCCAGGCGTTTCGGAGGAAAGTGTGCAGTTGACTGACATGCCAGGTCCGAAGGAATACCCTCAGTCAAAAGCGCTTGTTGATAAGTGGGAACGCTTCATGGATTTAAGGGATGATGTGTTAAAGGCCCTTGAAGAAGCACGTAAGGATAAGGGAATTAAGAAAAGCTTAGAAGCATCCGTTGTAATTTATGCTGATGGAGGGGATTATGAACTCTTATCTGGCATTGCTGGGTTGCATAAATTATTCATTACTTCCAAGACAGTTGTTGCTGGAAGTAAAACAGAAGCTGTAGCGGAAGCGAAGGAATATGAATTCCTTAAAGTTACCGTTGATTTTGCTGAAGGGGAAAAATGTGAACGCTGCTGGGTAGTGGCACCATCGTTAGGAAAAGACGAACAGCATCCAGGGCTATGTGACAGCTGTACAGATATTGTTGTGAATCACTATGTTTAATTAATTTGCTGGTGTAGGGAATTTCACAATAGGTTCCTGATTAGTGATATGTTATAGAAACGGGTCTTGATTGTGGCAATCTCCGGATAAATAGCATTGGACGTTCACGAAAGCTCGAGGTAATTTAAAACCTCGAGCTTTTGTCTTGCTTAAATTGGAGTGGTTGCCGGATTTAGTGATTAAAGTCAAGGATGTCAATGAAGCTCCTTAAAATGACAGGCTAGGGCGTTGCCGAGGGGGAAGCCCGTGTTTGAATCCAAAACATAAGAAAGATTATTCGAAGGTCACCCGTCCAACCTCCCTCGCCACCTTTTCACACAAATAATTGTTTACACCTCCTCCCTGTGCTAAAATGCTTAAGAATGGACACAATGATAGAATGGGGGAGCTTTTGTGTGGAAGTATTACGTTATTGCATTAATTATGATTGTTCTTGACCAATGGTCAAAGTGGTTGGTCGTTAATAATATGGAGTTAAGGGAGTCAATCCCCATCATTGAAGGAGTGTTTTATTTAACCTCACACCGGAATGCTGGTGCCGCCTTTGGTATTTTACAAGGGCAAATGTGGCTGTTTTATATCGCTACCGTCATAGTCGTAGGAGTCGTCATTTATTACATACAGACAGAAGGGAAAAAGAGTCCTTGGCTGGCTACTGCCTTAGGTCTCGTTCTTGGAGGAGCTATTGGTAATTTTATTGACAGAGTTCTGTTTGGGGCTGTTGTGGATTTTCTCGATGTTTATATCTTTAGCTATAACTATCCGATTTTTAACGTAGCAGACATGGCCCTCGTTACAGGGGTTATTATGCTAATCATTCATGTTATAAAAGAAGAAAAAAAGGCGAAAAACTAGTATAAAGAAGCAACCTAGCCTTATCTTAAACAAAGGAAGTAATTAACCATGGAAATTTACACATTAACAACGGAAGAAAAAGGAATTCGCATTGACAAATATATTACGGACAAATATCCCCAATGGTCACGGAGCCTCATTCAGCAATGGATCAAAGAAGGGAATATTGAAGTGAACGGCGCACCTGTAAAAAGCAATTATAAAATTGCCGTGGGGGATAAAATTCATATTACAGAGCCCGACCCTGTTCCCTTAAACATTGAGGCAGAGGCGATAGACCTTGATATTATTTATGAAGATTCGGACGTACTCGTAGTGAATAAGCCTCGGGGGATGGTCGTACATCCTGCTCCTGGCAACTATAGTGGTACCCTTGTCAACGCCCTAATGGCCCATTGTAAAGACTTGTCTGGCATTAATGGCGTCATGCGTCCTGGAATCGTTCACCGGATCGATAAGGACACTTCAGGCCTTTTAATGGTGGCAAAAAACGATCTGGCCCACGAACATCTTGTGGAGCAACTAAAAAAATAAAGAAACAAAGCGAAGATATTTAGCCATCGTCAACGGTGTTATGCCTCATGACATAGGAACCATCGATGCACCAGTCGGCAGGAATCCGGAAGACAGGCAAAGCATGATTGTCACTGATAAAAACAGTAAGGAAGCAGTCACCCATTTTCAAGTGATGGAACGGTTTACGAACCATACATTGGTTGCCTGTGAATTGGAAACAGGTCGTACCCACCAAATTAGGGTTCATATGCGTTACATTGGATTCCCAATTATCAATGACCCGAAATATGGACAGCGGAAAAAACAAGATTTTCCCATTGATGGCCAAGCACTGCATGCTGAACTTCTTGGGTTTACCCATCCGCGGACGAAGGAAATGCTTACGTTTCAGGCTCCTCTTCCAGAAGATATGGAAGCATGCCTTGAGCAATTAAGAAAAAATGATCGTTGACAAACTCCGACAAGAGTGACATAATGACAAAAGAATCGAATACGGAATACCTTTAACATCAGTCCCGTGAGGCTGAGAAGGGAAAGCATTTTCCAAGGGGAAAATGCACTTACTTAGGATACGTGTATCTTCTTTGCGTAAATCTACCCTCTCGCTCTCTGGGCGCAGAGGGTTTTTTCGTTTAGAGAATTACATAATTACATAATGAGAGGAGGATTACCAATGGCCAAGGGAATTTTAGATGAACAAGCTATCCGCAGAGCACTGACCCGCATTGCCCATGAAATTATCGAACGTAATAAAGGCGTTGAGAACTGTATTTTAGTGGGGATTAAAACCCGTGGAATCTACTTAGCCCAGCGACTAGCAGAACGTATTAAACAGATAGAGGGAGAAACGATTGAAGTAGGGGAAGTGGATATCACCCTTTATCGAGACGATTTAACCTTAAAAACAAAGTCGCAGGACCCAGAAATTAAAGGGACTGACATAGCGGTAGATATTAATGACAAAAAGGTAATCCTCATTGACGATGTCCTTTATACGGGGCGTACCGTAAGAGCAGCTTTAGACGCCCTCATTGATTTAGGAAGACCGTCGCAAATCCAGTTGGCAGTACTGATCGACCGGGGACACCGTGAATTACCGATCCGTCCTGATTTCGTTGGGAAGAATGTCCCTACATCGAAAAATGAAATTGTTGAAGCAAGGTTAAGAGAAATTGATCAAACAGATGAAGTAGTAATTAAACAAAAAACCTCCCTTTAAACCAGTTCAGAGAGGCTGGCAAGGGGTACTCCTCACCACCGTATGAATACAAAGTATACTTTTGTAGTCATACTAGGTTTGCGAAGCTACCTCTTTGGGACGCAAAGAGGTTTTTGTTTTAATTCTCAAGAGGAGGATATGGAAAATGGAACAAAAGACAATTGGAATTCAGGAAGTACCACGTTTTGACAAATGGCTTGCTTTTAGTATTCAACATTTATTCGCCATGTTTGGAGCGACGATCCTCGTACCATACTTAGTAGGCATTAGCCCGGCCGTGGCGTTAGTTTCCAGCGGATTAGGTACACTAGCTTACTTATTAATTACAAGAGGGCAAATACCAGCATACTTAGGTTCATCCTTCGCATTTATTGCCCCAATGATTGCAGCCATTTCCATCGGCGGAGTGGAAGGAATGCTGATCGGTAGCTTTTTTGCCGGTATTGTCTACGGACTTGTCGCTTTGTTTATTAAAACGAGTGGTGTGAGATGGTTAATAAATATCTTACCACCAATTGTTGTAGGACCAGTCATCATGGTTATCGGTCTAGGTTTAGCGCCAGTAGCGGTAGATATGGCCATGAACATCCCGGGAACGGGAGTATATGATGGAACACTCTTCTCAATCGCTTTAATTACATTATTTATTACGATATTAGCATCTATTTTCTTTAAAGGATTCTTCGGCCTTATTCCTATCTTAATCGGTATTGTCGGCGGGTATGTGGTAGCTTATTTCTTAGGAGTGGTTGATTTAACTCCTGTAAGAGAAGCAGCTTGGATTGCAGCGCCAGACTTTGTAGTGCCATTTATAACCCATACACCTGCATTGTCTTGGACGATCATTTGGATTATGGTACCAGTTGCTGTAGTTACCTTATCAGAGCATATTGGTGACCAAATGGTGTTAAGTAAAGTTGTTGGCAAGAATTTTGTGGAAAAACCAGGCTTACACCGTTCCATCTTTGGTGATGGTGTTGCAACGATCATTAGTTCTATGCTCGGAGGACCTCCCAATACAACTTACGGTGAAAACATCGGTGTTGTTGCGTTAACGAGAGTTTTCAGCGTGTTCGTCATTGGAGGAGCCGCCGTATTAGCCATCCTCTTTGGATTTGTTGGAAAAATTGCAGCTTTAATTGAAACGATTCCGACCGCTGTTATGGGTGGTGTATCTATTCTTCTTTTCGGTATCATCGCATCTAGCGGGTTAAGAATGTTAATTGATAACAAGATCAATATTGGTGAAAAACGAAATCTGATTATCTCTTCGGTAATTTTAGTGATTGGTATCGGTGGGGCGTTTATTCAAGTAAGTGAAGAAATTACGATTCCAGGGATGGCTCTAGCAGCAATCGTCGGGATTGCATTAAATCTAATCCTGCCTGGTAGACCAATCATTAAAAAATCAGAAGAAATGTTTCAAAGTTTAAATGTAGAAATGGACAAAGAAAATAATAAATAAGGAACATCCTTTAACTAAGTCCAGAGAGGCTTTCAAGGGTGTCACAAAAGTGGTGGAAATAGGGAAGCAATAAGCTGCTGACCCCTCCCTTTCCATACTTTTCTGCAGCAAGCAGGCTATGTGAGCACCCAGCAACATTTGTTGGGTGCTATTTTTATGGGAAATAAGAAAAATAGGAACACAATATTAACTAAGGGAGATGGTAAGAATGAGACAGCTAAGGACACTAGAAGACCTTTCCGTAGAGCAGTTAAACGGTATTTTGTTCCAAGCCAGTCAAATGGAGAAGCGGGAGTTAAAGAAAAGCGATCCACCACTAACGGTAGCGAACTTATTTTTCGAAGCCAGTACCCGTACGAAATGCAGCTTTGAAATGGCCGAGAAAGAACTAGGTCTCCATACCCTTCATTTCGATGTGAATTCATCCAGTGTTCAAAAGGGAGAAACCCTTTATGACACGGTTAAAACCTTGGAAATGATCGGTGTTAAAGCGGTTGTCATTCGCCATCCAGATAAGGCTTATTATAAACAATTAAAGGGAATTAATATTCCCGTTATTAATGCCGGTGATGGTGCTGGTGATCATCCAACCCAATCACTTCTTGATTTACTGACGATTCAACAAGAGTTTAATAAATTTAAAGGCGTACATGTTGTCATCTGTGGTGACATTCGCCATAGCCGAGTTGCTCGCACAAATGCTGTTATTTTGCGAAAACTCGGGGCAAAAGTATCTTTCTCAGGACCTACAGCATGGATGGATCCTGCTATTACCCAAGGGGATGTTATTTCCATGGATGAAGCAGTAAAGACCGCAGACGTCATGATGATGCTGAGGATTCAGACGGAAAGACATGGAGATGGAAACGAAGGGTGGACAAAAGAGGAGTATCATGAGCAATTTGGTTTAACAATAGATAGGGAGAAAAAAATGTTAGACCATGCGATTATTATGCATCCAGCTCCGGTTAATCGAGATGTGGAAATTGCCAGCGAACTGGTGGAATGCTACCGTTCACGAATTTTTAAACAAATCAAAAATGGTGTACTAGTAAGAAAAGCAGTTCTTGCTTATGTACTCGACATAACGGAGGTAAAAAAATATGAACGTGTTATATAAAAACGGATGGAGACTGAATGAAGACGGAGAAAAAGAATCGGTTTCTATCTTGGTCAATACGGAATCGGGAAAAATCGAAAAGCTTTCAAAAGAGCAATCGAGGAAACAAATGTAGACCGAGTAGAAGATATGAACGGTCTTTTCGTAGCACCAGGTTTCGTTGATTTACATGTTCACCTTCGTGAGCCAGGGGGAGAAAAGAAAGAGACAATTGAAACGGGAACATTGGCTGCTGCAAAAGGTGGATTTACAACCATCGCGGCAATGCCAAACACTCGCCCAGTTCCAGATACAGTCGAGAACTTCTCAACTATCGCCAATGCCATGAAAGAAAAGGGCTATGTGCGCGTCCTTCCTTATGCTTCCATCACTATTAGGCAGTTAGGGAAAGACTTAACAGACATGGAACAACTCGCAAACCTCGGTGCCTTCGCCTTTACGGATGACGGAGTAGGGATTCAAGAAGCAGGCAAAATGTATGAAGCAATGGTTGCTGCCGCAAAGGTCAATCGCGCCATTGTTGCCCATTGTGAAGATAACAGCCTTCTTTACGGCGGAGCAGTTCATGCAGGAAGCTTTGCGGAAAAACACGGAGTGCCTGGTATTTTATCGGCTGCCGAATCAGTCCATATTGCAAGGGATGTGTTGCTGGCTGAAACAGCAGGGGCCCATTATCATGTTTGTCATGTGAGCACAAAGGAATCGGTTCGGGTCATCCGCGATGCAAAACGTGCAGGAATCAACGTAACAGCGGAAGTGTCTCCACATCACCTAATCTTATCCGATGAGGATATTCCAGGAGTGGACACGAATTATAAAATGAACCCTCCATTACGAGGGGCAGATGACCGTGCAGCATTAATTGAAGGGCTCCTTGATGGCACTATCGACTTTATTGCAACGGATCACGCCCCACATACGAAGGAAGAAAAGGCATTGCCAATCGTGGAGGCACCATTTGGAATCGTTGGCCTAGAAACGGCATTTCCTCTTTTATATACGAAGTTTGTGAAAACAGGTAAGTTCACATTGAAGCAGTTAGTGGACTGGCTGACGGTGGTTCCAGCTAATACATTTGGTTTACCATACGGCCGATTAGAGGAAGGCAGTTTCGCAGAGTTTACAATAATAGATTTGGATAAACAAGGAGAAGTAGACGTAGACAGTTTTGTGTCGAAAGGGAAAAATACTCCTTTTGCCGGAGAAGTTCTACAAGGGTGGCCAGTTCACACCGTAGCAGCAGGGAAAACAGCATGGAAAAACGAGGAGGTCAAGGGGTAATGAAACGATTACTAGTACTAGAAAACGGCGAAGTTTTTACGGGCAAGGCGATTGGAAGCGAACGAGAGCGGGACGGGGAAGTGGTGTTTAACACCGGGATGACAGGCTACCAAGAAGTCATGTCTGACCCGTCTTACTGTGGGCAAATCGTTACGATGACATATCCTCTGATTGGTAATTATGGCATTAACCGGGATGACTTTGAAAGCATCATCCCTAACATACACGGATTAGTAGTAAAGGAAGCATCTCCATTTCCAAGCCATTTCCGTTCCAACCTATCCTTAGACGAGTGGTTGAAGCATTTTGATATCCCGGGAATTGAAGGGATCGATACGAGAAAACTTACGCGTATGATCCGAGAAAACGGTACATTAAAGGGACGTTTATGTGCAGCAGACGAAGACGTAGAAGAAGTGGTGGAGCATCTCCGCAGCATTCCATTTCCAACGGACCAAGTGGCGACCGTTTCTACGAAAACCCGTTTTGTGAACCCTGGAACGAAGG
Organism: Bacillus sp. (in: firmicutes); assembly: GCA_021208645.1. Lineage (GTDB taxonomy): Bacteria > Bacillota > Bacilli > Bacillales > Salisediminibacteriaceae > Evansella. Next base: position 14,742 of record JAJOJL010000059.1, on the reverse strand, counting down.
AAAGAGTTGTCCTTATTGATTATGGTGTGAAAAAAGGTATTGTAAAAAACTTAGTTGCGGAGGGCTATGAAGTAATGGTGGTCCCACACAATACGACTGCTGCTGAGATTCGCCTATTCCAACCTGACGGGATTGTGTTAAGTAACGGCCCTGGAGACCCGAAGGATGTACCAGAATGTATTGAAACGGTTCGTCAGTTAGTAGGGGATTACCCGATTTTTGGCATATGCTTAGGTCATCAACTACTAGCATTAGCATGTGGAGCAGAGACAGGGAAAATGAAATTCGGTCACCGCGGATCCAACCACCCTGTTAAAGATTTACGTACAGGTCAGATCGCCATCACTGCCCAAAACCACGGTTATACTGTTTTGCCTGAAAGCTTAGAAGGAACAGAGCTAGAAGTCACTCACATAAACGTAAACGACGGTTCCGTTGAAGGAATCCGCCATAAAGAAGAGTTAGCCTTCAGCGTACAATATCACCCAGAAGCGTCACCAGGACCGGAAGATGCACAAGGACTTTTCAACGAATTTAAAGAGATGCTTCGAGCAGCCAGAAAGGGGATTACCCATGCCTAAACGTACAGATATACAAAAAATTCTCGTGATTGGATCTGGTCCAATTATTATTGGGCAAGCAGCAGAGTTTGACTATGCAGGTACACAAGCGTGCCAAGCCCTTATGGAAGAAGGCTATGAAGTTATTTTAATTAACTCGAATCCAGCAACGATCATGACCGATGAATCAGTCGCAGACCGGGTTTATATAGAACCATTGACATTAGAGTTCGTGAGCCGTGTCATTCGTCAAGAGCAACCTGATGGAATTCTGGCAACGTTAGGTGGGCAAACAGGCCTTAACCTAGCGGTGGAACTATCGGAATCAGGGATCCTTGATGAGTACGGTGTGGAGTTGTTAGGTACGAACTTAAACGCCATCCAAAAGGCAGAAGACCGTGAGCTTTTCCGGGCTTTAATGAATGAATTGAACGAGCCGGTCCCACCTAGTGAAATAGTTCAGACTTTAGAAGGAGCTTTTAAGTTTGTAGAGGAAATTGGTTACCCTGTTATCGTTCGCCCTGCCTATACATTAGGGGGAACGGGTGGTGGACTCGTCCATAACGACGAAGAATTAAAAGAAATCGTCTCAGGTGGATTGCACCAAAGCCCAGTTAACCAATGTTTAATTGAAAGAAGTATTGCGGGCTTTAAGGAAGTGGAATATGAGGTAATGCGTGATGCTAATGACCAGGCCATCGTTGTGTGTAACATGGAAAACATCGATCCGGTAGGTATTCACACAGGGGACTCTATCGTTGTGGCCCCATCACAAACTTTAACAGACAGGGAGTATCAAATTTTAAGAAACTCTTCTTTGAAGATAATTAGAGCGCTAGGAATCCAAGGGGGATGTAACGTTCAGTTTGCCCTGGACCCATACAGTGAAAACTACTTCATTATTGAAGTGAATCCACGGGTAAGCCGCTCGTCCGCATTAGCATCGAAGGCAACAGGTTACCCAATTGCAAAGCTGTCGGCAAAAATCGCTGTCGGCTACCATTTAGATGAATGTAAAAACCCAATTACCCACACAACATACGCAAGCTTTGAGCCAGCCTTGGATTACGTCGTAACAAAAATACCAAGATGGCCATTCGATAAATTTGATGCAGCAAACCGTAAACTAGGCACACAAATGAAAGCGACTGGAGAAGTAATGGCTATTGGCAGAAACTTGCCTGAGTCGTTATTAAAAGCGATTCGCTCTACAGAGGTGGACCTTCACCACTTACGTTTTAATAAAAAATGGAATTTCCCATGAAGAGTTAAGGACTCGCCTTGTACACGCCGATGATGAACGTTTAATTCTTGTGGCAGAGGCGTTCCGTCTCGGTTATGACATGGAAGAGCTTTTTGCCATGACAAAAATTGACCGCTTTTTCCTCTATCAAATTAAACGAATCATTGATATGGAAGAGCGCATTAAAAAAAGCCAATGGGATCTGGAAGTTATACAAGAAGCAAAGGCACTCGGTTTTTCTGATATGGAGATTGCTCATTTGTTAGGAACAGAAGTGGAAGCAGTAGAAGCCTTCCGCAAAGACAATAGCCTGTATCCAGTTTATAAAATGGTGGATACATGTGCAGCGGAGTTTGCGTCGGAGACACCGTACTACTATGGAACGTACGAAGACGAAAACGAATCGAAGCAAACTGGCAAGGAAGCGGTCCTTGTCTTAGGCTCTGGTCCAATTCGTATCGGCCAAGGGATTGAGTTCGACTATGCCACGGTCCATACGGTCAAAGCCATTCAAGAAGCAGGTTATGAAGCAATCATTATAAATAATAATCCGGAAACAGTATCCACCGACTTCCAAATATCTGATAAGCTTTATTTTGAGCCGTTGACGGTGGAGGATGTCATGCATGTTATCCGTCAGGAAAATCCAATTGGCGTCATCGTCCAGTTTGGCGGCCAAACAGCATTGAACTTGGCCTCTGACTTAGAAGAGCGTGGCGTGAAACTGTTAGGAACGTCGTTAGAAAACATGGACCGTGCCGAAAACCGTGATAAGTTTGAACAGACATTAATGGCCCTTGAGATACCACAACCAGAAGGAAAAACGGCCACATCCGTATCTGAAGCAGTGAAGATTGCCAACGGTATCGGTTACCCTGTATTAGTGCGTCCATCGTACGTACTAGGCGGCCGTGCCATGGAAATTGTTTATAACGAGCAAGACTTATTAAAATATATGGATCGTGCCGTAAAGGTAAATGAGAAGCACCCTGTCCTTATTGACCGTTATTTGACGGGGAAAGAAATTGAAGTGGATGCCATTTCGGATGGAGAGACAGTGGTGATTCCAGGGATTATGGAGCATATTGAGCGAGCGGGAGTTCACTCTGGAGACTCCATTGCCGTATACCCTACACAAAACATCAGCAAAGCTCTTAAACAGCAGCTGATTGACTACACGATTCGATTAGCACAAGGCTTTGAAATCATCGGCTTGTTAAATATCCAGTTTGTTATTCACCGCAATGAAATTTACGTGTTAGAGGTGAATCCACGTTCAAGCCGTACGGTTCCGTTTTTAAGTAAAATTACGGGCGTTAACATGGCCAACATTGCCACAAAGGCGATTTTAGGGAAAAGCCTGAAGAGCCAAGGGTTTAACACAGGCTGCCTGCCCGAACCAGACATGGTTTCTGTAAAAGTACCTGTCTTCTCCTTTGCGAAACTACGGAGTGTGGATATCACGTTAGGGCCAGAAATGAAGTCAACGGGAGAGGTAATGGGGCGCGACTACACGTTGGAAAAGGCCTTATTTAAAGGGTTAATTGCTTCAGGGATGAAAATTCCAACTCACGGCTCTGTCTTGTTTACCATTGCCGATAAAGATAAAGAGGAAGCCATGCAATTGGCGAAACGATTCCACCGTATCGGCTACCATCTGTTAGCAACAGAAGGAACAGCCAAGGCCATTCAAGCAGAAAACATTCCTGTTACGGTCGTGTCAAAAATCGGTGGCGAATCACCAAATATGCTGGACGTCATTGAAGGCGGCCAAGTCCAGTACATTATCAACACCCTGACGAAAGGGAAGCAAGTTGCCCGTGACGGCTTTAGAATCCGCCGGGAAGCGGTAGAGCACGGCATCGTTTGCTTAACGTCTATTGATACAGCAGAAGCCCTCTTAAGAGTAATGGAATTAATTACGTTTTCCGCAGAAGCAATGGGGCAAACAACGTCTGCGAAAAAGGGGACACTTGTATGATCATGGAGGATATGAAGATTACCAGTCAGGAGGAAATTGCCCCAAAGATTTTTCAGATCCAGGTGACAGGTCCGTTAAGTCAGGAAATGAAGCAACCTGGGCAATTCGTAAATCTCCGTGTTAGTAAGGGTATCGATCCCACGTTAAGAAGGCCCATCAGTATTTGTGATGTGGACAGGGAAAACGAAACGCTGACGATGATTTATCGTGTAGAAGGAAAAGGGACGAAGCTGTTGGCGGAAAAAGTTGTCGGTGACACGGTAAATGTCATGGGACCGTTAGGACAAGGGTTTCCTGTGGAAGCAGCCAAGCCTGGTCAAGTGTGTGTGTTAATTGGTGGGGGAGTGGGCATCCCTCCCCTCTACTACTTGGCAAAACAGTTAGTGACTTCCGGCGTGAAAGTCGTTACCATTCTTGGGTTCCGCTCCGCAAAAGACATTTTCCTAGCAGAAGAATTTGCTGCGTTAGGTGAATTGATTATAACGACCGAGGACGGCTCTAGAGGAACGAAAGGTTTTGTAACAGACGCTTTAAAGGGTCTGGAAGGATACGATTTATTTTACACATGCGGGCCGAAACCCATGCTTCGTGCCGTCGAAGGGGTAGCAACCTCCCGCGGTTATATTTCCCTAGAGGAAAGAATGGGCTGCGGAGTCGGTGCATGTCTTGCTTGTGTATGTGATTTAAAAGAACGTAGTGAAACAAATGGAAAAACGTACGCAAAGATTTGCAGTGATGGCCCAGTATTTGAAGCGGGAGAGGTGGTCGTATGAGTAGAATAGCCGTTAATCTCCCTGGATTAAACATGAAAAACCCGGTTATGCCAGCCTCAGGTTGTTTTGCCTTTGGACAGGAGTACGGAAAGCTATATGATTTAAATCGTTTAGGTGCCATTTGTGTTAAGGCAGTAACGGTAGAAGAACGAAGAGGAAATGCCACACCGAGAGTGGCAGAAACCCCAGGTGGCATGTTAAATGCCATCGGTCTGCAAAATCCCGGGTTAGAACATGTGCTAGAGCACGAACTTCCTTGGCTGGAGCAGTTTGATACACCAATCGTTGTGAACATCGCCGGTTATTCTGTTGAAGACTATATGGAAGTAGCACGGGAGATTTCCAAGGCACCGAACGTGAGCGCCATTGAATTGAACATTTCTTGCCCGAACGTGAAAGAAGGTGGGATTACGTTTGGAACAGATGCGGGAACGGCTGCCCACTTAACGGAAAAAGTAAAATCTGTTGCGGATGTCCCTGTTTATGTGAAACTTTCTCCGAACGTCACAGATATTGTAGAAATTGCAAAGGCTGTTGAGAAGGTTGGAGCAGACGGATTAAGTATGATTAATACATTGCTAGGGATGCGTCTCGATTTAAAAACAGGCAAACCGATTTTAGCCAACCGAACAGGGGGCCTGTCTGGTGCGGCCATTAAGCCAGTTGCGATCCGGATGATCCATGATGTAAGCCAGCAAGTTAATATCCCAATCATCGGAATGGGCGGCATTTATGAAGTAGACGATATTTTAGAGTTCATGATGGCAGGTGCCAGCGCCGTTGCTGTAGGAACAGCTAATTTTGTGGACCCGTTTATCTGCCCGAATTTAATCGACCAGTTAGAAGAGCGAATGGATGAGCTCGGGATTGATACGTTATCGTCGATTGTAGGAAGGAGCTGGAAGTAATGGAATCTCGTCCCCTAATCGTGGCCTTGGATTTTCCGAACCGAGACGAAGCATTACCGTTTTTAAGCCCCTTTGAGGGTAAAAACCTGTTTGTGAAAGTTGGCATGGAGCTTTTTTACAAAGAAGGTCAGTCGTTCATTTATGCTTTAAAAGAACAAGGGCATCATATTTTCTTAGACTTAAAACTACATGACATTCCTACGACAGTTAAACGAGCCATGACCCAGCTTGCTTCCCTTGAGGTGGACATTGTCAATGTTCACGCCATGGGGGGCGTGGAAATGATGAAAGCAGCGAAGGAAGGACTTGTTGCCGGAACAAAGGCTGGTGGGAAGGTACCTACCTGTATCGCTGTTACCCAGTTAACAAGTACTTCAGAAGAAATGATGCAGCGGGAATTGATGATTCCAGGAAGCCTAGAGGATCATGTTCTTCATTTATGTGGGCGCGTGAAGGAAGCAGGCTTAGATGGGGTCGTTTGCTCTGCCCAAGAGGTACAGCTTATCCGTCAGACGATCGAGGCCCCTTTTTACACTGTTACTCCAGGGATTAGAAGAGCCGAAGACGCTGCAAATGACCAGCAACGCGTTGTTACACCTCAGCTTGCAGCAGCATACGGTGCTGATGCCATCGTAGTTGGTAGAGGTATCACAAGAGCGAACAATCCAGTCGAAGCTTATAGAGAATACAATAAAGAATGGAGACAGGGATAAATGACTTCAGTTAATTTCAATGGAAACATAGCCAAATCGCTTTTAACCATCGGGGCCGTGTCCTTACAGCCAGCCAATCCTTTTACATGGAGTTCAGGATTAAAGTCACCGATTTATTGTGACAATCGTTTAACCATGTCTTTTCCAGAAGTAAGGAAAGAAATTGCTAGCCAATTCGCGGAAAAAATTAAGTCCGACTATCCAGAGGTAGAAGTGATTGCTGGAACGGCAACAGCAGGAATCCCCCATGCTGCATGGGTAGCCGATATTTTAGGTTTACCAATGATTTATATCCGCTCGAAGGCGAAGGGCCACGGCAAGCAAAATATGATTGAAGGTGTGCTGAAAGAAGGAAGCAAAGTCGTAGTCATTGAAGACTTAATCTCTACAGGGGGCTCTTCTATTCAAGCAGCGAACGGCGTAAGGGAAGCAGGGGGCGAAGTGTTAGGCGTTTGTGCCATTTTTACGTATGAGTTTGATTTGGCAAAGGAAGCCTTTGACGGGGCAGAAATTCCATTTTCCACATTAACGACGTATTCTAAGCTCCTAGACGAAGCGGTAAAAATGGAGAGCATTAAAGCGGAAGATTTGCCTCTACTGCAAGAATGGCGCGCCAATCCAAAGCAGTGGGCTGGAGCAAACGAGGTATAGGATATGCGTAGGATTGGAGCAGAGGAGTTTGACAGCCGCGTAGATTTCTTTGATCAAATGGTGCAAACCTCGTGGTTGTCGAGTCTCCACGACCAGTTAGTGGCCTTGACCGGCTCCTGGGCAGGGAAGTCTGTCTTGGATGTGGGGTGCGGCACAGGGAGGCTTCTGTTAAAAGGGGCAGATAGCTCGACTATGATTACAGGTATTGATTTATCAGCGGGGATGATTACGCGAGCGAAGGAAATTGTGAGTGGTGATGGAATATTTCACGTACCACCCGTGTTTTTGCAAGGAGATGCGGAAGATTTGCCATTTAGAGACGAGATGTTTTGACCTCGTTTTATCCACTGTGTCGTTTTTTTTGCTTCCTGACCCTTCGGTCGCTTTAAAGGAAATGCATCGTGTGTTAAAACCAGGGGGACGGCTGGCTCTTTTGAACCCAAGCGAAAGGCTAACAGCAAAAGTGGCAGTTGAGCTTTCCTGTGATTGGAAGCTATCAGGTATGGAGAAAGACACTCTCCTCCAATGGGGGAGGATCTCTGAACGCCGCCACCAGTATACAGCACGAACAATGGAAGAGCTTTTACAGGACTGTGGTTTTATGGAAATAGAAAACAAGCTTTCCTTAGAGGATATTGCTTTAATTACTTTAGCTGAAAAACAGAGTACTGATGTGTAGAGACATTGGTGCTCTGTTTTTGATTGTGAAGAAGGGGATTTCAGACTGAATTGTTGTTAGATGGCAAGGAAATATTGGTAAGAGTAAGAAAAGAGCATGCCTTGCCGGAAAAAATTCAGTAGTTAATGCCGATAGGGAAGAAACCATGCCCAACCGTAAAATAAACAGCAAATAAACGGAAGTAGACCACAGAAAATAGCTCGAACCTCCGTTAAAACAGAAAAAAACGCTGGTAGCAAATGAAAATCACTTTAGAACCACTCCCCTCTTCCTCCCAAAAACACACATACAGACAAGCGGCAACCTAATAAACTAATAAAATGAAGAGGAAAATCCACCAACTGTTTTTCCCACCAACCACAACCACAATTTTGTAAACCGAAGTAATTAGCAGGAAATATGGCAAAAAGAAAAGATAATCCCATGGAAACAGTGTTAAATCCATGAATATGGCTCAAAAAGAGAGTCCGCCTACATAGAAATTTATTTCGGAAACCGATATATTAGTAATGTTCCCTATTATATGTTATTATTCTAATTCGTCAGAATCTTTGAAGTTTAATTAAATTTCATTCCACATTCAATCGTGAAGAAAAGAACAGGAGGTGTATCGATTGAATACATTCAAGCGTTTAAAGGAGTTTTATTGGCCATATAAAAAGTACTTTATTTTTTCAATTTTAACGTTGTTGTTGGTAACTGGAATTACAGTAGTCTATCCAATCATCCTAGAAATTACAATCGACAGAGTTGTACTAGGAGGTAACTATCATCTCGTTCCGTACGTATCGATCGGATTTTTGGTGCTCATGGCACTAAAAGGGGTCTTTGTTTATTTTCATCAATACTTAGGTGACCTTTTTGGTATTCGATCTGTATACGAATTACGTAATGCACTCTATCGTAAATTGCAATTTTTACCTTTTCGCTATTACGATAATGCTCGAACGGGGGACCTCATGTCACGGTTAACAGCAGACGTGGAGGGATTCCGTTTCTTTTTATCTTTCGGGTGTGCCCAACTAATTAACTTACTTATGCTCGTAGGTTTAAGTATGGGTATTATGTTCTATTACAGTCCGAGCCTAGCTTTACTCACATTAGCCGCTATGCCTTTCTTAGTGATAACTGTGTATCAGTTTGATAAGAAGGTGCATCCAGCGTTCAAGGATATTCGTAAATCCTTTGCGAGTATGACGACGAAAGTGCAGGAGAACATTAGCGGGATGAACACCGTCAAATCCTTGTCAAAAGAAAACTATGAAATCGGCCGTTTTGATGAGAAAAATAATGACTATAAAGATAAATTCATTTATACATCAGGAATATGGGCCAAATACTTCCCAATTATGGAACTCATCGGTCACATTTGTGTTGTAGTACTCCTTGGATACGGAGGTTTTCTCGTCATCAATGGTGATTTAACACCAGGGGCCCTCGTCGCTTTCTTTAGTTTAATTTGGTACATCATTGGCCCATTAATGGGGCTTGGATTCATCATCAATATGTTTTCACAATCAAAAGCATCAGGGGAACGCTTATTGCAGGTGCTTGACGAACAAGAAGACATATTTGATGAAAAAGATGCCATTCACGTTGAACGTTTAGAAGGGCATGTACAATTTATTAACGTAACACACCGTTACGACAGTGAAGATGAGCTTGCTTTAAAAAACATTTCCTTCGATGCGCCCCCAGGGAAAACAATCGGTCTTATCGGTGCAACCGGTTCAGGGAAAACATCCATTACTCAATTAATCTCTCGTTTTTATGAGCCGAATCGGGGAGAGATACTGATTGACGGTTATCCGTTACAACGATATGCTTTGAAATCAGTCCGTCACAACATAGGAGTTGTACTACAGGAATCTTTCCTGTTTTCCTCCTCCATTAAAGATAATATTTCATACGGTGCCCCTGAAGCTACGATGGAGCAGATTATTGATGCAGCGAAACGTGCCCAGGCCCATGAGTTTATTATGGAACTACCCAATGGTTACGATACGATTCTAGGAGAACGGGGGATGGGGCTTTCTGGTGGACAAAAGCAGCGGATTGCTATCGCAAGGGCCATTTGTATTGACCCAAGTATTCTCATTTTAGATGATGCTACAAGTGCTGTAGATATGGAAACGGAGGCAAAGATTCAAGCGGCCTTCAAAGAGGTAATGAAGGGAAGAACAACCTTTATCATTGCTCACCGCATCTCTTCCCTCATGCATGCAGATGAGATTATTGTCCTCGATAATGGAGAAATTGTGGAGCGGGGAACACACGAGGAGCTAGTGCGAAATGAAGGTCATTATCGCCGGATTTATGATATTCAATTTAAGGATCGCAATATGTTTTTAAAGGAAGCAAGGTAGGGGGTGAAGAGCTTGTCAGAAAAAAACAACGAATACAACGGAAACAAAATCAAAAGCAGAAGAACGTACTTTAAAACGATTTCACTATTCCACCGATCAGGCCATCGAGAAGCCGTTTAACTGGCTGCAAATGATGAGGCTCCTTCGCTACATGAAGCCTTATGCGAAGACCTTGCTGCCACTGGCCATATTAGGGATGCTTTTGGCAACGGCAGTGCGAATGCTTGCACCGATGTTAATCGGTAGTGTCGCTTTAGATAATATTATCGATTATGGGGACCTGAACTTTTTATGGCTCATGGTCGCCGTCCTTGCGGGGATGTACGCCATCTCCTGGGTAGGGAATGTGATTCGAATTTATTACATGAACAAAGTAGGGCAACACGTCATTTTCGACTTGAGGAAACAGTTATTTGATCATATTCAAAAGCTTTCCCATCGTTTCTTTGACCAGCGCTCAGCCGGTTCTATTCTCGTTAGGATTACAAACGACGTCAACTCGTTGCAAGACTTGTTTACAAATGGGGTAATTAACCTGCTCATGGACTTACTCATGCTGTTTGGGATTATCTTCCTCTTGTTCTTGATAAGTCCTGAGCTGACACTGGCAATTATGATTGTTTTGCCGATCATGTTCATTATTTCAACAAAGCTGAGACGAAAAATCCGCCGATCTTGGCAGACTGTGCGTATTAAGCAGTCCATGATTAACTCCCACTTAAATGAAAGCATACAAGGGATTCGTGTTACTCAATCCTATACACAAGAAAAGGAAAATATCGGGTTCTTTAAGATGATGAATCAAGATAACTTTGAAGCTTGGCGTGATGCTACCCAGAAAAACGCCTTGTTCCGTCCGTTTGTGGAAATGAGCGGGGCTATCGGAACAGCGGTACTTCTTTGGTACGGCGTCTACCTTATTCAAGCAGGGTCCATTTCCATCGGAGATTTCGTAGCATTTGCTATCTATATTGGGATGTTCTGGGAGCCAATATCCCGACTAGGGCAAGTTTATAACCAGCTTTTAGTTGGTATGGCCTCATCTGAACGTATTTTCGAATTTCTAGATGAGCGTCCTTCCGTTCCAGAAAAAGCAAAGGCAAAGACACTCAAGCAGATTGACGGAAAGATTCAATTTGAAAATGTAGAGTTTGCCTATGACGAAGAGCGTAAAGCATTGAAGGGAATTAACTTAACGATGGATGCAGGATCCACGGTTGCGCTAGTGGGACATACGGGAAGCGGGAAGACGACGATCGTTAACCTTATTACCCGTTTCTATGATCCTACAAAAGGCCGGATTACGATCGACGGCCATGATCTCCGGGATATAAAACTTGATAGTTTACGAGAAAAGGTGAGTATTGTACTTCAGGACACGTTTATCTTCTCTGGAACGATATTGGATAATATTCGTTTTGGCCGACCTAACGCCACCGATGAGGAAGTTATCGAGGCAGCGAAGACAGTCGGTGCTCACAAATTCATTTCTCAGTTGAAAAACGGCTATGACACAGAAGTTGAAGAGCGAGGGAATGTTTTATCTGTTGGGGAAAGACAGTTATTGTCCTTCGCAAGGGCACTCCTTGCCGACCCGCAAATTCTTATTTTAGATGAAGCAACGGCTTCCATTGATACGGAAACGGAACAGGTGATTCAACAGGCGTTACGTCGCCTCTTACACGGCCGTACGGCGATCATGATTGCTCACCGCCTGTCCACCATTCGGGAAGCAGACAAAATTATTGTACTCGAGCAAGGGAATATTATTGAACAAGGTAATCACGACCAGCTTATGGAAGAAAAAGGAGAGTATTACTCCCTTGTGAAAGCGCAGTTTAAAGTATTAGACGCTGGTTAAAATAAGGCACGAGCTTCTAAATAGGAGCTCGTGTTTTTTTATGTATTCAGTAGATTACATTTTTGGACAAAGGTAGTAGAATGTAAGGAAGCAACAGAGAAGGTGATCCAAAGTAATTTGAGGGAGTAGGGGATGATCATGGGAAAAAAACCGTACGTTAGCTTTCTCGTTATAATTGCGCTCATTGCTGCCGTAAATATCTTCTTTAGAGATCCAGGAAATATAGATGAGGAAGCCGTTCAAGTAGATGAGGACACCATTTTTCAAATGAAAGAATTGGAAAAGGAAGTGGAGAGTTTACAGGCTCAATTGGAGATTTATAAGAAAGAAATGGCAGATTTAAGATTAAAAAACGGTGAACTAACAGTTATTAACGAAGGATTAAAGTGGGATGTTGAATGGTTGCAAACTAGTTTATTTGTGGCTAATCGTTCTCTCGTGGAAGCTGACCTCTTAGATCATTATCTTTCAGCAAGCTCACAATTACTATATTCGGAAACGGGTGATTCACACTTTCTCTTGTTTTATAAAAACGAGGATAGTTATATTTTAGAGATACATAGGGATGGAGAAAGATACCCCAACGTATTTTACTTTGATGAAATTAATCCAGCTGATGGAATGAGTGTAAGCAACGATAGCATCTTTAATACAGTTGTTAAAAGTCTGAACGGAGTCATTACGATGGAGGAAGTGGAAAAGGTGATTCTCCGTAATAATGATTTTACCCAAGGGAGCAATATTATTGATATTGGTAATGGGATTAGGCTTTGGTATAGCGTGTTTGACAGAATGGAAAAGGTGGATTATCTAGAAGTACAAGCTTTTAACAAAGACGGAGAGATTGTCTGGCAGTACGGGATTTATGATGAACAGGTTTTTAACCGTGGGGAATAACGGAATAACATAGTAAAAAAAGGAGATGGAGGGAACAATTCCATACGAAAATGCTTTCTCCAACTCCAACTATGTTACGACACCGATATACTTATCAACACCTTCTAACTACTTTCGTAACGTCCTTACCAAATCCTCATCTGGTGTCACATAAACCGTCGTTTGATTGTCGTACGTTACATAGCCAGGCTTTGCCCCACTAGGCTTTTTCACATGTCTGATCAATGTGTAATCCACGGGAACTTGCCCAGACTGACGACCTTTACTAAAATAGGCAGCTAAATTGGCCGCTTCCAATAGCGTCTTCTCCCCAAACTCATCTACTCCTGCTCTAATTACCACATGTGAACCTGGAATATCCTTTGTATGAAGCCATGTGTCCCCTTGTCTAGCAAAACGGTTCGTTAAATACTCGTTTTGCTTGTTGTTTTTCCCTACTAAAATTTCAACACCCTCAGAGGAAACATATTGCTCCAACATTGGCTTATCTGGTTTGCGATTTTTCTTCTTCGACTGAACCCGCCTTTTCATGTATCCTTCTTCTGCTAGTTCTTCCCGAATCTCTTCAATGTCCCTTGGTGAGGCAGTTTCCACCTGCTGAATCAACTGATCCAAATACGCCATTTCTTCCTCAGCGCGTTCAATTTGTTCCTCTACAACAGCGACGGAATTTTTCAGCTTATGATACCGTTTAAAATAGTGCTGCGCATTTTCCGATGGGGACTTCTGTGGATCCAAAGGAATCGTAACTTCCCCTTGCTCCGGATCATAATAATCCGTTACAGTCACTTCTTTGACCCCTTGTTTAAACAAATGCATATGAGCTGTCAGCAATTCGCCATACCGTTGCTCTTGCTGTGCCTTATCGGCATCACTCAACGTCTTTTCCAGTTTCTTAATTTTTTTTCTTATTTTTATTAAACTCGTTCCGTAAAAACTTCTCCAAATCATTTGCTTGCTGCTTGACCCGGTCCCGCTCCGCTTTACCTGAATAATAACGATCCAACAACTCATGACATTATCGAAAATAATAACTTCTCCGTCCAAATGAGTTAATTCCACAACAGAGAACGTCTCCTTAGCTCCTTGTTCAAAAACAATTCGCTGTGGTTGGTAAATATGGTCTTTTACAGGTGACAGCACGTCGAAAAACGCCTTTGGTAATGTGTCCCGGTTGGAGAACTTTGCTTGAAATAAGATCTCTTTAATAATCTGGGGAGACAACCCACTGAACGTATTAAGCAACTGCTGGTCCATTTTGCCCTGGTTAAAATCCAGTTTCCTCAGAAGTGTTTCCTCATCCACTTCTAACGGATTTAATTTATCTTGATGAGGCGGCTCTCTGTATTCTTGCCCAGGAAGTACAGTCCGGTAACTTGATAAGGAAGGGGGAATATGCTTGATGCTATCGATAATTTTTTGTCATCTCGATTGACAAAGAGAATATTACTGTGACGTCCCATAAACTCTATGATCAACGTTTTATAGGAGACATCTCCAAGTTCATTTTTGCCTTTAAAGGAAAAAGTGACAATTCTCTCAAGACCCTTCTGCTCAATATTTTCGAGTATGCTCCCTTCCAAATGTTTCCTTAACAGCATGCAAAACATTGGTGGCTCCTGTGGGTTGTCAAACTTCTCCTTTGTTAGATGGAGCCTAGCAAAAGAAGGATTGGCAGAGATAAATAATGTATGATTTCTTCCTCTGGCACGAATGGTGATGACTAAATCAGTTTTATAAGGCTGATGTATTTTTACAATCCGCCCAGATATAAGTTGCTCTTGAATTTCATGAACGACTGCACGGGTAACGATTCCATCGAACGACATGATACCACCTCTATGTATTCAAAATCTTAGCATAACCTTCATTATATCAATCTTTACCGTTCTCGAAAACTAAACTACAAAATAATTTATTATTAAAAGTCACTAGTGTTGCATAAATAAATGTTTAAATTTTTCAGTTTAATCATTCTTCTGTTTAAGAGCCAAAAAAGCAAATACCCAATTAAAGGTGGTCCTGTCCATTTGGAAAATTATTTACAATTAGACTGGTGCAACGACGACAAAGCTCTGCTAAGGGATAGCTTTCCCTTCAATCTTTCGGA
>JAJOJL010000157.1 GCA_021208645.1 Bacillus sp. (in: firmicutes) | reverse complement strand
GAAAATTTCAACCTAGACGTAACAGAAACAAAAAAAATTTGTTTGCGAGCAGTAATAAATTGAAGGCATGGGTGGAACCTCCGGTGGAATAAGGACCTGTTTGGCTCTTCATAGTATTTATAGAGCCTGTTTTAACTAACAGTAATACTACTAATACCTAATAAAGTGTGAATAGTTTCTTTCACACTCTTTTAATGAAATAGCTAAATTTGTAGCTATATTCATCAAAACTTCAAACTTTTGAGATAAACTAAGCAGTTATTTCCTTTACTATTAATTTAGAGGGTGTTATTTGCTAAGGACAGTTAAATGCCCATATCATCATGGTAGAGGAGACTAGACATATGAAGAAAAGGATCATCGTTAGTTTGAGTGTAATAGTCGTATTGGCTGGAATAATTTATCTTTCAACTTTGTTTATGGATGACCAAGCCCTTATGTATGAGGGGCAAGTTCCAGAAAATATTGGAGCTTATTATCTAACTGATTCATTAGAAGGGGAAGATGCCTTCCAATATGCCGCCCGCACCTTTGGTGGAGATTTACCTGTAGATGAAGCATATGTACTTGAATTTCAAACAAGAGGGGATTCATTTGCCATTGTTCACGTTCTGATTTCAGACGACCAAGAAATTTTGCAAGGGTTATTGGATGAAAAAGTAGCATTAATCGAAGGTAATGAAAACTTTACAACGACTGTTGAAAAGGAATTTGATGACACAAAAGTTATTTATACTTCTGGGAATGAACGGGAACACTACTTTTTTATAAGTGGTGACCGTTACGTTTGGGTTGAGACTTTTGAAGAAACAAGAAATAGATTCATTCGGAATGCTGTGAGAATTTTTTAAAAGAGAGCTCGAAATGGGGAGTAATGGATGAGAGAGATTGAGGCAATAAGGAAGCATGGGGACAGCTTTCGAAAGATCATTACGAAACGTTTAAAAAAGCGTTAGCCGAGGAGAACGTCTTGATAAATGATATTATCGTGAAGGAATTAGGGGATGTTTCTGGTAAAAATATCATTCATCTCCAATGTAATACTGGAGCTGACAGCATTTCCTTAGCACGAATGGGAGCGAAGGTAACGGGAGTGGATTTAGTCCCAGACAATATTTTTTACGGGAATAGATTGGCAGAAGAATTTGGTCTAAAGGAAATGACAAGATTTATGGAGTCTAATATTATGGACTTGATGGAGAAACATAATGAGAAATACGATATTGTATTTACTTCGGAAGGTGCGATTGGCTGGCTACCGGATTTAGAACAATGGGCAAAAACGATTCGCCACCTTCTAAAAGATGAAGGTTTCTTATATGTTTTTGACAGCCATCCCTTTTTGCTCATGTTAGATGAAGAAAAAATAGATAGTACTACCCTAAATATAAAATACCCTTACTTCGATAAAGGATATGATGAGAGTGACGAGATTGGCGGCTATGCTTCTGATGTGAAAATAGGGAAAAACTATTTTTGGGACTATACAGTAGGAGATATTATAAACAGCTTATCAAAAGCAGGGTTATGTGTGGAGTCCTTCAACGAATACGATCTGTTGTATTTTAACCTGGGAGGAGAGATGGAGAAAATTAGGAAAGGTCTATACCAAACCTCAGGTATGAAAGGAAAGTTCCCACTTACCTTTAGTTTAAAAGCGACAGTTAGATAGGAAGTTGTAGTGGTAAGGGCATTGTGGCAGGTAACAATGTCCTTTTGTTATGGGATAATATATTTTGACGTAAATAGAAGAGAAAATATTGATCTATTTAAGTCATAAGCGGAGATATGACTTAAATAGGGAAGAAAACTTACGCCTATTTAAGTCAAAACAGGGTTATGACGTAAATAGAAGAGAAAATGTTAATCTTTTTAAGTCATAAGTGGAGATATGACTTAAATAAAAAGGAAAGCTGACACCTTTTTAAAGCAAAACAGCAATATGACATAAATAGAAGTGAATATATTGTGTATTTAAGCCAAAGGAGTCCATTTGGAATAAATAGGTAAAAACTTTGCTGTCGGAAATATAAAATACTTCTCACTAGTAGTATAATAGAGCATGAACAAAATAAAGCAGGGTAATGGCATGGCAAGACATTCAATAAGTAGAAACCACTCCTATGGGTTCTAAAAACGTTCGACGATTGGCTTATTACATGCAGTCTCTTCAAATAGTACACAGTCTGTTATTATGAACAGATTCTAATCTTAGGGAAAAATAGTACATGAAGATTAATCTATTAAGAAACCTGGAGGTGTTCCCCCATGAAGGTGACTAAAAAGCGGATATTTTTTGTTGTACTACTTGTTATTATTTTATTCATTCCTTTTTACAAAAATGGTATTCTTTTAGATTTCGCAGGCCTTCAACTGGAAAATCCCTTCACTAAAAAGATTGATGTTCCAGACAACTATTCTACTGTGGATTCCAATAGCAGCGGTTATCCAGACCCCATTGACATTGTGATGGAGGCGCGTAAGGAAGTGGAACAGCGTACAACTTATCGCAGTGCTTACTATGCTGGTGGTTATCCCCCTGATGACGAAGGAGTGTGTACCGATGTTATTTGGCGCGCTCTCATGGCCATTGATGTTTCATTGAAGGATTTGATGGATGAGGATATTGCCAACAATACAGAGTTGTATCCCCGCGTAGATGGTTCACCGGAACCGAATATTGATTTTCGCCGTGTTCCTAATCAATATGTATTTTTCGAGCGACATTTAGAGTCGTTAACGACAGATTTGATTCCAGGTGATGTGGAGAATTTACAGGAATGGCAACCAGGAGATATCGTTGTATTTCTTGATGGATTTCATCATGTGGCGATTGTTTCTGATAGGAGAGCAAGGGACGGAACACCGTATATTATTCATAATAGTCGTCCCTTTGCTTCAGAAGTCAAATTAACATCCTTGCGAACACCGATTGCAGGGCATTACAGATGGAATTACTAACTTTAACAATGAATCAATGAAGGGATGTCTTAGGCTAAACGTATAGCCTAAGACATCCCCTTATTGTTATTCAACTAATTATCTCGAGGTTCCAAAGGCAATTAAAAATATAATAAATAAAAATCCAATGCCAATCGTCCACGCCCATGCTTCTTTATAGTCCTTGTAGGTTGGTACATAATCATCAGGCTTTTCGTCAGAATTATTACCCTCTATATTAGCAGTATCTTCTGTTTTATTTGGTTCTGGATTAGCGACGCTGCTCCTGGCAAATTGAAAGTTTAGTTTCTCTAGTTGCTGGATAATTTCTGCCAGAGCTACAAAAAACAAAGCTGCTACGAACCCAGCAAACCAATAGCTTAATAGACTGGTGAAAACACCAGCTGCTGGGGTACCCATGTTTGAAGCGTGGTTAGCGGCAACAATACCCAAAATGAAAACGATAAGTCCGATAATTACGGCAACAACTGTTAAAGCTTTTGCTACTTTGTTTGTATAGTTCATCATGATCCCCTCTAATTCTACTTATTCATCGTGCAAAAAAATTAAACCCTAACATTTCCTTCTGTATCTACAGGGACCTTATTTTTACGGATAATATTACTCCCTTTCCTTAAGTAATAGAATGCCAGTAAGAAACTTGCTGCTGCTCCGTAAAACAAGGATGGATGGGAAAATAAGTCCATCAAGAGTCCTAAAAATCCTGGGGCAACAATTGAAGAAGCCATGGAAAAGAGATAGTATAATCCTGTGAAAAATCCGATCCGGCTTTTTCCACCTAAATCAGCAACTAACGGGTACGCTTGCACATTAATCATGGCCCAGGCTACACCACCGACAAAAAGGACGATTTGCAGGAGCAAGACTTGGTTGATTCCTGGTGCAAAGGAACTCAATAGAGGCAGAGAAGGAATACTAATAAAAATTAACGGTAATAGGACTAAACCAATTAGCATGATTGGTGCTTTCCCCATTTTACTCCCAAGTAACCCAGCTGGTATAGCAAATAAAACGAAAGCTAAGCTAAAGAAACCAAGGGTGAAACCAGCAGCACTATCTTCCATACCTAAATATTCCACGGCATAAACTGTAAATTGGGCCTCGACACCAGAATAGCCAATGAAGTAAAGGAAAATAGCAACTAAAATAAACAAATGACCCCTAAACTCCGGTTTTTTTAGTTTACTAAGCCCTTTGAAAAATGACTTTGCTGCTTGTGTTTCTTCCAAGTCGTCCTCTGATTTCCCCACGTATGGCGGATTACGGTCTACTGTAAAGTATAAGAGGAGGAAGGCCAACATGAGTAGTAAACCAGCAACGATAAAAGGATAAGCTCGATCCACCCCATACAATAGAGACAGGCCGAATAAAGCAATGATAGCTCCAATACCGCCCATTAAATTAATAATCCCATTTGCCGTTGAGCGGTTTTCAGTAGGGGTATGGTCTGGCATTAGGGCAATAACTGGTGCACGGTAAATGGTCATGGCCAATAGGAAAACAATGTCAACAACAAGGAGCACCCATAACGTAACGGCCGCACCATATGGAATGAGAATAAAGAATACAGCAGCGACAGGCATCCCAATGACAATAAATGGAAGGCGGTTACCTATTCGCGTGTCTATCTTATCAGACCAAGCACCAATAATTGGAATGAGGAGGACTGCTAATAAATTATCCAACCCCATTATTGCACCACGAATGGCACGACTTTCAATGTAATCCCCAAGAATGAGCGGCATGTATGCATTATAAAAAGTCCACACAAGTGTTAAGGCAAAGAAACCACTACCAATGACAAATATTTTTCCATAGGAAAAAGGCTTTCCTTGTTCCATTCAATCCTACCCCCGCTCTTTTTATAACTACTCTTTCGTCAAAGACTGACGAATCTGCAAGGCTTTTTCTGGCCAATCAGTGATAATTCCTGAACATCCCGCCTTTATGAGGCCAGCCATATGCTCTTCTTTGTTGACTGGAAATGGTCTAACAGGCATCCCTGCTTGGGCAGCACCTTGGAACAGTTCTGGGACGGCTACTGGTAAAAAACAATGGAGGCCGCTGGCACCAATCCGTTTGGCATAATCCCAAGGTTCATAGATACCTTCCATAAATAAGATAGCAGTATCCGCGGAAGGCTCTAATCGGTTAATCTCTACTAAACTATAATGATTAAAGGAAGAGAAAATGACCCGTTCCATTAAGTCATATTTCTTCACTAAATCCAACGCTTTCTGTTCTATACCCTCATACCTTACAACACCGCTTTTTAGTTCAATATTGAGGAGGAGAGAGGTTGGTGCCAGCCATTGAAGAACTTCTTCCAAGGTCGGAATGGTGGCTCCTTCAAATTTAGTATCAAACCAACTTCCAGCTTCAAGTTTTTTCAACTCAACTAAGGTGTAATCTATCACTCTTCCTGTTCCATTCGTGGTTCGATCTACCGTTTCATCATGAATGACAACGGGAACGCTATCTTTCGTTAAGTGTATATCGAGTTCTAACCCCTCTGCTCCAGCTTTGGCTGCTTCTTCAAAGGCTGCCATCGTATTTTCAGGATGGGTTCCTGCCGAGCCTCGATGGGCAAAAATAAGTGTATTACCTGACATATGTATCACCTCTATTTATCTAGTTAGTAATACAATTCTCTTTTCTAGAAGGTTTTCCTTTTATATTTTCAATATTTACAAAAAAATTACATTCAACAATGACGTGAGTTTTTTAAAGGTGGTGGAAAAGAAATCTTATTCACTACCTTCTTTTCTATGTAAAGAGTATGGATTAGCAAATTATTCCTCCCATGAAGTATACTTACAGTAATCAAGCTTAAGTTAATAAAACATAAACACAAAACATCTCCTTACAAAATGCTAATGAAAGGGTGGAACAATGAAACAACCGTTAGACCAAAATGACCAACGTTTTAAAATTGCCAACAGAGAAGCGTTGATTGGTGTGGGACTTGTTATTTTTAATTTTATATGGTGGTACGGATTTGCTTATGGTTTAGGGTCGAAACCTGTGGAAGAATATACTTATATCTTCGGGTTGCCTGCCTGGTTTTTCTACAGCTGTGTCCTTGGCTTTATTGTGATGGTTATTCTCGTAACGGTCATTGTCAAAGGTTTTTTCAAAGAAGTACCTTTTGACGATGAGGAAGAGGAGGGAAGAAAATGAATTGGTCAGTAATCATCCCTCTCATTTTATTTACGGTAGCAATCTTTTTGATCGGACTCTGGTCTTCACGCTATGTGAAGCATTCTAGTAACTTTTTGCAAGAGTATTTCTTAGGTAGCCGAGAGCTTGGCGGGTTCATTTTGGCCATGACAATGGTGGCTACATATGGAAGTGCCAGCAGCTTTATTGGTGGGCCAGGTGTAGCCTATACACAAGGACTAGGCTGGGTACTTCTCGCCATGGCACAAGTAGCGACGGGCTACTTTACCTTAATGGTCCTTGGGAAAAAATTTGCTATTTACGCGCGAAAATATAATGCCATTACGTTAATTGATTTTTTACGGAGCAGGTATAACAACAGTAAGGGTGTCGCCCTCATTTCTGCTTTCAGCATCATCATCTTTCTATTTTCGGCTATGACCGCACAATGGGTAGGGGGCGCACGCTTAATTGAATCTTTAACGGGGCTAAACTACACATCTGCCCTGTTTATCTTTGCTGTAGCCGTACTCGTTTACGTCATCATAGGAGGATTTCGGGCTGTCGTTGTCACAGATACCCTTCAAGGGGTTGTGATGGTTGGGGGAACGTTGGTCATTCTAATTGGTACTATCATTGCAGGAGGTGGTATCTCCAATATTATGGCAGATCTTGTGGCGGAGAATCCAAATCTCGTCACTCCTTATGGTCATGATGGCGGGTTAACACCAGCCTATGTTTCTTCCTTTTGGATTTTAGTTGGTGTAGGGGTAGTGGCATTGCCACAGGTGACGGTAAGGGCCATGTCCTATAAAAAACTCTCGTGCCATGCACCGAGCCTTAATAACAGGAACCATCGTTGTAGGATTTATCATGCTCGGGATGCATTTAATCGGTGTCTTTGCAAGACCGATCATACCTGGAATTGAAGTGGGTGATACGGTCATGCCGCTGATTGCCATGGAAGTACTGCCTCCTTGGCTTGCGGGAATTGTGTTGGCGGCACCGCTGGCGGCGATTATGTCAACAGTCGATTCCTTATTATTGTTAGTAAGTTCGACTGTTGTGAAGGATGTGTATCTTAACTATATCAAGCCTAATGCTCCAGAAAAACAAGTACGCCGCGTCGGTATTGGTGTTACGGCTGTTTTAGGCTTAATCGTCTTTACAATGGCCTTAAGTCCTCCTGATTTAATTGTCTGGCTGAACCTATTTGCCTTTGGTGGTTTGCAGTCCGCGTTTATATGGCCAGTTATTATGGGGCTATATTGGAATAGGGCGAATAAATATGGAGCAATGGCTTCTTCATTGGTTGGTATCGCGTCGTATTCGATTATCCATAACTTTGCACCAAATATGTTAGGGGTTCATACGGTTGTGTTTCCTATTCTATTTTCTTTTATCGCTTTTGTAGTATTTAGTTTATTAGTGAAGGAAAAGTCCATAACTGGAGTAGGGCTTGGTCGGTAAAATATTGAGATAATTAGCTTGGCTGTATCCAGAAGGGGTTATTCGAGGGTGCTGAAAAAGTGGTGCTTTTCCACTTTTTTAGCACCCTCTAAGCAATGCGCGAAGCCGTTGCAATCAACTTTATGAACGGAACCTATAAAGGTACCCGAATTTCTTCTGGCTCATTGTCAGGTGCATTAGGTACTTGACGGGGCTCAAAATTGATAACTTCCGAGGAATAAACCGCAATAAAAACTTGCCCATCTCGAGCTTTTGCGCGAATAAGTATCGGTTGATTATGTATGTTCTTGAACGTGAAATCAGGACCATACCAACTGACAGTTGCATCTCGTCCAGGAGGTACGTACGGCACACGCCTGCTGTGGGAGTATCGTTGAATCATTTTCACTCCTGCTTTATCCACCGCATTAAACAAGGTGGAAGACACTTGACAGATTCCACCACCAATTCCCTCGTATAACTCCCCCTTTACTATGACTGGCGCAGGTAGATACCCCTTTTCCAACGTACGCTCACCAACAACTTCATTGAAGGAAAAGATTTCCCCTGGAAAAACCACATGATTATCTAGAGCCATTGTAGCTAGGGAAATGTTGTTAGAGCGCTCTTTGTTTCTTTTGTTGTAATACGTAACATAAGCTCCAATTTGCTTCACGCGAATATCAGAGAGGATTTCACTGTCCACCTTCGGGTGAACAACCATCTTTGGTAATTCAATTCGCCCAGGACCACTCCTAAATAAATAGTGAAAAAATTCCTTTGAAAATTCCATTTTATTTAGCCTATAACCTAGTCTACCTGGAATGATCTCACCTCGGTCGTTGATATATGCATTTAGAGGTGCTTTGTAAATATCATCATCTAATTTTTGCAAAAAATCATTATAGGTGGTTTCATCAAGGATGGGCTCTCCAAGTAATGAGGAGATAAAAGCATCCCGGTTGATGCTTGCCAATGTATCACCATCATGAATTAGCAGTAAATTGTCTGAATCAGATAATGGCTGGATAGATAATAACATGAAAATAAAAAACAAGTTTCGCATTATCGCAACCCTCCTTTCATTATTATGGGTACCGTTTCAGCATTTCATGTAGAATGAAATTAAGTTCCGATTATTATTGACTCTCACGTAACGTCATGTTTTATAGTGACGATAGAAGGAGGGGTTATTATGAAAGTGAAAGAAGTTTCCCAATTGGTTGGGATAAGTGTGAGGACGCTCCATCATTACGATGAAATTGGCTTGTTAACTCCAAGTACATCGGAAAAACGGCTACCGTCATTATTCAGACCAGGACCTTGAGCGACTCCAGCAAATTTTGTTTTTTAGAGAAATGGATTTTTCCTTAAAGAAGATTAAGGATAATATCGACAGTCCTCAGTTTAGACACGAAGAGGCACTAAAATTACAGCGCAAAATGCTCCTTGATAAGAAGGAGCGTATTAGCCATATTGTCGAAACGATTGATAAAACCCTCCGACATATGAAAGGAGAGATTACGATGTCTAATAAAGACAAATTCAAAGGTTTTGACTTCAGCAAAAAATCCTTATGAGAAAGAGGCAAGAGAGCGGTGGGGAGATGAAGCCGTTGACCAGTCTCAGAAGAAGTTGAATAACATGCCTGAGGCGGAAAAACAGGCGATGGGTGAAGAAATGAATGCTATTTATCAGGAGTTGGCTTCCTTACGTGATAAGTCCCCTGAATCAGAAGAAGCGCAAGCAGCCATTAAAAAATGGTATGACTATCTAAATGGGAATTTTGGAACCTATTCGTTGGAGGCCTTTAAAGGTTTAGGCCAAATGTATGTATACGATGAGCGTTTTACAAAGAACATTGATCAATTCGGTGAGGGGCTTGCGAAATTCATGAGTGAGGCAATGGCTGTTTATGCTGACAAGAATAAAAAATAAGTCTTCAACAGTACAAAAAATCTCTTTTTTCTAATGATTTGTAATAGGAAAAATTAGATCCTTGTAGAATTAGTTTAATGTGATCGAAATTTCGGTTGAGCAAGGGAAAAGAGTAAATTAAATAGAGGAGTTGGCGCCAATGGAACAAGTCATTTTTAAACAACTACAGTTTGTTAGGGACAATACGTTAAAGATAATGGAGACTATTACAGAGGAATTGGCAGACATTACGCCGGATGGATTTAATAATAATATTCGCTGGAATTTGGGTCATATTTATTTTGTGCTGGAAGTGTTCGCATTTGAACGAAATAATATGTCAACGAAGCTACCAGAAAATTTTGCTGTACTATTTGCTCCTGGTACATCGCCAGCGGATTGGAAAGAGAAGCCCTTGCCGAGTTTGAGTGAATTGACTCTTCTCTTGCAGGAACAGCAAGGTCGTATAAAAGCTAGTTTAGAAGGTAGTCTTCAAGAAACAGCTCAAAATCCTTTAGTAACGAAAAGTGGATTGAACTTGGAGACAGTCGGTGAGTTTCTCAACTTTAACCTTTATCATGAAGGGGTTCACTTTAACACTATTAAGTTATATAAGCGGTTACTAGAAAGGGAGTAAATTCGAAAGGAGACTGGTATGCGATAGCTTCTTCAGTCTCCTTCTTTTACTCCCTTGACGAATTTCATAACTTTCTCATGAAATTGCTCTTCTGTAATTTCTCCGTTTAATACTTTTCCTACTAATTCTTCATGTTTCTCAGTTATATGAAACCCTGATAATTCCATGGAGGCTTTTGCATTTCGCATTGCTTTCTCATATTTATTTTTTGGTTTTTCGCTCAACAGGTGACCCACCTTTTTCCTTTTATTAGAGAGGCTGTTTCAAAAAGGTCGTTTTTTGAGCTTTTTGAACAGACTCGAAGCAATGAGCGTAGCCGTCGCATCCTTCTAAGAGTTGAAAGGAGTGGGTTTCTCCTGTAAACGAGCGACGAGTGAAGCCATTGCCATGTATTTTTTGTATAAATATTATAGCATTTTTTTCTTGCGATAATGTCGATGTTAGCCCCTCTATTTTCAAAAGAATTCGTGATATAATATGGACATGCTAATGAAAGGAGGGATAAGAAATGGAAAAAGAAGTGGAAAAGCTAATTTTGGAAGAATTAAGGGAAATCAAAACAATCCTTCACGATCACACGAACAAACATGAAGATCACACAAAGAAGCTTGATGAGCACACAAAGAAGCTTGATGAGCACACAAAGAAGCTTGATGAGCACACAAAGAAGCTTGATGATCATAGTCAAATTCTCCATCTTCACAGCGAAACATTAAAAGAACATGGGCGAATGCTATCAGCCTTAAGAATCGGGCAAGAGGAATTAAAGGCAGAGCTAGACGGTATGAAGATTCTAAATGCAAAAGAGTTTGGTGAAATTAAAGAGCAATTAAAGAATACGGAAGCAAGCATGGAAGTTTTAAAGGATGAAACTTTCATGAATAAAAAAGATATTTATCGGATCAAAACAACAATGGGGATGAAGTAACCTTTAGTCACCCTAAGGAAAAGATAACGCTACACCATCTATTTTCTTGTAGATAAGGGTTGTTGTTTAATTTATTACCTGGATTAATATATAATTTACCGAGGATACCGACAAATCTACCTATTTTAAAATGATACCTTACAAGTGTAGACAACCCTTAGTTTTTAAGAAGAGGAATGAAGGAAATGTACTTAACCATCAAAGAAACAGCCGAATACTTGGAAACTTCGGAAGAATATATTGAGCATTTAATCCACAACAAGAAAATTCGTGCTATTCACGATGGGGAACAGTTCCTCATCAACCGGGATCAGTTTACTACCCATTTCGATCAAATGGAGGAATACAAAAAGCTCGTTGAAGAAATTCTCAACGAACCTATTCCAGAAGACCCAGATGTAAAAGACGAGGATTAACATGCCAATGCCACCTCCTCGCCGGAACAGTTATTTTATATTTGGAAACCCTTGTTGGCGCAATGCTTCGTAAACAAGAATTGCTGCCGTATTGGATAAATTGAGTGAACGGACTTTATCTGTTTGTGGAATCCGAAAGCATCTCTCTTTATTCGCCTCAGTTAAACTGGCAGGCAACCCCTTTGTTTCTTTGCCGAAAACAAAGAATAATCCTTCTCAACATTACTATAATCAAAGTCGTGATTAATATTTTCCCCAATCGTCTCAATGAAGAAAAAATTCACCTTCTGGAAATTCAGCAAACAAATTGTCAATCGAATCATAATGATGGGACCAAAACATCTGGCCAGTAATCGCAGCCGGCTCTTTTGAGCATCCGATCATCTGTGGAAAAACCAAGTGGATGAATCAAATGTAAATGGGAGTTCGTTCCAGCACAAGTTCTTGCAATATTGCCTGTATTAGCTGGTATTTCTGGTTCATGAAGTACAACATGTATCGCCACGTGAAGTTCACCTCGTATATATCATCAATCTTTACCGTTGTAATCATATCATGTCCTAGTTTGAATGGGAAGAATACGATTTCCGGCTATATGAGTTGGACACTAGGCAAGAATATATTGGAAACAGACGAGAATTAATAAGCCTAGTAATGCATTGATGTGGAGTTTCCTGAATATGCCGCTTTTTGACCAAATGTCGGTTATGAGTAAGTCTTGGTTTTTGTTAAATAGGTGGTATGAAAAACCTATATATATAGACGAAAATGCCCTCGTAATTCCATAGAGCCCTCCAATTAACAATCCAATTTCCGGTGCTAAGAAAAATCCAACATATAAATATATAATTAAAAAGATAGCATGGGGATTATACGTAAAAACACCTGCGCCTAAAATAATTCCCCAAATGCCCATATTGACCAGTGGATGATGATTGACCCAAGAAGTTGGTATTTGCCATTTTCGCTGAGGAGTAGGGATTATAATCCCCCATAAGTCCTTCAGAAGGTAAACAATGATGAGACTAATTAGTAGATATAACTTAACTGTTGTTTCAATCCAAGGAGAAACAATCATAATACTAAAGATAAGAAAATAGCCAAAAGCAGCTCCAGATAAACTAGCAGTTAGTAGATAAACAACCGAATTTAACAGCAGGTAACTTTTCTTGTCTCCTTCGCCGAAGGATGTGACTGCTAATGTCACGTTAATTCCTCATGCTGTCTTAAGGGAAATAACACCTGCTGTCAAGGCACAGAAAGCTAATATTAGGACTTCCATTTTTTGAGCCCCTAGTTAATCCATATAATGCATACAGCCACAATCAGCTTTAGAAATGCGATAGGGGGAGTTAGTTATTGGCGTACAATCACAGCAAATAACATTTCTTCCGTTAAAGGTATCACACCAGCAGCCTGTATAAGGGTAATCCCATGCATGGGAAGGCTGATATCCTTGAGGACACTTTGTCGTTAGTTTTCCATAGCCCATACATTCTTCTGAACAAAATTTCCCATAGGGCTGATGGCAATAACCAAGGTTCTTTTGAATTTCACACCACCTTGGAGAGCCCCGTTCCTCCTTTTTTCTTGGACGGAAAAATTGAAGAATCCCGTAAAACATATCGCTAAAAAGGTTATCAATCAACGCACTCTTGCTGATGAGTTTAGATAGGTTCTCAGAAAATAATCTGCTCTTCAACATCATTCCTTCCAACACACTTAATCAGCCACCTTTTCTGTTTTTGTATCATGTATAATGGACGATAGTAAAAAATCAATTTGCTCATTACTTCCGCAAAGCCCTTTATCTTTTACGAGTCCAAGCTCGTTAACGGCAAAGGCAAAGGGAGTAACTCTGACTTTAAAGGCAGAAAAAAGTTCCTTGTTTTTATCCCATAAAACTTCGCCTGCGATCTCTCTTTTTTTCAATAAGTCATAAACTTTCCTTTCTTCCCCCACAACTACGGTTATAAAGTTGATCTTGCCATTTTGGGTGCTCTCCTTTTCCTTCCAATCAGGGAGCAGTTCCATACAAGGTTTGCATGTAGGAGAAATAAAAGCGATCAGGGCGGGCTTCTTCCCCAAAAAATCTTCCATCAGAACATCCTTGTTTTTAGTTAAGGAAAAAATGTTATATCTGGGTATTGGCTGCCCGAATGCAATACCATCCCTTGCTATTCCTTTTCCAGTATTTAAATATACTTGACCAAATTGGCGAAAGAGGAGGAATAATAAGAATGTATTGAATAACACAAGCGCCCATAAAAGAATTACAGAGTAAATGATAAAAGTATTCATTTTCTTCCCCCTTTACGGCCTTTTTAACTGTTCCATCATTTCCCGGTGGTATTGCCATGTTTTTTGAGCACCTAGCAAGAGGATGGTGTACGTTATTCCTGCACCAATGGCAAATGGGTATAAGTGAAAGTCAGCATGGGGAAATAAAAAGCCCCCTGTTAAAACGATGCATCCTAAATAGATAATTTTCCAAAGGGTGAAGCCATCCACATCACTATCCAGCCACTTTCCGTAACAGTTGCAACTAACTTGTTTCTCTGATTGTAAGATTTTCCTAACACCAATGAGGAAAACAAGTAACAGAATAGTAATTAGTACCATCCCCACCATTCGTGTTTCATGAAAAAGAAGGAACAATGCAGCAGTAACTTCTATGGCTGGAATGGAGTATGCAGCGAAGATGGAAAGTCTTATAGGTAAAACGTCATATGCTAAAAAAGCTTGACGGAAAGATGGTAAGCTTATGAGTTTGCCTGCACCAGATAAAAGAAACAGGCTTCCTAAATGAAGGACAATTACACTAAAGAATTGGCTTGTCATATTCACGTTTCCCCGTTTGGCTGTTTTTGTTATAACCTATGTGGATTCAGAAGAAATAGTACCTTTCCATGGAAGGAGTTGATGGTTTTTTAATTCAATGGCTCTGTTTTGAGATAATGTTGATTTTGCGAAAGGGGCGAGACTCCTCGAAAATGCTAACGCATTTTCTTCGTGCGTGGGATTCCCCCACGAAGCACCACAAAGTCCTGCGGGAAAAGCAACGGCTGAAGACCCCGCAGGGACGAGGAGGCTGAAGCGTTGCCCGCGGAAAGCGAGCTCCTGTAGCATAAATCAACAACAAAGACTAACAGAGCTATATCATAAAAAAAAGGCCCATTACAGGCCTTGAAAAGATGAAAGTCAAAATCTTCCCGATTTAAATATGGCGTAAAACAACCAGCCGAGCATTAAGAAAGCCACGCCAAAGCCAATTTCTATAGCAGGAAAATCCCAAATGATCGATGTCTGTCTTCCCAAGGAAGATCCAATAATTAAACCAGTCATAATCAAACTGAACGCAAGCATGACAATGCTGAAAGAAAGCCGGTTGCTTATGTGGTCCAGCTTATTTAGGACCCGGTCCAACTCAGGGGCGGTAAGCTCCATTCGCAGTTTTCCTTTTTTCATTATGGAAGTTAGCTCATGTAATCTTCTAGGAAGATCTGAAAGCATCTCCCCGTATTCCAACGAATTTTTCCAAAAATTTTCTGCTATCCGTTTTGGGTGGTACTTTTGCCGCAGAAGCTCTTTTCCAAAGGGTTCTGCAATGTGGATTATGCTCAAGTCCGGGTCCAAGCTTTCAGCAATTCCCTCCGCTGTTAGCAACGTTTTTCCCAGTAAAGTTAAATCAGCAGGTATGCGGATATCATGCTCTAAAGCAACGGAGAATAGGTCGTTGACTGCTTCGCCAATACTAACGCGGCTTAAAGGAATATCGTAATACTTCTCCCGGAGATTATCTAAATCTGTTCTTAATAATTCCATGTTGACTTCATCTGGCACAACGCCCATTTGGGTAATGGCGCGGATGAGCCCGTCCGTATTTTTACTCATCATGGCGATAATCAGGCTAGCGATGCTGTCTTTCATTTGCGGAGTTATTCTTCCAATAAGACCAAAGTCCATAAATGCAATCACATTGCCTGGTAAAACAAAGATATTCCCAGGGTGTGGGTCGCCGTGGAAAAAGCCTTCTAATAATACTTGATGTAAAATTGCATGGACAAAACGTTCTGCAATAATTTTTCTGTCAAAAGCCTTTTCTAAGGTTAACAGTTTATTATTTAGTTTGACCCCTTTAATGAACTCCATCGTAAGAACTTGGTCCGTGGAGTATTCCCAATATATTTGAGGTATGTATATATGGTCAATATTTTCAAACTGATTCGCAATTTTCTCAGCATTTCGACCTTCATTCAAATAATCTAATTCATTTTTCAATGACTTGGAAAACTCATCGATGATTTTTCGAATTTCATATTTTGCGCCCCAATCGGTTCTGCTCTCTGCAAGTATGGCCAAATGCTGGAGAATCTCCAAATCTGTTTTTACTAACTCCTTAATAAAAGGGCGTTGTATTTTTACTGCAACCTGCTCCCCAGAATGAAGCTGGGCAGAATGGACTTGACCTATGGAGGCAGATGCTAATGGATCTTCGTCAAAGGATTGGAAAATCTCACTAATAGAAGCATCAAGTTCCTCTTCTATCACTTGACGTACATCTTCATACGGTAAGGGTCTTACTTGGTCCTGTAGCTTTTCCAATTCTTCAATAATTTCTGGTGGAAAAATATCTGGCCGGGTACTGGCCAATTGTCCCATTTTTATAAAGGTTGGTCCTAGTTCTTCTAAAAAATAGCGAATTCTTTCACCAGTTGTCTTCGTTTGGATTTCAGAAGTGTCTCTAATAAAAAAACGTTTTGGAAGGTTAAGCATTTCCATTAAACCTAGCTCTTTTACAATAAAGCCAAAGCCGTTTCGTGCAAATGCTTTCCCAATATCACGGTACCTTTGTATATGTCGTATTCTACGGCCCATAATCCCCCTCCTTCCAATAAAGGCTACCCTTCTATTATGAATTCATAAGGAAAATTTTACAACAAACAGCATGTGAACAAATAGTGGGTGACTCAAAAGGGCTATTTTTTCCTTTTGAGTCACCCTCTAAGCAATGAGCGAAGCCGTCGCAATCTTTATAAAGCCTGATAGGAGTGGGTTTCTACTATCAGCGCGCGACGTGCGAAGCCATTGCCATCTATCTTATCTTACTTTTGGGACTTCCTCTAATTACTTATTCGTACTATGTTGTTTATTTGGCAGTTTCTGACCTGCTTGACGATGTCCCTGCCGTGCTTTATTTTTCTCATCTTTCGCCTGTCTTTCCTGTATCTTCTCAACAAATTCATGGGTGTTTTCCAATTTGATAAATCCTCCTTTCTTTCATACTTACTTTTGCCTTATGGGAAAGGAATCATGCGACGAGCTCTCTTGTATATGTTGCCATTTGGTGTCTATAAACTTTAATATCAAAAAAAACTAAAAGGTTATTAAGTATGTTAAAACTGATCTTGAATAAAAATAGGCATTTTTAATCTGAAATGAATTTTAGTAAAGAAAATATATTGCATAAATCCTTGATACAGCAGGCATTTAAACCAAATGGATAACATTACCTGAATACTTTTATTTCTATCATAAACAATATGACTACACTGATTTCATAAATCAGAATCCAATTTTCGAAGGGAGAAATGTTGACATGGCACGATCAAACAATAACAATCAATTGGTAGTACCTGGAGTTCAACAAGCATTGGATCAAATGAAGTATGAAATTGCACAAGAGTTTGGTGTTCAACTTGGACCAGACGCTACTGCACGCGCTAACGGTTCAGTTGGTGGAGAAATTACTAAGCGCTTAGTTCAAATGGCTGAGCAGCAACTAGGTGGATCTCGTTAATTGAAATACAAGGAAACAGTCCCGAGGATTCCTCGGGGCTGTTTTCTTTTGGGATATAAAAATTTTTACCTAAAGTGACATGTTCAATAACCAAGGAGAAATCCAACTTTTACAAATTCAATAATAATTAGACAAAAAATTCGGAAATTGTATTCACATTTCAAGCTTTTTGTATAATAATGAGGCTAGTAAGGTGGTAAATAGTGGATAGGGGGGCGCTTATGGATGTATCTTTGCACAATCAAGAGAAGAACGCCATGTTTGAGAATGCTTTTTACCATACATCTGTTGGTATGGCAGTTGTTGACCTAAATGGGAAAGTAATTTTAGCAAATGATGCCATTACTAAAATACTTGGGTATACAGAGGAAGAACTATCAAAAATCTCATTTTCAAATTATACCCATCCCGAAGAACTAGCGTTAAATTATCAGCTCATCAATGAATTAGTGAACGGGGATCGAGAGTTTTATGAGTTGGAGAAACGATTTCTACATAAAAATGGTAATATTATTTGGGGATTACTACATGTATCCCTTGTTAGGGACGAAAAGGGAAGCCCCCTTTATTTTATTTCACAGGTAAGAAACATTACAGAGGAAAAACATGCAGAAGAAAAACTCTTAAAATGGGGGAGGAATATGAGCTATTGCGTGAGAGTTCCTTTGATATCATTACAAAGCACAAGCACTCAGGAGAGTATACATACGTTTCTCAAGCAATAACACTTCTAGGCTATCGGCCTGAAGAGTTAATTGGAAAGTCACCTTATCACTACTGCCACCCAGATGATGTGCTCATAGTAGAAAAATACCTCTATCTTTATTCAATCAATTGGAAGTTAATTATAAATTATGTTTCCGAATGTTGGCCAAAAATGGACAGTATCGGTGGTTGGAATCAACAGCTAAGGGAATGACAGATGAAAAAGGTGAAGTGGAAGAACTTCTTGCCTTTTCACGGGATATTACGGACAGAAAGGTCGCAGAACAGGAATTAAAGGAAAAGGAAGAACGGTACCGGTCCCTCTTTGAAAATCACGGGGATATGATCTATACATTGGATTTAGAAGGGAATATTACCTCTTTTAACCGTGCTTTTCAAATCATTTCCGGTTTTAACAGGGAAGAGATAGGTAAAAAAAATATCCTTATAAATATATCATACCTAAGTATAGGGAAAGAGCAGAGACTCATTTTCAATTGGCAAAAAAAGGAGTTGTACAACAGTTTGAAGTCAAGGCTGTCAACAAGATGGATCAGGAATTGTATTTCGATGTTATGAATATTCCCATTTTAGTAGAAAACAACATAGTTGGGGTTTATGGTGTGGCCAGGGACATCACAGCAAAAAGGCAGGCAGAGATGGATATTAAACTTGCCAAAACCCAATTGGAATCCTTTATTGATAATAACGTTGACTCCATATTGATTTTTGACAAGGAGGGAAGAGTTGTCAAAGTCAATGATTCGTTTACATCTACCTTTGGGTGGACTAGTAAGGAAGCATTGGGCGTATATCATTTAGACTTAGCCATTATCCCTAAAGAGGATAGGGAAAGTGTCAGTCGGAACCTACAAATACTCAAAGGTGGACAAACTTTTAAGGGCTATCAAACGAAACGGGTTAAAAAAAGTGGTGGCACCATTGATGTGGATATTTCAGGTTTCCCAATCCACAACAGCAAAGGTGAGGTTGACGGGTGGGCCATTACCTTTCGTGATATTTCAGAGGCCAAGGCTGCAGAAGAGGTATTGAGGAATTCAGAAAAGCTTACCATAGCAGGGCAGCTCGCTGCAGGGATTGCCCATGAAATTCGAAATCCAATGACTGCCATTAAGGGCTTTATCCAGTTATTAAATAAGGAATTTCCTCATAGAAAGAATTACTTTGAAATTATCATTGA
This sequence comes from Bacillus sp. (in: firmicutes), assembly GCA_021208645.1. Lineage (GTDB taxonomy): Bacteria > Bacillota > Bacilli > Bacillales > Salisediminibacteriaceae > Evansella. The sequence goes on along the minus strand of JAJOJL010000157.1, from coordinate 4,000 downwards.
TGAAATTTCACGGATTGAGTTAATTATTAGCGAATTACTGTTTTTAGCTAAGCCTCAGGAAATAAAATACGAAAGAACAGACATTCATAATTTACTGGACGATGTTATTCTATTATTAGAAACGCAAGCCATTTTAAATAATGTGGAAATAAAACTGGATTTAAAACTATCGGAGAAAGAAGTTATTGGTGAGAGAAATCAACTGAAACAAGTATGTATTAACTTTATGAAGAACAGCATAGAGGCAATGCCCAATGGAGGACAATTAACTATAAAAACAATTGAAAACGAAAACAAAGGGGCTGTTATCCAATTTTGTGATAACGGGCATGGAATACCTTCATCTGTTTTGAAGCGACTTGGGGAACCATTTTTCACCACGAAAGAAAAGGGGACGGGCCTAGGGTTTATGATTAGTAAAAGAATAATCGAAGCCCATGGAGGAAGTCTGCAAGTCTACAACGGTAAAAGTGGTGGGGCGACCATTGAGATTTTTTTACCATTTAAGGCAGATTTAGAAGATCCTACAATACTGACAGATTATAGACATGGCGGGATGTGTTTTAATGATAAAGAGAAACTCCATCTATGTGGAAACAAAAATAAATAGACCATTGGAGGAGGTTTGGGAGTATACACAAAACCCTAAACTCCATGAACGATGGGATTTACGTTTTTCCAGTATTTCTTACTTACCGAAGGAAGGAGAAACACAACCTTTTTTGTATAAAACAAATATTGGTCTTGGACTCTCTATTGCTGGCGAGGGACGTAGCAGGGGAGCAAAGGAGCTTCAGGGTGGAAGCAGAGTCTCCAGTTTACAATTCTGTACGGAAGAAAAGCTTTCTATTATCTCCCAGGGAAGCGGGTTTTGGAAGTATGAACCAGAAAAGAACGGGGTGCGTTTTTATACAAAATATGACTATGAAACGCGCTATGGTGTCATAGGTGCCGTAATCGACCGATTTTTCTTTCGACCGTTAATTGGATGGGCCACAGCATGGAGCTTTGACACCATGAAGCTTTGGCTGGAGAAAGAAATTCCCCCTGAAGTCTCTATCCGGAAATTGCTGGTCCGTCTGCTTATTTGTTTTAGTTTGGCTTTTGTGTGGATCTACCAAGGATTAGTTCCGAAGGTATTGTTTCCTGAGACAGGGGAACTTGCCTTAGTTCAGCAGGCAGGTGTTTTCCCAGGCATGGAACGGGAAATGGTTTTAGGTATCGGGGTGTTGGAGATAATTGTTGGACTACTTTTCCTAATGCCTATTCGAAAAAAATGGTTATTTATGGGTTCGACCGTTGCTATAGCTGTATTAGGGGCTGGTGCTCTTATTACTAACAGTCACATTTTTCTAGAGTCATTTAATCCCGCCTCATTAAATGTGGCAATGATCGCTTTAGGGTTGATTGGCTGGATAAATTGTAGGGATTTTCCGTCAGCTGGTCATTGCTGGAGGAGGCCGACAAAATGATGATGTCCATTTACGAACGAGCCCTCGGTGATGCCTACGGGAAATTGCATCCATTATTGCAACGGAAGTTTTCCCTCCATAGTGGTTCGGGTTTTAAGACTGTTGGTGAAGGGACAATGAATTCCATTCAAGGAGGCAAGAGCTGGATGAAGCCCCTTTTTACATTAGGAGCGAGGCGACATTTATTTTTTTCCAGAACGTGGAGTTGATGTTCCCTTTCGTATTGAAAATGTTGCTTATGAAGATCCATTTGACAGGGAGTCTGTTGCGTGGAGACGAAGATTTTATTTTCCAGGCAAAACTCGCGCATTTGATGCTACGATGATTTATAGTGAAAAGAGGCAGGAAATCCTTGATTATTTAGGGAATAAACAAAGGTTGATCTCACCGTTGCATTTTCAAGTAACGGATACAGGAGGCTTAGAGATTTCCTCCAAAGAGACTTATTTGTGGTGTTTTAACAGACGGATTATAGCTCCCTCATTTGCCGGGCCAACAGCCAATATTAGAGAGGAAGTTGTTGACGGCGAAAAAGGGGTAGTATCGATTCACGTTAAAGTGGACCATCCACTATTTGGGTCATTGATTGAATATAGAGGGACATTTCAATTGACCTTTGTACCAGTTTCTCCTGAAGAGATGGAAGGATTTTACCCAATTGGCTATGACGAACGGGAGTAGATAGTGATGACTAAACTTATACATTGGCAAGTATTATTAGGAGCGGCTACTTGGGCTGCTCTTTCCGTATTTTTTCACCTTGGCACCATTGAGGTGCTCCTTAGCTTTTCTTTTCTTGTGTTAGTTCCATTGAGTCTTTATTTGACTAGAACGGTGGATCTAGGAGGAAATCTGCTTCAATCATTTTCCATGGTATTGGTGTGTCATTATCCATTTGCTGTAGCAGGGACGTTTAGCTTAGTTTTTGAGCCAGGGCTACTGGCAGGCGTTTTGGCTGTTGTCTGGCTGGTGTACACGTTGTTATTGGCTGGTTATGGCTTAGTAAGGCTTCTTGCAAGAGGTTGGCGGCCAATGGAGGAGCTTTTAATCGATGCAGCCTTTATTTATGTTGTAATGGGTGGCGTTTGGCTTGTGCTCCATCGTTTTGCCGTGGAAGGACTCCCATTTCCATCGGTGATAGTTTTGTTAACTGCGATTCATTTTCATTATTCCGCATTTTTGGTCCCGATTTTTACAGGGATGCTAGGTAGGTATGTGAAAAGGGAAAAGTTGAAATTTCCTGGTTTTTCTGGCGTTGCTTGGGGAGTTATAGCGGGGCCCATGTTAGTTGCGGCAGGGATAAATTTCGGTGGTGCCTTCGAGTTTGTTATGGTCATCATCTATGTCATTATCCTCTATTGGCTCGCAATCGGAACGGTTGTTGTGATGCTTCAAGGGAAAGGATCAGTTTACGGAAGATGGCTTGTGTCTTTGTCATCTGTTGCATTAATGGTGACGATGGCCCTCTCTTTTCTATACAGTTATGGACTTACCTTTGGCAATGTTTTGTTGACAATTCCTGATATGGTCGACTTCCATGGAATAGGCAACGCCTTTGGGTATGGCTTGCTCGGTTTACTAGGCTGGCTATTACTGTCTGTTAAGCCTCGGGAAAACTATTATGGCTTTCCTGTCAGTCGGATACGTGGCAGAAAGTATATTGGATCTGCTTTTATTGATCAAGCTGAATGGAGAGATGTAACTACTAAGGTTGACGGTTTAGTAGATAATTTTTTCGATTATAAAGGTGAAGGGTTTGATCCAGCTTTAGTTGATGAAAAAATACATCGATTTTATGAAGCAACGCCTCAGTTTCGTCTGATTGCCAAAACAACTTGGGTAAGTGGATTTCGATGGGCGTCCAGGCTTTATCATTTGGTGACTGGAAGGGTAGGACAGCTTCATTTAGAGCCGCATCGCCACGAGGCGAGGGCTCAGGAGATGGTCGGTTCCGTTATTCCAGTTTTGGAGAGAGGGGATGGGCGGAAGAAGCCAAGGGCTTGGGTAAGAATCGATAAGGAAACTGAGGGCCCAATATTCGTTGCCGTTTATTCCAACTACTGGCACAACGGGGTTGTCTATATGAATATTGCATTGCCCCTTCCATTCTCGGTGATGACAGGTGTCCTTCGTGCTAGAAATGACAAGAGTGATGGTTTGTTGTTGACTAGTGAAAAAAATCGTGATGATCTTGGCCATGAGGGCATTTATTTGACGATGGCTAATGGGTTTACGGTGAAGCTTCCCATATCGGAGACCTTTCATGTGCAGGAAGTTTCTGATGGCGGCGAAGACGGCGGTAGATTGTTTGCTGTACACCGGATGAAGTTTTGTGGCATTCCTTGTTTAACAATTGAGTATGAGATTTGGGAAGAGTAGTAGTTTAATGGTTTTAAACGGAGGTTGGAACTGAAACAGAGCGTCAACCTCTGTTTAAACAGTAAATAAACGGAGGTTGGAGCTGAAACAGAGGGTCAACCTCCGTTTAAACAGCAAATAAACGGAGGTAGCAAGCGAAAAAGGAACCC
>JAJOJL010000085.1 GCA_021208645.1 Bacillus sp. (in: firmicutes) | reverse complement strand
TGCGAAAGGAGCGAGACTCCTGCGGGAAAAGCAACGGCTGAAGACCCCGCAGGGACGAGGAGGCTGAAGCGTTGCCCGCGGAAAGCGAGCTCCTGTAGCATAAATCAACAACAAAGACTAACAGAGCTATTTAAAATAGGAATAATTTTGTTTTTTCCAAACAGACTCAAGGTCTAAAAAACGTAAAAAAAGCGAGGTGAAGTTCACCTCGCAAAATACAGAGAGCACCAGATCAATCAAAGAGGGATCGTAATGTCACCTTACAATATAAGTATATGACCATTTTCAATACTGGATTGGACACTTGCCACATATCGCTTTAACTTTCTCATTGAAAACTAATATACCTAAGGAATTACACAGGGTGAACTGGCCTAAATTTAGCTTCACCTAATGATTTTTCACCGGTCAAACCTCAAATAAAAGGATAAATAGTCGCTCACAATTTGGTTTCCTCGCCGCCAGTTCACCATCATGTTGCCATATACATTTCGTTCCGTGACCAATTCACAAAACTCGCATGTTTCCGTATAGGTAATCTTACCGTCAAAATCGGTCACATCTAAATCCTGAAAAAAGAAGCCGCCGTATGGAGTGTCTACAAAAAACTCGTATGCTTCCATCTCCTCAAATGCTTCTTCTATTAAAAACTGTAACTGAACACCTATTTCTGTGGCCCCTTCCTTCCCATCTTGCATAAAAATGTCGTACTGCCAAAATTCTGTACTTCCTTCATATGTATAAAATGTATCTAATCGTTCCTCTTCATAACTGTCAGATAGGATAAACATGGCTCCCCCTACAATTATTGCAATAAGAATAAATGGTAGGAACTGTTTCACAGGCATCACTCCACTCCATAAATGAACAAATCTACTAGAGTATGTTCAAAAAGGGAGTTGTTATTCCATATTTGAACAGTCTCTACTATTATATTACCAGACTCTTTTCCTATTAGCTTCTAAATAAAATAGTTTGTTCTCAAGATTCCCAACCTTTCCACATCGTGTTAAAATTTTACATAAGGGAATCGTTTCAAACATAAGACGGACTTCAGAGAGAGAAGCATCTTTTTACAAAAGGAGAAACTATGAAACTATTAGTTATCATCGCATTGTTTACATTTTTACTAACTGGGTGCGGCGACTCAGAGGATGACATCATTTCAGGGCTAAGCATAGGAGGAATGATGGGTAATTCCTTTACGTTGTTTGTTGAGGATAGTCTTGGTGGCACTCGCCTCACCGGTGGACCCTTTAACTTCCCTATCATCGAGGAACTGGATGAAGGGGACTATGAAGTGGAAGCCTACAAGATCCAGATAAAACACGACACGTTATTTATTAATGAAGAAACTGGTGAAGAAAATTACTGGTATGACATAGAAGATGAGGTAGACTGGCTATTTCTTGGTTTTGGCCAAAAGGTTCGTGTTCATACCGTTGAGGAGTTTGAACCGTTTCTATCTTCCAACCGCCCGTATATTGGCTGGGAGACAGCCCTTTTACCGGCCTTCACAGCGGAAAAAGTTTATTTGCAAAATCCTGCATTGAGCGACATTCTTACGATTTATGCTCCCCTGCAAGAAGGGAACTACCAAATTATGCTTGTAAACAGTAGTACTACAGATATTTATGTGCAAGAGCTTGATGACTACTTGGAGGAGCTAATGGCAATCGCTCCCTCTCATTTAAACATCGAGATGATGCCATTTAATAATTATTTTTTACTTGAAATGTTTGGTTCGGATGAGAGTGATTTTGAAGAGGTATTTTTCGTACTTAATTCAACGGGAATCGCCCTTGAAACAGAGAATTGGGACGACGTAGTCAACTATTTTTCTGAATGACAGGCAGGTTTGATAGTTTTGGCAAAGCGGTACCATGAATGACAGAGAGGCTTCTCAAAATTTACTAGGGCTAGGGGATAGTTCATGAAAAAAATCATATTCCTTTTAAGTATATTTCTGGTCATTTTAACTGTATTAGGCTGCTCCGAAGAGGAAGAGGGCGTCTATGAATTGGATGGCCGACTTTCTGGCTATGGCTACTATAATTTTAACACCGACGTCATGCTCAATATATTTGTGGAAGATAATTTGTTCGGCTCCTACTTAAAGTACAGCTATTGGGAGCCTGTTCCCGAAGATTATGAACTGGAGGCCTACCGTTTAATCATCACAGAGGAGACGACTGTTTATTTGGGCGATACAGATGAAACCATTAATCTGCTGTATACCGATGGAAGCCACTATCCAATGTTTCTTTCTCCTGGTCGAAAAATAACAGCTGTCTTGTCGGAACCACTAGAGAAACGCGTGTCAAACAGTAATGAATACGCTCTATTTCATCAAGTTTTATTGCCAATTTATTACGTAGAAGAATTACGAGTATATGAATTGACGGAACGAGAATTTTTGCGGTTGTATTCCCCTTACAAGCGAAATGAGTATTTATTACTTGCTGTTTTCGAAGAGGAAAATGAAGAAAGCTGGGATTCGTATATGGAGATTGAGGAAGCACTTTTCGAATTTAGGAGGAGTCCCACTTTCAACATGCAAAGCTGGTACCAATCGGGGGGATATGGAAGCTTACAATCTGAAACATTTGACTTCACGGAATATCCAACCTACCTTATCTTAAGCGAGCGAGGCTTAGAAAAACAAACAGCCGAAGTAGAAGAAGTACTGGCTTTTTTTGAAGAAAAATCAGGGGAAAATTAGACTTTTAGTTGAATAGAAGTGGGAAGGGAGTCTAGACAGGTCGGGTAATTCCTCTGTTTAGACTCCCTATTTAAGTGAATTCTATTACTTATGTTCCCTCAAGTACTCCAAGGCCTCTTCCACATGCCCCTTCACTTTCACCTTACGCCATTCCTTCACGAGCTTTCCTTCTGGATCAATAATAAACGTGGACCGCTCAATACCCATGTATTCCTTGCCGAAATTCTTTTTCAGCTTCCAAACACCAAACGCCTCCGCCAGTTCATGATCCTCGTCAGCAATCAGCTCGAACGGAAGATCATGCTTATTAATGAACTTCTCATGCCGCTCTAGAGGATCTGGGCTCACACCAAGAATTACGGCATTCACATCCTTGAAGCTTTCGTGCTGATCGCGGAAATCACATGCCTGCGTAGTACACCCTGGTGTCATGTCCTTCGGGTAAAAATAAAGCACCACATACTTCCCACGATAATCACCTAACTTAACTTCTTTTCCCCCATTACCTTTCATGGAAAAATCAGGTACCTGCTGTCCAACTTCTATCGCCATCAAAAACGCCTCCTTACAACATGTAATCACACTATAAGGATAGCGAATTTTAAGCCAAGCTACAAACTTTCTGGCTTCTTTTCATTATAAAAAACGGCAGTTACAACAAAGGCTGCTGGAAGCAAATAGCCAATCAACGCCTGAACCATAGCTATCCAGCGACCAATTCCTTGAGGGATAATATCGCCATAACCGACGGTCATCAAGGTAACGGCACTAAAGTACAGGACATCTTCAACTAAATGAAAATAGGATTCATGATGCATTTTGTTATCTTCCATCAATATAGGGAGCCCCATCAGCTCTAAGACGAGATAAATTAGCCCGAATCCAGCCATTACCGTTGCGTAAGTGAGAATTAATACAATAAAGCGACGCAAGGAAATACGCCTGCCATCTTCCGGTTGATTCATTAACAGTAAATATAGACTCATAAAAATACCTAGTACAGCCATTACCATAAGAAAAAATAAAAAGAGGAACTCCATCTAACCACCTCCGTATATTTTTATGAGTCAGGGCAGCCGTTTAGGACAAGAACCTTTATACTTATGCTTGTGTGAAACAGAAAAAAGCCTGTCCATAATGCAACTAAAATAATCAAGAATAGCAACAAACCCCAGTCCCCATAAGCCACACAATTTTCACTCTTATCCTAGTAGATGAATGGTAAAATAGGATGTAAGAATAAACAAAGTTCGTACTCTCGCAGCGTTATTTTTCCGAGAAGTCACAGATTAAAGAGGAGAATTTATCATGAAGAGGCTCATCCATTTTACTCTAGGCGCGTTAGTACTTATCGTCCTTTCCGCTTGTTCCGAGGCGGAAGAATCTAAAACAAACATTGTCGGAAACCCCCTCCATACTTTAGAAGAACCTTATACCATAGATGATGCATTGGAAAATGGGGATGTCATTGGTGGTACGTCTGTTCAAAACATTGACAGGTTTTACGAGTTTTTGACTAACATAGAAAATGGTGTTGCCGATAGTATTCGGATTACTAAGTTTACGGAGGAAGGCTCGCCCATTTACCACCGTCTCGTTTGGAATGATCGGATTGATTATACTGCGGACTATACACAGGACCCATTTACAACAGATGGACCGAACAGCATCCAATCGACCACATGTGCCAGACTTGAGAAGGTCGACTCCTCCCGGGAAGAATACATCTTGGTCGGTTGTGAATTTGAATTTATTGGGGATAAATTTCAATTTGTTGTGGAGTAGGCATGTTGCAATCACTAGTTTTGGAAAAAACAAGGCTCTGTTCGTTCATGATCGGGATGAACAGAGCTTTTTTTTATTGAAGGCTGGGATTTTTCCGTGGTGATTTGTGTCTGATTTGTGTCTACGGCGGGTAAAGTCAGGTTTTCGGCGGGTAAACTCGTTATTTCCGC
>JAJOJL010000143.1 GCA_021208645.1 Bacillus sp. (in: firmicutes) | reverse complement strand
AAAAAGCAAATTGATGGCTCCCAGTCGTCAAGCAAACAGATAACAAATACGAAGTTGTTGGTAGAATTACTAAAACAAATATTACGAAGGCAATTGTTGATCTTTCGAGTGAATAAACAAATATAAAATTTCAAATTACGATATTACATTCGTAAATGGAGGTAAGAATGCAATTAATTAGTAAGCACCCTATTGTTTACGTAGTATCTGATTCTGTAGGAGAAACCGCTGAACTTGTAGTAAAAGCTGCTGCTAGTCAGTTTAACCATTTAAATATAGACATAAGACGTATTCCATATGTGGAAGACGAAGAAACAATTGAAGAGGTTGTAACGTTAGCTCAAGAAGTGAATGCAATTATTGCTTTTACTTTAGTTGTACCTGATAAAAAGCAATACTTAGTTGATTTAGCTATGAAGGCTGGAGTTACAACAGTAGATATCATTGGACCGATGATTGGTAAAATCCAAGATATAACAAAAAAAGAACCACGGTACGAGCCAGGTTTAGTACATAAACTAGATGAAGATTACTTTAGAAAAGTGGAAGCAATCGAATTTGCAGTAAAATACGATGATGCCAGGGACCCACAAGGAGTGTTGAAAGCAGACCTCGTTTTAATTGGTGTATCTCGTACTTCCAAGACACCATTGTCTATGTACTTAGCCCATAAGGGATATAAGGTAGCTAATATACCATTAGTACCAGAGGTTGCCCCGCCAGAGGAGTTGTTTAAAGTCTCCAGAACCCGCTGTGTAGGGCTAGTGATCACACCGGATAAACTGAACGAGATCCGGAAAGAGCGCCTCAAGTCATTGGGACTTACTGCCAAATCCAACTATGCTCGATTAGAACGAATTCTTGAGGAATTAGATTATGCGGAAAGCATCATGAAACGTGTCGGTTGCCCTGTTATTAATGTGTCGAATAAAGCCATTGAAGAAACGGCTAATTATATAATAGAAGATTTGAAAATTGAGAGGAGAACAGTCTAATGAGTAAATTTGTTTACATGTTTGATGATAAGGATCCTGTTACCAAACACGTACTAGGAGGTAAGGGAGCAAATTTAGTTGAAATGACACGGATCGGCCTACCGGTACCGTTTGGTTTCACTATTTCCACGAATGCCTGCAACGAATACTATGAAACTGAGAAAAACATCTCACCACTAGTGAAGGAACAAATTCTTGATTCCTTAGAAAAATTAGAAGCAACTACAAATAAACGGTTAGGAGACCCAACAAATCCGCTCCTAGTATCCGTTCGTTCCGGTTCCGTTTTTTCCATGCCTGGAATGATGGATACGGTTTTAAACCTTGGTTTAAATGATCAAACAGTCGAAGGTATGGCTCGGTTAACGGAAAATCCTCGTTTTGCCTATGACTCCTATCGTCGTTTTATTCAAATGTTTTCCAATGTAGTACTGGGAGTGGATGTATTTTTCTTCGAGCAGTATTTAGAAAAAATCAGAGAAGAAAAGGGCTATACGACGGATCCTGAACTAACGGCAGAAGATTGGCAGGAAGTAATAGAAGGCTACAAAGGAATCGTAAAGAAGCATACGAAAAAACCGTTTCCAAATGAACCGAAGGAGCAGTTATTCCTTGCTATAGAAGCCGTATTCGATTCATGGCATAACCAACGTGCCATTGTCTACCGCCGTTTAAACAAAATACCAGACCATTTAGGTACAGCCGTTAACATACAAAGCATGGTGTTTGGGAATATGGGGAACGATTCTGGGACTGGAGTTGCCTTCACCCGAAATCCATCCACAGGGGAAAATCGATTATATGGAGAGTATTTAATTAACGCCCAAGGAGAGGATGTGGTAGCTGGAATCCGCACACCTCAGCCTATTTCATCCTTGCAAAATGAAATGCCTCATGTGTTCGATCAGTTTGCTGCTACTTGCGATCGCTTAGAAAAGCATTACAAAGATATGCAAGACATAGAGTTTACGGTGGAACGGGGCCAACTGTTTATTCTCCAAACACGTACAGGTAAACGTACGGCAGAAGCAGCTGTTCGAATTGCAGTAGAAATGGTAAAAGAAGAAATTATTGATCAACAAGAAGCCCTTCTTAGGGTAGATCCTGATCAATTAAATCAACTACTTCACAGAAGAATTGATGATAGTTATGTTCGGCAAATGCTTGTGAAAGGCTTACCAGCATCTCCAGGGGCTGCTACGGGTCAAGTTGTATTTGATTCAGATGAAGCGGAAGCATTAACCAAGGATGGAAAGAAAGTTATTCTCGTCCGCCCTGAGACAACACCAGACGATATTCACGGCATTGTTGCTGCTCAGGCAGTTGTAACGAGCCGTGGTGGAATGACCAGCCATGCTGCTGTTGTGGCGAGAGGTATGGGGAAAGCTTGTATTTGTGGATGTGAAGGCATCAAAATTGACATGAAAGGAAAAACGTTCTCAGTAGGAGACACAGTGGTGAACTATTTAGATACGATCACCATTGACGGGGCAACAGGGGAGATTATGCTCGGTGAAGTACCGATGATTGAACCAAGTCTTTCTGCAGATTTTCAACAATTATTAGTGTGGGCCGATGAACAGCGGGAGTTAGGTGTTCGTGCCAATGCAGACAATCCGGAAGATGCCAAAAAGGCTAGGGAATTTGGTGCTGCAGGAATTGGTCTTTGCCGTACAGAGCATATGTTTATGGACCCAACTAGAGTGCCAATTGTACAAAAGATGATTTTATCAGACTCCTATGATGAGAGAATGGTGGCATTAAATGAACTACTACCGATGCAGGAAGAGGATTTTCACGGCATTTTAGAAGCCATGGAAGGGTTCCCTGTTACAATCCGCCTATTGGACCCGCCTCTCCATGAGTTTTTACCTGACAAGGAAGAGTTAATTATCGAGGTGACAAAACTTCAGTTGCAAGAGCCAGACTCTGAAAAGCTCATAGAAAAAGAAGCATTGTTAAAGAAGGTGGAACAGTTAGAAGAATTTAACCCGATGCTTGGTCATCGCGGCTGTAGGCTAGGTATTATTTACCCAGAGATTTATGCCATGCAAGCACGAGCCATCTTCCAGGCTGCTTCTGGCTTAGCAAATAAAGGGATACACGTTGAGCCGGAGATAATGATTCCCCTAGTGGGACATGTGAAGGAGTTAAGGATGCTTCGCACCTTAGTGGAAGAAACGGCCGTAGAAGTTATGGAGGAAACAGGAACAAAGGTAACTTATACAGTAGGAACGATGATTGAAATCCCACGTGCTGCCTTAACTGCAGATGAAATTGCTGTAGAAGCAGACTTCTTTTCCTTTGGTACCAATGACTTAACCCAAACAACTTTTGGCTTCAGTCGGGATGACGCAGAAGGCAAATTCCTACAGGCATATGTGGAACAAGGAATTCTACAGGAAAATCCATTTGCGGTTCTTGATCAAACGGGTGTTGGTAAATTAGTGGAAATGGGAGTGAAGCTTGGTCGTACAGCAAAACCTTCTCTAAAAACAGGTATTTGTGGTGAGCACGGTGGTGAAAAGTCTTCCATTGAATTCTGCTTTCAAACTGGATTGGATTATGTCAGTTGCTCACCGTTCCGTGTTCCATTAGCACGGTTGGCGGCAGCTCAAGCAACCATCAAGCATAGTAAGGCAAAAGTGACCAATTAAAGGAAAGCGTTTTGACTTTGCAGATTAACTAGGATGCACGGTGCGTTTTGACAACGCAAACGTGCATCCTTCTTAATTATGCTTAAAATAATCTTCCTCCAGTCTATTCAATATCTCAATTGACTGTTTGGCCCAGTCGCTTCCGTCTGCTACCAAGGTTTGTTTCTGTTCCTCCAACGCCTTCTTTAAAGATTCTTTGTATTCAGGTACAGGACCATCATAAGGCTTCACGTATACATTCGGTACGTTCGTTTGCTCCCTGTAAGCAAGGGCACGACGCTCATGGAAAAAAGGAACATGGACTGATTTTGCCTGATGCAGATCCCCTTGCTGTGGATGTTTAACAACTGCAAGCACCCTTACAACATATCGCTCCGGCTTCACCTCCGTTATTTCACCAATATACTTTCCCGTTTTATATATCCCCGTTACCTTTTGCCCAATTTCTAACCGTTCACTCATTTACAGTCACCTTCTTCAGTTATAGTATTCCGTCTAATATCAATTAAATTTAGTCTGTTATTTTCATATGTAACTTGGAGTCCATGTATATGTGGTGCTGCATCTGGTTCTATAATAACGTCTAACTCTTCAATAGTAATTTTATCTTCTACACCATGCAACTCATCCAGAGTCAGCTTAAACTTTGAACGGCCTCATCTGCTTTTTTCATTGTAGCCAACTTTAACAGCAGTTTTTCGTCGTTTTTCCATCAATTGTTGCAGAAACTTACGTGCTTCCGGAGTTATATCCACTTCAATCCCCACCTCCCATTTCAGTATAAGAAAGAATGGGGGAATTCTGCAATCAATTCGTATCGGAGGAAAACTTATGGACATTTCAAAAGAGTTAATTGGAAAAAGACGAACAATACAAAGGTAGCGGAGGAAATATACGTAGACTCCAGCGGGAGCAAAGGCAAAGGTGAGACCCCACAGTGCGAAGCACGAGGAGGCTCACCAGCCGCCCGCGGAAAGCGAAGTATATTTCCATAGCGATTATTTATAAAAATATCTACATCGTTCGTGCTTTTCTTCATAAGAATACTTTTGTTCCAGTATCCAAAAAACTAATTTATTCTTTACCATCTTTTCGGATAACCTTCGTTGGCGAATGTCCTGGCCTTGCCTTTAGCTCATATACTTCATCCAATTCCCTTGCCAGCTCTAAATCCTCGTTGGAACTAGCTATATCCCGTCTTGGGGTTTGAGGCAATGTTTGTTTATTTTTATCTCTCGCTTTTTGCTTTCTTGCTCTGCTCAATTTACTCAACTCCTTTCAAAAGTAGTTTCTGTTTAGCTCAAAAACTGTATGTAAGTAATTAATGGTTAGGGATAGAAATTACATTGAAAATATCTTCCACTAATACCAGCTAGTTACAAGGTCTTAAATCAACTTCTTTCAGCTCTTATTTTTCATAACAATTACGATTTCTATCCTTACAAAACAGACTAGCTACTTTTTATGAACGTATAAGAATTTGTTTTTTACAAAAAAATAAGGGGGATGAGTAAGTTTTGAGTAGAGGAGGCTCTTTAGCCATGAACCCATTTACACATCATCGAATTGATAAGCAATCTAATGATGGACTGGAAATAACATTGTACTTAAATAAACAGTCGGAAGAATTTTCCCAAGAACTCGGTACAATACAGAAGGAAGAGCAAAAATCTCTTGAGGACCAAGCTCAGGATTATGTAAAAACAAAACTCCCAAATTCGAAAGTTAAGTTGATAAGAATTGTAGGAGGTGCCGTCTTGTTGACCACATTGGCCTTTGCTCCTATTAAACCAAGTACTGCCGAAGCTGCAGAACCCATTCGAGCTACTTCTCAGGAAACGTATACGGTCAAATCTGGTGATACATTGTGGCATATTGCTATTCGGTACCATACGACGGTTCAAGCCATTAAAACGGCAAACAATCTCCAATCAGACTTCCTAAGAATTGGGCAAACATTAATAATTCCAACAGGTACACCAGTTACAGCTTTGCCTACGACGATTACATATACAGTCGTCGCTGGTGATACATTATCAACATTAGCACAACGACACGGCACTACAGTACAAGCTATACAACAGGCAAACCAATTAAATACGGATCTCATTCGAGTAGGACAAAGGCTAGCCATTCCAGCTACTGGTACAACTAGTTCTGCTCCAACTCCTGCACCTTCCACGCATACAGTCGTTGCCGGAGATACACTATCTGGTATTGCTGCACGCTATGGAACAACTGTCACAGCCATTCGTACAGCAAATAATTTAACGTCAGACTTGATTCGGGTGGGGCAAACCTTAACCATATCAGGTTCAAGCGGATCTCCAACCACAGCAGCACCAACACAACCTGCACCAGCCAACTCTACCTATACCGTAGTAGGGGGGGATACACTGTCAGGAATTGCTGCACGAACAGGTACTACGGTACAAGCCATTCGCACAGCGAATAATTTAACGTCAGACTTGATTCGAGTGGGACAAACCCTAACCATACCTGGAACTGGAAACACCAGTACAGCCGATCGATCTCAACAACAAGCCGAATCCTCAGTAAACCAAGAGGAACTTCTTTGGTTGGCGAGAATGATCTATGCAGAGTCAAGGGGTGAAAGTCTTCAAGGTCAAATTGCCGTAGGGGCAGTAATTATGAATCGAGTGAAAAGCAATCTGTTTCCTAACACCGTTTACGGAGTAATATTTGAGCGCAGTCACGGGCACTACCAATTTACTCCAGCAGGAACAGGGTCTATTCATCAAGCTCAGCCAAATAGTTCGAACATGGAAGCAGCGCGAAGGGCGATGGCTGGAGAAGATCCAACCAACGGTTCCTTATTCTTTTACAATCCAGCAAAAACAAATGATCAATGGGTAAGAAGCCGTACTGTTTCTACCACCATCGGAAACCATGTTTTTGCATATTAACCTCATGAAATACAATCCCCTCAAAAGCAGGGGATTTCTTACGAATAGGGAAGTGTAAAGAAGGAAGAATTTTTCGTCCATTTTAAAACTAAGGGGGATTTGCTGCTGTGGCTAATTTTACAGTAGAAGATTTATACGCATTTAAAGGAGCAGGGGAAGCACGGCTGTCTCCAGATGAATCAAAAATGGTTTATGTAGTTCAATATGCCGATAAGGAAGAGGATACATTCAAAACTAACCTTTTTTTAAAAGACCTTACAACCATGGAAGAAACGCAGTTAACCTTTTCAGGAAAAGATAAAGGACCTGTTTTTTCTCCAGATGGGACAAGGATTGCCTTTATTTCTAATCGCTCTGGAAAAAATCAAATTTACATCCTTTCATTATCAGGTGGTGAACCTTGGTGTATTAAAACAAATGAGTCTGTCATGGGGCCATTGCTGTGGACACCTGAGGGAAATGAGTTAATTTACTCCGCAGCAGTTTTTAGCCATAAGGCTGATGATTGGTTGCCCTATCCTGGAGCACCGAGACAAGATGGTAACCGATTAAAGGAGATAGCAGACAATCTCCATAAATCAAAAGATGAGCTGGAAAAAGATAAGGACAAAAAGAAAAATGAAGTTAAGGTTATTACCCGTTTTAGCTATCGTTCAGACGGACAGGGTTATTATGGCAACGTTAGAAACCATATTTTTTCCACGCTTGTTCCAGATCAATGGGAAGGGGACTGGAAAGAGCAAGGCAAACAATTAACGGATGGTGATTTCGACCATAGTGGACCTAGTTTGTCTCCGTGTGGAAACTATCTAGTAGTTAGTTCGAGGCGAACGGCTACGGCAGATCATGATAAATCAGTGGATTTATGGATCGTAGAACGGAAGACAGGAAAAATTCATCAACTGTATGAAGCACCTGGTCCTGTTCAAGGACCAAATTGGTCACCATGCGGTCAGTTCATTGCTTTTGGAGGTCATGATTTTAAAGCGGGGGAATCAACCTCAACTCATTTGTGGCTTCTTCAAATAGATGAATTTATGGAAAAACTAAAAAATCATGAGGATACAAAGCCATATACAGTTGTGCATGCTTATAACCTCTTAAAAAGTGTCGATCGGCCAATTGGCGGAGCAGGATCTGATGTGGGTATCCGCGGAGGAGATACGAAGGGATGGCAGCAAAACCGTCTCTTATTTTTAATAGGAGACAAGGGAGCAGGCCAACTTTACGAAGTGGAATTAAACGGAAAGGAATGGACACCGAAACCTGTAATTGCATCGGAATCTCAAACGATTTCAACGATAACCGTCAGCAAATCCTTGATTGTTTTTAGTATGACAGATCCTTTAACACCACCTGAATTATATTATTGGAAAGACCAGAAAGTAAAACAACTTACCTTCATTAACAAGAAACTAGCCGAGAAAGGCGCTTCTCTTCAATGGGAAAAATTCACTTATAAAAGTGATAGGGAAGGTGAAATTGATGGCTGGCTGTTGTACCCTAGTGGTTTTGATAAGAATAAAAAATATCCGCTCGTTTTGCTTATCCATGGTGGTCCTCACGCTTCCTACGGTCCGGCATTCATGTTTCTCGCTCAGCTCTTTGTATCTAGAGGATATGTCGTCCTTTATACGAACCCTAGGGGAAGTGAAACATACGGACAACATTTTGCTGAGGTAATCGATAGAAACTGGGGAGACCTTGATTATAAAGATATAATGGTAGGTGTGGACAAGGTTGTTGATCGCGGCTTCATTGATAAGGACAATATGTTTGTACACGGTTGGTCTTACGGCGGGTATATGTCTTGTTGGATATCCACCCAAACATCTCGTTTCAAAGCAATTTGCGCTGGTGCCAGCGTGACAAACATGGTAAGCGGATACGGCACCTCTGATATAACTATGGCCGATGAATACGAATATGGTGGTACACCATGGAAAGATGGAGAACACTTGATCCACCACTCTCCAATTGGTCATGTGGAAAAGGTAGAAACACCAGTTATGCTCATGCATGGTGAAAATGACATGCGGGTTGCACCTTCCCAAACGGAAGAATTTTATATTGCCTTAAAACGACTTAATAAAGAAGCCATAATGGTAAGATATCCAGGGGAATTTCATGGTTTAGGAAGACCATTGCATCAGGCAGACCGGCTTGAACGGCTTCTTGCTTGGTTTAACTATTATCGTAAAAATAAGTAAGCAGCAATTTTCAAAATTGCTGTAAAGGGGCAGAGTGAGAAAGAAATTAATCCTTGATTCTGCCCCTATTATTATAGCTATTTCACTACTGTTTCAATTCTGGAATCAGAATAGGAACGGTACAATCCTACTAAAAGGACAATCATAGCAACACCTCTCGAGATAATTGGGATCGTTTCCTCCATATTTTGAAAGGTAAGGAGCAGGAAGTCATAAACAGGATCGTTTTTTAAAAATATTTTCCATTGCAGCATAACTAATAAAGGAAGCAACAACTACAAAAATCCATGGGAAAAATTGAACGATTTTAAACACAAGGGACGAAAACATAAAAAGTGTTAAAAGGCTTAAGGCAATCCCCATATAAATAAAGCCAGCCTCACGGGATAAATCTGACACAATCAGAACACCATCAATACTTAATACTAAGTCCAATAAAACAACGGTAGCAACAACTTTCCATAAGGAACTACTACGATAAGGGGGAAGCATTTCTAACCGGTACGAAGTCATTTTCAATGCTATAATCAACAATATTATGCCCACAGAAAACTCCACCCAAGGTATGGAATACAATTCGTGAAGGAGGGTTATAGAAATAGTACGGTTGATAGTTAATGTTGCTGTTATAACAAGAACCACCAATAAACTGCCAGCATATTTTCTTAATACGGATACATAAATGATTATGTTGTCTAAGTCACTAACGAGACTTATAATGAATATTTTAAGGACATCCATAGATTTTCTCCTTACTATCAGCAATATATAGCTTGTTCAAACTGTGTAAGCAATTGCATTAAGCCTGTTCAAACTAATTGAACAGACTCTTATAAAGATAATATGTTAAGAATAGGAAAACTTGTCTCATCCCATTGTAATTTTCTCATTATGTAATAAGGGCCATTTCTTTTGTAGGCTCCTTTAGTGGAAAAAATTGATATTGGGAATGGGTTATTTTCGCGAATGGCGTTGCCCCCTGTAGCATAAATCAACAACAAAGACTAACAAAGCCTTGTAAAAAAAAAGATGACAACTCCCGTAATAGGAGCGTCACCGCTGAATTAGCTGTTAATACTTTTCTGTGTCTATATCTTCCATATATCTCACTTCACGAATGCTTCGTTTAGCAAGGTCTTCCGCGTGAACTTCGTAGGCAAATTCCGTCTCCATATTACCAGTACTAATATCTGGATTTGATATTTCACTGGAATAATCATGGGTTTCATTATTTATGAAATCCTTTTTCCTATCCTTCATGGAAGACAACCTCCTAACAGCTGAGTGGAAAACAAGCTGTAACATGAATCATGTTACGGTTTTAGTATTTCATTTGAAGGGAATATTAATCGTTTAAAGATTTCCATTAAAAGTGGAAGTCCTCTCAAGTATGAATAATGTTTTTTTCTCAGCAGGATTGGGTAATATAAACCTTAGACAACTCTCACTAAGGAAAACAGCAAAAATGGTTTGAAAAAGGGGAAATGGACGTGAAATTAACACCAGAACAACGCATTGAACTTCATGAATTTAATAATTTAACAAAATCTTTAAGCTTTAATATGTATGATATTTGCTACACTAAAACAAAGGAAGAACGGGAGGCCTATATAGAATATATTGATGAAGTCTATAGTGCTGACCGCCTGACGAAAATACTGGAAAATGTGGCAGAAATCATTGGTGCTCACGTTCTAAATATTGCTAAGCAAGATTATGTTCCTCAGGGGGCCAGTGTTACAATGCTCGTTTCAGAAGGGCCTGTAGTGGAAGTACCGACAGAGCGGTTTGAAGAATCACCAGGTCCTTTACCAGAAGCAGTAGTTATGGGATTAGATAAAAGCCACATTACTGTTCATACTTATCCAGAATACCATCTCATGAGGGCATTAGTACATTCCGGGCAGACATAGATGTGGCAACATGCGGTGAGATTTCCCCATTAAAAGCCTTAAATTATATGATCCAATCCTTTGATACGGACATTATGACTATCGATTATCGAGTTCGTGGCTTTACGAGAGACAAATCAGGTCATAAACTATTTATTGATCATGAAATTAATTCCATCCAAAACTATATACCAGACGAAGTAAAGATCAGTTCGACATGATAGACGTTAACATCTACCAAGAAAATATTTCCATACAAAATGCAAGCTGAGGGATTTTGACATTAATAATTATTTATTTGGCTATAAGAAAGACAAGTTAACAGAAGAAGAAGAACAGGAAATATCTGATCGTCTCAAATTGGAGATGGATGAGATTTACTATGGTAAAAACATGAATAATACTAGATAAAAACTGCTAAAAAATATATGAGGTGACTACTTGAAAGCATAGTGAGTCACCCTCATTTCTTATCGCTTATTAGATTCGGCAAATTTAATAAAAGAATGTTCATCTTCCACCAACCCACAGGATCCACATTGAACCTTAACTGCTGGTCCTTTATACGGTGTATGGAAAGGATCTAGTGTTTCATTTGTAAATGTATCTACGACCTCTCCTGACTGAGGGTCCATCTTTACTGGTTTTGCTAGTTGTTCAATAATATTAAAGCGGGATCGGTTAGTTTTACAGCTTGGACATAAGTATGGATTTGTCAACGTATACACCTCCATTACCTATTGTTCCCAGTAATTTCTCATTTATGTAATCATTTTGATCCTAAGACTAAACGTTTGAAAATATTAGGAGAGTATGGAATGATATTGTTAAAGATAAATGCGAGGATTTATTGAAGTTTGTAGGTGTCACTCTAATTATCGGAAACTTTCTTCAACAAGTTTCTCTGGAAAGGCATGATATAATTCAACTGATCTAAAAGTAAAAGGGGAAAACCATGAACTTTTTACCAATAATTATTTTAAGCGGCATCATTTGTATCTTTGCTTTAATAGCAACAATTGTCATTGGGATCAATCCAAATGACGAAAATTACGTTAAAACAACGAAAAGCAGAATGATCCTTTTAACAGTCATTTATATCGTTACATTTATCCCTGCAATTATATTTACGTTAGTTTACTTTGTCTGGTAATTAACCTCAAGTTCGGCTGAGCAGCATCCATTGACTGTTCCGTCGATTTTTTATTATCCCCATAATTTCCCTTTCTAAAAACAACTCCAAAACAGCTGCACATTTTATAATTGTGGCTCATATCTTGCTACTATAGCCCAACCAACATCCTTCAACATGCATACGTTAATTAGTACGAGACGGTTTTCCTTTTATCATTCAGCAACAGGTAACAAATATATCGTTACTTTTGTTAATGCACGGGAGGAGGTTTAAAGAATGAGTAAAGACAATCTTTTTAAAAATATTGAAAGAAAATCTGGGGTAAATATGCAGGAAATTTTTAAGCTTGCAAACTCTATACAAGGGGCCAACTTCAAGGATGAAAACACTGTAAGGGGCATCATTCAAGAAGTGGCAAAGCTAGCAAACAAAAAAGTACCGAAAGAAACTGAAGATTCATTAGTTAAAACCATTACACAAGATCCAAAGTCCATTGACATGAACAAGATTGCGAAGATGATTGATCAAAAAAATAAGAAGTAAGTATACGATAACACTATTATGTAAAGTTATTTTTCTAACAGACTGCTTCGAGACTTATTAGGGGCAGTCTTTTTTATGTTTTTTCTAAGTTAGTTAAAATGTTCACAAATTCGCAACATTATACGTGATGATCGTCACTTTGTGAAAAACTATGAAAAAGTACCATGAATATAGTGAAGTAAGTCACAGTTTCTGTGTGATAAGCACCACATTTTACTATAGGAATGTAACAAAAATAGGTGCGTCTTTCACATTTTCATCAATACAACTTAGATAAAGGGGGAGAGAAAGTGGGGAAAAAACTGAAGGGACTAAAGTTGGACAAGCGACTTTTGCTGTTTACGGTCATTGGCATTTTTATAGGTATCGCATTTTTTTGCTGGTACTGCAGGATCGTTAAAAGCAACGGATACAGCCGAATTTTGTTCTAGCTGTCACATAATGACCGATGCTTATGAAAGTTTTATGGAATCGAATCATGCCACTTTAAATTGTAACGACTGTCATGTTCCGAACAATAGTTTAATTGAAAAATTGCCCTATAAAGCAAAGGCAGGTATGAGTCATATGTACATGAATACGATTGGGGCAAACAGTATTCCAGATGTTCTCTATGCCAAAGATTCGTCACAGGAAGTCATTAACGAGAACTGTATAAGTTGCCATGCACCTGGACTTGACAACGTAAAAAATTGATGCAAATAGCAGTTGTATCGACTGTCATCGTCAAGTACCACATAATGGTGGCGATTACCGACCTGCAGATTGGTTCGAAGCTCAAAGCTTTGATTTTAGAAAATAATATAGGAGAGAAGGGATGAACATTTTTATGAAAACAACGGAGAGAAAGCCTCTACATTTAATCTTTGCTAGTTTTTTTCTTGTACTTCTTCTAGCAGCTTGCAACAGTTCTACCGCTCAGGAACAAACCATTGATACTGGATTAGACCAAGATGAATATTTAAATATTGCCTTTAAAGATTTATACCCCTTACATTGGGAGAGTTACATGGATAATATGGTGAACCAAAATGAGGTACTACCGAAAAGTGACCTATCCATTGAACCGAATTTACCAATATTATGGAGCGGCTATGGTTTTGCCATTGAATATAATTTAACAAGGGGTCATACATACGCCTTAGAAGATCAAATTAATATTCGCCGTGTTAATGAATCCACGGGAGGATCCTGCTTAACGTGTAAAAGTTCTGTCGTACCAATGCTATTAGATGAAATGGGAGACGAATATTGGGGAGCTAGCTTCCTAGATGAAATCCTCCCACGTGTTGAAAAACTAGGTGCAGATGGTGTATATGAACCATTAGGGGAGTGGGGACACGTTTCTATCGGTTGTTCCGATTGTCATGACCCTGTAACAATGGACTTACGAGTAACACGTCCTTCATTTACGAACGCAATGGAACGTAAAGGGGTCGACTTAAGTAGGGCTACACACAACGACATGCGTACATATGTATGTGCACAATGTCATGTTGAATACTACTTTGCAGATGATAATAACAAAGTAACCTTCCCTTGGGACAATGGATTACGAGTAGAAAATATTTGGGAATACAAGGAAACAACAGCAAAAGAGCAAGGGTTTGATTATGATTGGATTCATGAAATTTCCGGAACACCATCTTTAAAAGCACAGCATCCTGAGTTTGAATTATACAGTTACGGTCCACACGGCCAAGCAGGTGTTTCTTGCTCCGACTGTCATATGCCATATCAACGTGTTGATGGTAAGAAGAAAATTTCTTCCCACCGTTGGGGTTCTCCTTTAGAGACGATTGAGCAATCTTGTTTAACTTGTCACGGGGACAAAACACCTGGGCAGTTAGAAACTCGAGTACTAGATATTCAAGATCGTCATAAAGATGCCATGCTGGAAGCCCAAGACATTAACGCTCGCTCTCATTATTATGTGAACCGGATGATTACTGCTGGGGCACCAGAAGACAAAATTAAAGAAGCTCAGCAGCATGTACGAAAGGCCCAATGGTTCTGGGACTTCATGGCAGCGGAAAACTCTTATGGGTTCCATAATCCCGATGCAGCAATCGATGCATACCGAACGTCTTCCATCGAATCCATGGCAGCGATTAATATTGCTACTGAAGAGTTAACAAAATTAGGAGAAGATATTGATGTATTAAAAGAACAAATTGAGGTAACTATGGCAACTGTTCACAAGGAGTCAGTTCCTGAGGATCGACATAAACATGCCATTAACGAATGGTTTCCATCTGTGATAAATTAATAAGTATATTGCAAAAGACTAAAGGTGAAGCATTCCTTTAGTCTTTTTCATTTTACATGTAAAGTTTGTAATAAAAAATGCGTTTCCTGTATGACAAGAGTGGGAAAGAGGAGAAAAGGACTACGACATTTAAATGAATATTATGATTAAGTTTTTCGTCTAAAACAAAACCTATAACGAAAACCAATAGTTACGAATAACTTTTTTAAAATTGACATAATTCCCGTTAAAGCCTACCATATAATATGGTAAACCATCTTTCTATGATGGAAAACTTGCACCGCTTGAGACAATCATCAAAGGGAAAGGGGTAACAACTATGACAGTAAAGACACCTATTACAGTAGCGATGGGGGACGGGATCGGACCAGAAATAATGGATGCCACCCTTAAAATTTTAGACCGTGCAGGTGCCATGATTAAGCCTGAATTTATTGAAATTGGTGAAAAACTATATTTAGAAGGGCATTCCACTGGTATTTCTGATGAAGCATGGGAGTCACTTAGACGTACAAAAGTGTTTTTAAAAGCACCCATTACCACTCCTCAAGGAGGAGGCTACAAAAGCCTAAATGTGACCATTCGAAAAACTTTGGGCTTATATGCGAACGTAAGGCCAAACATTTCCTATGAACAATTTATTAAAACAAAACATCCAAACATGGACTTAGTTATTATTCGAGAAAATGAAGAAGATTTATATGCCGGTATTGAGCACCAACAAACACCGGAGGTTATTCAATGCTTGAAGTTAATTACAAGACCAGGCTCGGAAAAAATTGTCCGCTACGCCTTAGAATATGCCCGTAAAAACAATCGGAAAAAGGTAACTTGTTTCTCCAAGGATAATATAATGAAGTTGACCGATGGCTTGTTCCATAAAGTATTTAAGGAAATTGCCGCCGAATACCCGGAAATTGAAACGGAACACTGGATTATTGACATAGGTATTGCCAAGATAGCTGATACACCGCAGGATTTTGATGTAATTGTTATGCCGAACTTATACGGAGACATTGCATCGGATGTTGCTGCACAAATTACTGGAAGCGTGGGCTTAGCTGGCTCAGCTAATATAGGGGATCAATGTGCCATGTTCGAGGCGATTCACGGTAGTGCACCGGATATTGCCGGAAAGGGTATCGCTAACCCATCAGGTTTAATTAATGGCGCGATCATGATGCTCGTACATATCGGTCAACCTGATGTGGCAGCAAAAATCCATAACGCTTGGCTAAAAACATTGGAAGATGGCATTTATACGGGAGATATTGCTAAAGGTGGCAAGTCTGTCAGAACAATGGAATTCGCGGAAGCGGTAATGGATCGTCTTGGAGAAATGCCAACCACAATGGAACCTGTTTCTTACAGCGAAGAAGCAAGTGAAGTGGCAGAAGCAGCGGCCGTTCCAGCAATGGCACCTTCTGTTGTTGACAGGCCGAAAGCCGATGTGGTTCGTGAACTTGACGGTGTGGATGTATTTTTATTTAACAACGATTTAGACGGACATGAGCTAGGAGAAAAATTAGTATCCCTTGCAGGTCCAGAGTTTAAGCTAGTGGTCATCACAAACCGTGGAGTTAAGGTGTATCCTGGTGGATTCCCTGAGACATTTACCACCGACCATTGGCGTTGCCGCTTTAATATAAGTGATGAGAAGACTACAGCATCAAATAAAGACATCCTTCAGTTGTTGGCACGTATTGAAGAGGCTGGATTAGATTGTATTAAAACGGAGAATTTATATAAGTTTAATGACCAGATTGGCTACTCTTTAGGTCAAGGTCAATAAACGAAATAAAGCTAGCGGCAGAGACGTTTCGTTTCTGCCGCTTTTACATTTTGGCTCTGTTAGTGGATAATGTTGATTTTGGATATATGATTTTGCGAAAGGAGCGAGACTCCTCGAAAATGCTTACACATTTTCTTCGTGCGTGGGCTATTTCGAAGAAGCGTCTCAAAGTCCTGCGGGAAAAGCAACGGCTAAGAGCATATGCTTCATGAATAGGCTACGATTTGTCTCGACGCATAAACTACAAAGCGATGCTTGCAGAGGAAGAGACAGAAGACCCCACAGGGATAAAAGATCGGCAATGGCTTCGCTCGTTGCTCTTCAGCTTTGAGAAGATCACTCAAAGCTGACATCAAAAACATGCAACGGCTACGCACATTGCTACGTCTACTGAAACGGCGAAAAACATGCCTTTTCAGTAGACTCCGAGGAGGCTGAAGCGTTGCCCGCGGAAAGCGAGCTCCTGTAGCATAAATCAACAACAAAGACTAACAGAGCCTACATTTATATCCTACAAACTTGATAAGGCTTGTTTTAAATCACGAATCAATAAATCCCCTGACTCTAAACCGACAGAGAGTCGAATAGTACCAGGATCTACCTTCCGCTCCTTAAGTTCCACCTCATTTGTTCCATTGTTTTCAGAAAGGACTAGGCTTTCATAAGAGCCAAATGAATAACCAATCTGAAAAACTTGGAGACCATCGATTACTTTTTTAACCAGTTCATAATTACCATTTTTCAGTTCAAAGCTCAAAACGCCTGCATAGCCTGAAAGATACTTCTTCCCAAGCTCATAATAAGGGCTTGATTCAAGACCTGGATAATTCACTTTTTTCACAGCCGCATGTCCTTCGAGAAACTCGGCAACTTGAAAGGCACGTTCTTCATGGCTCTTCATTCTCATGGGCAATGTACGAAGACCACGAAGTAAAAGCCACGCCTCAAAGGGGGCTAAAACGGCTCCAAACAAAGTAAATTCATGATCAAATAGTTTGGTGATTGTTGTTTTATCACTTATTACAGCACCTGCTAAAATATCACTGTGCCCGCTTAAGTATTTTGCAGCCGAATGGACAACAACATCCACACCAAGCTGTAACGGTTTCTGAAACAAGGGAGTAGACCAAGTGTTATCCATAATTGTCTTTATGTTATTTGTCCTTGCCAATGCCACGATTTTTTCCACATCCACCAATTGAAACGTCATGGAAGTGGGACTTTCAATAAATATAACCTTCGTATTATTCTGTGTTGCCTGTTCCACATCCTCTACATTTAAGGAAGGGACAGCTGTATACTGTATGTTCCATTTTTCTTTTAAATACTTTGCCAGTTTAAAGGTGGTACCATATACATTTCCAACGATAAGGAGATGCTCACCTGATCTTAATAAAGATAACACCGTCGCAGAGATGGCGGCCATACCAGAAGCGAAGCATTTGCAACATTCTCCCCGTTCTAATGCAGCAAGTTTTTTTTCCACAATTTCTACGGTAGGATTCGTCCCCCGCAAGTACAAATAGTTTTCCTGTTCATTCTTCTGGGCATCGACGAACGTCTGATAATCTTCGTAAACATGAAGCGAAGTTTCGTAAATTGGTGGCACAACCGATCTATGATGACTACCAGGTTCTTCCCCGTAATGGGTACATATGTATTCATCTCTTTCCCAATCTGAATTAAAAAATCTTTGTTCTTCCTTAGTCATACTAGCCCCCCCCCATCTTAATCCTATTATGGCAAAAATCTGTATGGATGGAAAACTATTTTCCAGGCAAGCGCATAATGGGACAACATTCAGCAATAACTAGCAAAATGATCTGAATAAAGACAAAAGGTATAATTAAACAATTGTTTAATACAGTTATTTTGGAAGTAAAAACAGGATTTAACACATTTATCTCGAAAATAAATAATTATCCGATATAAGGGGGCTATTGAAAATGGACTATAAGTATATTGTGTCTTCTGAATGGTTAAAGGAACGTTTACATGACCCAGATATTTATATAGCCGATTGCCGCTTTCAGTTAGGTTCACCAAACAAAGGGATAGAATCATACAAAGAAGAGCATTTACCGAAAGCAGTACATTTTGACCTAGAACAGGAATTGTCAGGGGAAAAACAACGTCACGGTGGTCGTCACCCACTTCCAACCATGGAAAACTTCGTACATACTCTTCGTCAAAAAGGCATTAGTAACGAGAAAAAAGTTGTCATTTACGATGACCAAGGAGGAGCAATGGCTTCACGGCTTTGGTGGATGCTCCGTTATGTAGGGCATGTTCAAGTTTTCATTTTAAATGAAGGGTTTTCCCATTGGAAAGAAAAGGGATACCCAACGACAAACAAAGCTATTTCACCTCAACTGGCTGCATTTACTCCTAGATTACGTAAGGAGATGAAAATTGAAGGGGAAACGCTCAAAAAGAAACTTCACAGTAAAGAAATTCTTCTTATGGATTCAAGGTCGAAAGAAAGGTATACAGGTGAACAAGAAACGATCGATCCCATAGCAGGTCATATCCCCAGTGCTGTAAACGAAGACTGGCAAAACCGATTATCAAATGATGGAAGATGGCTTTCTAAGCTAGAGCAAGATGAACGTCTCAGCAAGTACATTGTTATGAAAGACAAGGAGCTAATTGTATACTGTGGTTCCGGTGTCACTGCCTGCGTCAATGTTTTAGCTTTAGAGGAAATGGGACTTCAACCAAAGTTGTATGTAGGAAGTTGGAGTGATTGGATTAGTTATCCAGACCACCCAATAGCAACAGGGGAAGAATAATTTTTTGAAATGAATAAGGAGGGAATTAAGTGGAAGCCTTATTTAGCTATATCGATGACAAACGAGACCAGTATTTAGATCAGTTATTTACACTTTTGCGTCAACCAAGCATCAGCTCGCAAAACATTGGCGTCAAGGAATGTGCTGACCTATTGAAAAGGATGATGGAAAAGGCGGGATTAACTACGGAAATCATGGAAACACCAGGTCAACCTATCGTTTATGGGGAGCGGATCGTACATAAGGATGCTTTTACGGTTCTGATTTACGGTCACTATGATGTACAGCCTCCAGATCCTCTAGAAGATTGGCTGTCAGAACCCTTTGACCCTACTATTCGTGATGGAAAGATATTTGCCCGTGGAGTAGGAGACAACAAAGGTCAATTAATGGCACAGGTTTTGGCCATTCAATCGTATTTGGACGTGTATGGCGACTTACCTGTTAATGTGAAGTGTGTGTTTGAAGGGGAAGAAGAATCCACAAGTGTTCATTTGAAGGCGTTTGTAGAACAACACAAAGAAAAATTAATGGCTGATGTTGTTTATACATCAGACGGACCTATGCATCCAAACGGGGCGCCTCATGTCATCCTTGGTGTTCGTGGCATTCAGTATGTGGAACTTAATGCCTATGGCGCCGATGTTGATAACCACTCTGGCAACAAAGGAGGGGTTGTACCGAACCCAGCATGGAAATTAGTAGAACTTTTACAGACCATGCGGGACGAAACTGGGAAAATTCTTATTGACGGTTTTTACGATGACATCATCCCGCCCACAGAATCGGAATTAAATCTCCTCCGCTCCTTACCCTTTGATTTAGAAGAAGCAAAGGTCACCACAAGCTACAGCAGTTTGTCCATGGAAGGAGAAGACTACTACCGTAAACTGGCTTTTGAACCAACTTTCAATATTGCCGGGTTTACGAGTGGGTACGGAGGGGAAGGGTCAAAAACAATTATTCCAGCTAAAGCGACATTAAAAATGGATATGCGTTTAGTCGTAGACCAAAATCCTGAAGATATCTTTGCGAAGTTTAAGAATCATGTGGAAAAATACGCTCCAGACGTGGAAGTGAAAGACTTAGGCTTTATGTATCCCTCCCGTACATCCTTAGACCTTCCAGTTGTAAAATCTATAACTACCAGTGTGTCAAAAGTGTATGAACAAGCACCAGTTGTACTACCAAGTTTAGGGGGCAGTTTGCCAGATTACGTGTGGACGAAAATACTCGGCCTGCCATCGGTTGTTGTCCCGTATGCTAACGCCGATGAAAACAATCATTCTCCAAATGAAAATATGGAAGTCGAATTATTCTATCAAGGCATAAAATGTACATGTCAGGTGCTGCACGATCTCGGAAAGTTTATAGAGAAGTAAAACTAAAATTTAACTAGGCTAGGAGCGTTCTCAATTTCAGGCTTCTTCATTTTTCTACTAGTTTCATAGGAAATTCCCACTTAGTTTTATAGATAATTAAAGGCATTAAGGGATGCCATATGTTGTTATTTTCTAACGAGACTTAAAAAATGTCTCGTTTTTTGTTATAATAGATTTCATGTATGTATAAACTCCGTTCTGAAAGGGGACATTATGAAACTATTTATTACTGGAGGTACAGGTTTTTTAGGTACCGAATTGATAAAAAAACTATTGCTCGAAAATCACCACGTCTATGTTTTAGTCCGGTCAAAAAAGAAAATGGCTACGCTATTATCGAACATTCCAGACGTTCTTCATTCAAAATTGGAAGCCATTGAAGGGGATATAAGTTCTCCAAGCCTTGGTTTACAGGAAGATGTCAAGGAATCGTTAAAATATACGATTGATGCTTTTTATCATTCTGCTGCTTTATTGTCCTTCGATCCTAAAGACGCAAACAAATTGTACGAAGTAAATTTTTTAGGCACAAAAAATACACTGGAATTCGCTAAAGAAATTGGTGTATCAGCTTATTATTACATTAGTACAGCCTACACATTAGGGAAACAAACTAAGGCGTTGGAAGTTCTCCATGATTCTTCCGAGGGTTACCATAACGCTTATGAAGAAACGAAATCGAAAGCAGAACATCTTGTTATGAGCTACAGCGACAGAATGAAGGTCAGTATTTTCCGGCCGTCAATTATTGTTGGACATTCCAAAACAGGAGAATGCGATTCTACTTTTGGATTATACGGGTTTGTGAAAGGAATTGAAGTTTTTAATAAACGGATTAGTCGTTCAGGAAAGAACACTAACAACCAACGATTTCGTATTGTAGCAGACCCTAACGGCACACAAAATATTGTACCGGTGGATTATGTTGTTGACGTACTTTACGCAGGGTTAACTGAAGCAAAGACTAAACAGATATATCATATTACCAATCCTGAACCACCAACGAACTTAGATATCTTTCAATGATATGTAATCTATTAAACATTTCTAACATTGATGTGGTTCATGGAGAGCAGAGCTTATCACCAGAAGAGGAACTCCTCAACGGATTCATCTCTAGCTTTGCTCCATACATGAATACAACTCTTGACTTTTCCGTTTCTAATACAGCATTACTGTTAGATAAGGTAGGTTTATCTACCTTACGGATGGACAAGGAAATGCTACAAACAATTATCAATGGGGCAAAACAACTAGATTACGTTTCCGTATAAAGTAATAGTAAAATCCTGGCACACTGGAAGTGCCAGGATTTCTTATTCTGTCGGTTTTTCGATTTTCTTTTTCGGTTCATTTTCTTTGATTTTTTGTTTCAATCGGCGCCAAGATTTTCCCATAAATGCTTTTACGTTTACAAGATTCATTGGTTCGAAGGTAGCATGAAATGTATCAGCATCATAAGGATACTGCTCCCCGTTTTTATCTGTAATTAAATAGTCCCCAGGATTACCTTTCATGGTTCCTTTTGACGTCTCAATGGACATGGGGCGTGTGATCTTTACAGCATCAACAACGACACGCCTCTTTTTATACTTTGCCATCCTCTAACCTCCTTTTCTATCCATAATTCATTAACAAGAAATAAACAACGAATAATTCCTGCATCTTTATTTGGGGTTATTCACCACATTTTATTCAATGTTCGTCTAGTTCGTGACATTTGTACAGGTGAAAAAGTGCCCTGATTTCCCCGTATACACACCTGCCCATTTTCTTGAAATATGGTCAAATCCCCAAACTTATATATTGGGATAGCATAGTGTAATGGTGTAACAGGATTTACTAATCATTTAAGGAGGTATTTTCATGTCTGCTTACGGTTATGGTTATGGCGCACCTGCTGGTTATGCTGCTCCTGCAGCTTACCCTGCATATACAGCAGCTCCTGCACACGGTCACGGTGGAATCGGAGGTTTTGCCTTTGTATTGGTAATCTTCATTCTTTTAGTGATTATCGGTGCAGCAGCTTTAGGAACAACAGGTGCAGCTTACTAAAAGCATGAATGATTAAGTAAAGGTATGCCACGCTAGTCGTGGCATACCTTTTTTCTTTTTTTGAGAAAATTTCTACTCTTTATAAAGGTTTTCTAGTAAAATAAGATATAATGTGATACTAATACCTAGTCATAACCAAGAAGGTTTTTCATAAAGGAGAGGGATGTAGTGAAGAAACGTGTAGTGATAACTGGGATGGGAGCAGTAACACCGTTAGGAAACGACTTGGCAACAACATGGGAAAATTTAAAAAACAGCCGATCAGGGGTAGGGCCGATCTCCAAATTTGACTCGGCTCCGTTTCAAGTGAAAGTAGCAGCCGAAGTAAAGGAATTTGATTCAAGTAAATTTATTGATTTTAAAGAAGCTAGAAGAATGGCACGCTTTACCCATTTTGCCATTGCCGCAAGTAAAATGGCAGTGAGAGACGGGGAGTTACATATTGGAAAAAACGTTGACCCGGAGCGAGTAGGCGTTTGGATTGGCTCTGGTATTGGGGGACTGGATGAATTTGAAGCCCAACACAAAAAGTTCCTAGAAAAAGGCCCAAGACGGGTAAGTCCGTTTATCATTCCTATGTTTATACCTGATATGGCTTCAGGACGTGTCTCCATTGAATTAGGAGCAAAGGGTATTAACAACTGTTCTGTTACCGCTTGTGCGTCTGGGGCAAACTCCATCGGTGATGCGTTCCGTGCCGTACAAGCCGGGAACGCAGATGTTATGATTGCCGGTGGGACTGAAGCGTCCATTACAGAAATGACTATCGCTGGATTTTCCAACATGACTGCTTTATCAACAAACCCTGACCCACAGACAGCGAGCAGACCTTTTGATAAAAATCGCGATGGTTTTGTAATTGCAGAAGGGGCAGGGATTCTCTTGTTAGAAGAGCTAGAACACGCCCTTGCTAGAGGTGCAAAGATTTATGGGGAAGTTTGTGGCTATGGCGCTACTGGAGATGCTCATCATATTACAACTCCTGCACCGCTAGCAGAAGGTGGACAAAGGGCCATGAAGCTTGCAGTTGAAGATGCAGGGCTTCGTCCTAATGATGTGGATTATATTAATGCCCACGGTACTTCTACTTTCTATAATGATTTATACGAAACACAAGCAATTAAAGAAGTATTCGGGCGAGATGCCTATGAGTTGTCGGTGAGTTCAACAAAATCCATGACAGGTCATTTACTAGGTGCTGCAGGCGCAGTAGAGGCGATTTTTTCTGTGATGGCCTTAAAAGAGGGCATTCTGCCAGCTACCATTAACTATGAAACCCCTGATGAAGAGCTGGATTTAGATTATGTTGCTAATACCGCTAGAGAAAAATCAATTCAAGTTAGCTTGTCTAATTCCTTTGGTTTTGGTGGTCATAATGTATCCTTGCTTTTTAAAAAGTACTAGTTGGTTAGTTGAGGGGGGATAAACGGAGGTTGTGTTGAATCTGCATGATATCCCTCCGTTTAAACGGTAAATGAACGGAGGTTGGATAGTGACATCGAGGTCATCCTCCGTTTAAAAGGCAAATAAACAGAGGTTGTATAGCTAAATCGAGCTCAACCTCCGTTTAAAACGACAAATAAACGGAGGTTGGATAGTGACATCGAGGCC
>JAJOJL010000079.1 GCA_021208645.1 Bacillus sp. (in: firmicutes) | reverse complement strand
GTCAGAAGGGGGAGAAGCCATTGTTGCCGTGACTAATGTTGCCATTGAGGCAGACATTGAGAAGCTAATGGAAACTACTGTAAACACCTATGGAACCCTGGATATTCTCGTAAACAACGCTGGCATCATGGACAACTTCGAAGCCGCTGGCGACATAACTGATGAAGTGTGGGAACGAGTTTTTGCCGTCAATACAACCGGCGTCATGCGCGCAACGCGCAAAGCTCTACCAATTATGCAAGCAAAAAAGAGTGGAGTTATTATAAATATTGCCTCTATCGGCGGGCTGAACGGTGTTAAAGCAGGAGCGACCTATACTGCTTCAAAGCATGCCGTTGTTGGATTTACGAAAAACACAGGGTATATGTACGCACAGCAAGGTATTCGCTGTGTTGCCATTGCCCCAGGAGGAGTCGAAACGAACATTGGTAACAGTATGACCGGGATTAACGAGTTTGGAATGGGACGCGCTCAACTTGGGCTTGGTGCCAACCCACGCACCGGAAAGCCTGAGGAGATTGCCAATGTGGCTCTTTTCCTTGCATCCGACGACGCCAGTTTCGTCAATGGTACGGTGATTACTGCAGACGCTGGATGGACGGCTATCTAAAAGTTTAGAATGGAAGAAACTGCCGAAGAGAGACTGGCGCGGCAGTTTCTTTTTGTTTTATTAAAGTTTTTGGTTAAGGCAGGTGACAAGTGACAGGCACCACCCGGAATATGTCGAACCAAATAATTAAAGAAACCTCCGACTCCCTATTCCAACCACCAAAAGCCTCATAGTGCAATCTTCAGGTGACTAGTGACACCCCCGGATGCATGCCTTTAATCTGCAAAGAGAATTTTGATTTTAGACATCCTAAAAGCCAAAAGCCTCAGCACACAACCCTATGATAGAATCAAAAGTAGAAAATTCTGTAGCGGAAGGAAGAGGGGAAGGAAATCATGTCTTACATATACTTAGATAACAGCGCCACGACGAAGCCATACCCGCAAGTGATAAATAAGGTAACTCAAATGCTCACGGAGCATTACGGAAACCCCTCTTCCATCCACCGCCTCGGTAGGGAGAGCAGGGCCGAGCTGGAGGACGCCCGCAAAATCATTGCTGATTCCCTCGGGGCTAGCCCTTCGGAAATATATTTCACGTCCGGTGGCACCGAGGCCAACAACCTGGCTATTAAGGGCGCATGTCTTGCCAACGCTCATCCTGACAACAGCATCGACAGTAACGCAGCCTTGGGGTCAAAATTCACCACTGCTCCTATCCAACGCAACCACATCATCACCACTGCAGCCGAGCACCCTGCGGTGACGAAAACGGTTAGGGATCTTAAGCGGCAAGGCTGGAAGGTGACGTATGTGGAAGCACCGAATGGCAGGCTCGACCTGGATCAACTGGCAACAGCTATTACGGCGGAGACTGTTTTTGTGAGCGCCATGCTCGTGAACAACGAAACGGGACATATTTTTCCCATTGCAAAAATCAAGCAAATTCTTTTGGGAAAAGGATCGAAAGCCCTCGTTCACTGCGACGCTGTCCAAGGGTACGGCAAGATTCCGTTTACGGTGGAAAGCCTAGGTGCGGACCTCATCACAATCAGCGGGCATAAAATCCATGGGCCGAAGGGCATAGGTGCCCTTTATGTGAAGGGAGGGACACGCTTGTATTCCCTGAATCTTGGGGGCGGCCAGGAGCAGGGACTTCGCTCAGGCACAGAGAACACCGCCTTTGCGGCAGGATTGGGTGAAGCGGTAAGGCTTTCTTTTGCAGACTTGGATAAAAACAGGGACCGAATGAGCAAGCTCCGGGATTATTGCATGGACAAGGTGGCTACAGCGATCCCCAGGGCGGTGATCAATTCCACCAAAGAAGGGGTGCCACACATTGTGAACCTGTCTTTATCTGGTCTCTCGAACAAGGAGGTTGTTGAATATCTCGACAAACATAACATCTTTATTTCCAGCGCTGCCGCCTGCAAAGCCATCTCTAAAGAGACGGCCCGCGGTCCATCCATGCTAGAGTCCCTCCTCGGCAGCCGTGAGCTCGCCGATAGCGCCATTCGCATCAGTTTTTCACCAATGAACACTAGGGAAGAAGTGGACCAGCTGGTAGAGCGGTTAATGGAATACTGTGAAATGCACAAAAATCAGCTCAAAAGTGAGTAGTGGAAGATCTGTTTGTTAGATAGGAGAGGATTGTGTGCTGTTTTTAGTCAAAAACAGACTGACGACTTAAATAGAAGAGGAAACTAAGCTGAATTTAAATCAAAATCCCTTTATGACGTAAATGCGGAGCAAAACCGAAG
The DNA here is from genome assembly GCA_021208645.1 of Bacillus sp. (in: firmicutes). Taxonomy (GTDB): domain Bacteria; phylum Bacillota; class Bacilli; order Bacillales; family Salisediminibacteriaceae; genus Evansella. The sequence goes on along the minus strand of JAJOJL010000079.1, from coordinate 22,026 downwards.
TCTATTTAAGTCAAAAGCAGTGCTATGACTTAAATAGAAGAGAAAAATCTACTGAATTTAAATCAAAAAGCCGTTATGACGTAAATGCAGAGCAAACCCGAAGTCTATTTAAGTCAAAAGCGGAGTTAAGACTTAAATAGAAGAGGAAATAAAGCTGTATTTCAATCAAAAGCCTTTCATGACTTAAATGCGAAGCAAAATCAGAGTCTATTTCAACCATAAGCTGTGTTATGACTTAACTAGGTGCAGAAACTGCGCTGAATTTAAATCAAACCCCCGATATGACTTGAATTGGAAGAAAATCCGGTGCCTATTTCAATCAAAAGTAGCAAAAAAATGGAAAACCTTCTCAAAAAAACAACAAAATTCATTGACCGTTCCCTTGGGTCACATGGTAAAAAGAGAGCAAGGGAGGTTGGGAAATGCAGATAAAAGAAGTGGAAGAAAAGACAGGATTAACAAAAAAAGCGATTCGATATTACGAGGAATCGGGACTCATTCAGACTACTAGAAAAGAGAATCGCTACAAAGAATACAGCCAAGAAACGGTGGACACCTTACTCCATATTAAACAGCTACGTTTACTTGATTTTTCCATAGAGGAGATCAAACGAATTTTTTCCAAAGAAAATCACGAAGACATCATCCACAACAAGCTGAAACAAAACGAAGAAAAACTGAAGCAGGCGTATGGGGTCAAGCAAATCCTCGAAAAAATGTTGGACGGGGAATCCGTGAGAGCCATGGATGTGGAAGGGCTAATCCTAGAAGAAAAAAAGCAAGCGTACTCCTATATACGGAATAATAATTTAATGTTTGGACTCGTAAATGTAGTGGCATTCCTAGCGATTTACATCTTTTTCTTTTCGCGAATCGAGGCAATCGGGGAATCCACAGGGAATTTACTGCCAATATTGTTGGTGCAAGGCGCAACGGCAGCGGTATGGATTATCGTGCAAGAACGACGAAAGAAGCGGACGAGGGCAGCGGGAATCTTGATGATGGAGGTCAAACCGTCGGAACGAATTCTCCAATTTGCCGTCCATTGCTTTACGTACATGCTCTCGGCCCGAATGTGCGTGGAAGGGTTTTACTTCGCAGGGAAGTATTTAGAATGGGGCGAGTCCATATCTCTAGTAATTGGCAACGTTGTCCTGGGACTGTTCATGTCCACCATTGGCATCTTCATGCTAATCATCAGCTTTCTCGACACGAACAAAGAAGTGGAGGATTACCTTAAAACTTTTTAGCCTCGGAAAAAAATGAACGCTCTATGGTAAACTGTTCTTTTAACAAAAAATTGCGTTTTGATAAAAACAAGGAGGAATACCAACATGACAGAGGTAAACAATGAAAAAGAGCTGTCACCACAGCAACAGGAAGAACTACTAAGCGTATTGAAAGACCGTTTTGAAAAAAACATGCACCGCCATCCTTACATAGAATGGGCGCAAATCCAAGCAAAGTTGGAGGCCCATCCAGAAAAACTCTGGTCACTGAATGAGATGGATAGGACCGGTGGTGAACCGGATGTGGTTGGACAGGACGAAGTGACCAACGAATATATATTTTATGACTGTTCGGCAGAAAGTCCTAAAGGTCGCAGAAGTGTTTGTTACGATCAGGCTGCGTTGGAGGCAAGAAAGAAGCACAAACCAGATAATAGCGCAGTAAATATGGCTACCGAAATGGGCATCGAGCTTTTGACAGAAGAGCAATACAGGGAGTTGCAAAAGCTAGGAAAATTTGACGCAAAAACATCTAGCTGGGTGCAAACACCAGATGATATAAGAGAACTAGGTGGTGCTCTATTTTGTGATTGGCGCTACGGACATGTATTTGTGTATCACAACGGGGCGGATTCCTACTATGGAGCTAGAGGATTTCGAGGTTCGTTGAGGGTATAAATGGACTAATTGCCGAAAAATTTGCACCCTAAAATACTCACCAAAGATCTGTTGTAATCCACTTTTCGGGAATAGCGAATTAAACCTACAACATCCAGCTTTTTTCATGAAGCAAGGCGATAATTCTGGTACTTCCCCATCATCAAAAAAACGTCCAGGGATTCCTCCCTGGACGCAACTCTTATATTCTTTCACCCGTCATTATTATCCCGCGCTTCCTTACCACTCCCGCGGCTCATACTCCAGCTCTCGGAACAACTGGGTGCGTTCTTTCTTCGATAAGTCACGCCATTGTCCTGGTGGAAGATTACCTAAATGAATATTCATGATACGAATTCGCTGCAGCCGATAGACTTCATACCCCAAAGCCTCGCACATGCGACGTATTTGCCGGTTGAGTCCCTGGGTGAGAATAATATTGAAGTCGTATTTAGATAATTGTTTTACCTTACAAGGAAGGGTCTTCGTCCCGAGGATTTTTACCCCCTCAGACATTTTCTGTAAAAAATCATCTGTGATAGGCTTGTCCACGGAAACGATATATTCCTTTTCATGCTGATTTTCCGAGCGCAAAATTTCGTTCACAATGTCCCCATCGTTTGTCATAAGGATTAATCCCTCCGAATCCTTATCGAGCCGACCAATATTAAACACCCGCAACGGATGGTTTACTAAATCAACGATATTCCCCTTTACATTCTTTTCCGTGGTACTCGTAATCCCAACAGGCTTGTTAAGGGCGAGGTAGACGTTATTTCGCGCCATCCGCACAGGTGCACCATTCACCAACACATCATCTCCCGGTTGGACCTGGTCACCAATCTTCGCGCGCCTGCCATTGATGAGAACTTTCCCTTCCTCAATCAGTTTGTCGGCTCCACGGCGAGACGCCTTCCCAGCTTCACTAATGAATTTATTAATCCGCATATACATCACGACCTTATGAAATGGTTTATTAAGACTATACTATACATTATTTCGGAGGTCGAGGGAAGCAAGGGGACGGTTGCAGCGGAACCGTCCCCCTGTTTCCGTTCTATGCGATATTTTTTTGTTGAAAAATATTATAAGGTTTGGATTTTGGTATCTTTGGAGTATAATTGTATTAAATAATATTCTAGGAGGTGTGCTTAGTGAAGAAACCATATGAACTTCCTTTCTTGCCAATAACCTTTGATGCAGAAACGGAACTTGTTTTTTACAAGAAGGTAGTAGAAGCGACAGAGAAGTTGGAGAAATTAAAGCAAAAGTTGATTTATTCCTTAGTAAATGAATCATTTATTCAGTTACTAACTCTGCAAGAATCTGTACAATCTACCAAAATCGAAGGGACGCAAATAACTTTTAGTGAGATGTTAGAGGACAAAATAGAGGAAAAGACAGATTGGGAGAAGGTAGAAGTTCGTAACTATCAACGGGCACTCCGACTTGGTGTTGAAAATATTCAAATGGGATACCCATTAACGGAGAGATTGATTCGAGAGATGCACAAAATACTCATGGAAAATGCACGTGGGTCCACCGGTGCCTCGGGAGAATACCGTAAAATACAAAATTTCATTGGTCCTACCAGCAATATGAAGGATGCATCCTATATTCCTCCTGAACCACAATTAATGGGGCAATATATGAAAAATTTAGAGCAATACATTAACGGCCACCCATATGAAGAGGTAAAAGAGGAACAGTTGCACCCGTTAATTAAAGCAGCCATCATTCACGCACAGTTTGAGTCCATTCACCCATTCTTAGATGGAAATGGCAGATTAGGGCGAATCTTAATCGTTCTTTATTTGTTGCAAACCAAGCTCATTGAATCTCCGTTTTTCTTCTTAAGTGAGGAGCTTGAGAGGGAAAGATTCAAATATTATGCTATGTTAAATGGAGTAAGGGCAATCGGAAAGACGGAACCGGATTGGAAGAGTTGGATCGAGTTTTTTCTAAATGCAACCATTAAAATGGCCGATCATCAGTATGGGAAGCTGGAGAGAGCAGAACGACTCTATCATGACGGGGTAAGGAAACTGACGCAGCCATCTACTAAGAAAGTTTGGGGCGCGTTGTTTACCTATCCGGTGGCAACGGTACATCAAATTGAGGAACTCACGAAGCTTGCACCATCAACAATACGAAAAAGCCTAGCGACATTAGTGGAGTTAAACATGATCTTTGGCGATGATCGAACAAGAAATCGCAGATATTACCAATATGATTTAATCTCGATCATGACCCAATAGTGGATCGTTGAAAGAAGCACGGAACCGTCCGAGACCAGTGAAAAAGGGTGCGTGATTTTCCCTTTTTTACTGGTTTCAACGAACCCCGTGCTTCTTAAAGGGTTTTGCTCATAATAAAGTCGATTTGCTCCTCATCTCCCATGTAAAACGAGTGAGATCCCGTTTGAACGAACCCCAACCGCTCATAGAAGGCAATGGCATTTTCATTTTTTTCCCATACGCCAAGCCAGATTTTCCCCTTACCACCTTCCTGCGCAATTTCCAATGCCTTGTTAAAAAGCTGTTTGCCAAGCCCGTGCTTTTGAAATTTCTCCAATATGTAAATCCGCTCGATTTCGAGAGCTTCGTCACCCATTGGCTCCGACTGGGCAGCCCCCGTGTTCACCTTCAAATAGCCAGCCACTTCATCATTGTAAAAAACAAAATAGAAGTGAGAAGAGGCGGTCGATAATTCCTTTTCCAATTGCTCTACACTAAAGGCTTTTTCCAAATAAGCCTTCATGTTTTCCGGCGAATTCTGTTCCTTGAATGTTTCGTAGAATGTAAGGATGCTTATTTCTTGAAGCTGCCGGAGATCGTCTATGGTACACTTTCTGATAGGCGTTGTCATTATCCCAAATCCCTCCTCAATAAATTCTCTTGTGGCCCTTCTTCACAGATTCCCAATCTTTTTCCACATTTTTCCTTACTTTATGGAGCATTTGATAGAGGCTATCTGCTTCTTCATCGGAAAAACCAGCTAATGCCACCGAATTGGAGTGGTCGTTTTCCCTGATGATAAACGGATAAACTTGCTTCCCTTTCTCTGTTGCGTAGAGCTTCCTGATTTTTTTATTATTGTCGTCTTCTTTTTTTCTCGATAAAACCAGTCTGTTCCAGTTTCTTTATGGCGCGCGCTGCTGTGGTCCTGTCTACTTTAATCATTTCGGCAAGCTTTTCTTGAATGATTCCGGGATTCTCGTAAATCCGAACCAGGTACAAATACTGACCCTTTGACAGATCCAGTTCCTTAAATTCAATATTGCTAATGGAATCTAGCGCTCTAGCAATCATGCCAATCTCACGAAGAATTTGCTTCATGGGTAGGTGACCTCCTTATAGGTGCAGGTGGCAGATATTTTGTTGTATTTGCAATAAAATTCAGATGTGTTTTTTATTGTAATTTAAAATTGTTGCATTTGCAATAATATATTCCGAGTCATGAGCGAACCTTTCTGGAGATTAATAGTAAAGAGCCCACAGCAATAATACCCATTTCTGCTGAAAAAATATGTATGGGAGGAGAGGTGGCGGAATCCTCCCCTTAATGGGCCGCTGGGATGAAATAAGGTAAGGAAAGGGGACGGTCCCAAGACATTTAATTATGTTAAGGTAAGAGTAGGTATTTATTCTAAAAGAGCAAGTTTATTTACTTTATATGAGGAGGGGTCGGTTTGATTATTAAATATCGGGTCAGAGGAGTATGGGTGTTTTCTGGTATTATGTGGTTAACAATCGCCATTTTAAATATTGTTGTATTGATAATGAGTCGAGAAGCCGATTATCATCTCTTTTTTACCTCTCTCATTATATTCATCATCATTTTGAGTGTATTTTTGTCTTTCGCACACTTCACCATCCAAAACATAGATTATATACGGATAAATAAGGACTCCCTTTCAATTCACCGTGGCTTTCCGATCCCAAGGGAAAAAGTAGAGTATTCTAATGTAGAAAAAGGAATTGCCACAGAGGACAAACTTGTTTTAGTACTGAAGGACGAAAGGGAAGTGGAACTAAAGTCCAAGTTTATGAGAGTTAGTGATTTTGAAAAACTAACGAAAGCATTAAAAAAGTACGTTTCGATAGAGTAATTGACCAACAAGAAAGCGATGGAACCGTACTAGACTTGGGAAAAAGGTGCTTTTTCACAAGTCACAAATAAAATGAGCTGAGCCGTTTCGATTATCTTAGTACTGAAAGTCCAGGTAACTCGGACGAAACAACGCCTGAGAAGGAAGGTTCAACGGATTCGGAATCCAAGGACGAGACTACAGAAGCAAAAGACAATTCCGAAGAGAAATTACCCCAAACTGCAACTACCATCTTTACATGGTTGATGGCCGGTTTCATCTTGTTCAGTATTGGATTACTGATAGTTGTGGGGAGAAAAAGATTAGTATAATTGCTTTTTAGTTGATTTAGCTATCACTTAGAACTACTCTAAGTGATAGCTTCTTTTGGAAATAGGGAGGAATCGGAGGAGCAATTCTCATGCTTTCTATATAGTTAGTGAAATGTTTAACAAAGTGCTATATGATGGATTTATGTTATTTACCTCTATGTAAGTCAGCTAGGACACCAATGAAGTACCACAATAAACTAATGACTCAATTAACTATATCTTGATGAACAGTCTAAACGATGTTAAAACTTATCTCATCTCATGTCATTCTTTCATTTTCGAGATTTAGAAATACCACTTAAAGCTTTTCCAGACGACTACCACTTCAGAATCTCATGTAAATCCCTCATAGAATCTCAGATTCCACCAATAAAAAGCTTTTTTAACAGATCACTACATAATTTTTCGTTAATTAACCCATTGTGATGGCATAAATGCTACCGAATGTGTAATAATAAAGAAAGGAGAATAAATACATGACGGAGCAAGAGTTGTTTGAGTTAATGTATGTTGGCAATGTGAAAAACTTTGAAGAAAAAATTCTATACAATGCAGAGCAAGAGATGTTAAGAGGGAAAGCGGGTATTTGGTGTGCGGTCGCAGATAGTTATGTTAGGCAACTTACTATAATTGCCTATAATCCATATCCAGAAGAGTACATCGAAAATAACCATGGAGACGAAACACCTCCATCGATAAAACACTTAGTGGAAAATGTGAACTACGAGAATTTTTTTAGATGGGGATTTAGTGGAGGTTTGACTGGTAACCATCGTATCATTTTTGCCATTCATAATTACCACAAAGTCATATTACTTCATTATTTTAATAAAAAATATAATGGTACCATTTCTAGAAATGATATTATTCCTGCAGAGATTAATTACGAGAATTACTGTGTAGAAGATCCTGATCTTTATTTATAAAGGAGGTAAGAAATGTGAATAACTTTATTGAAAAGTATGCCAAAATTCGAGGTGTAGATCATGTAAATACTCTTCAAAAAGAAGGACAAATTGCAGCGCAAATTAAAGCGAGAAGAAAGGCGTTAAATATGTCCCAACAGGACCTTGCCAATGCTTCGGGGTTACCTAAATCAACTGTAGGTAGAATAGAGGCTGGTATTACCAGTCCAAATGTTAGCACCTTATTGAAAATTTCCCAAGCACTTAACACTCCATTTATTATAGATGGAATGAAGCACGGGGACGGTTCCTCTGCTTCTTTTTAAAAGGAATGAACGTGAACCATGGCTTCCTTAGATGTGACGGCTGTGCTATACTATTGTTAAAATATGAGAGTAGTAGCAATGACTTCGCTCGTCGCTCGCTGACAGGAGAAACCCACTCCTGTCAGCTCTTAAAAAAAATGCGACGGCTCCGCTCATTGCTTCGCGTCAGCTGAAAAAGGTCAAAAAACAACCTTTTTCAGCTGACTCTACAACGAAAGGAATGATGGGTGAACGATGGATAACTAATTCTATTTTCCGTGAAGGTATGAAACTAAAAATTTCAACTTAACAAAAAATAGGATTAGTCTGCCCATTTTTCCACAAATTTGATAGAGAGCGTTCGTGCTCAATTAAGGACCGATTGGCCACCCTTTTACAAAAAAGGAGCCAGTGCGTGAGAGGTCCCAATCCAATAGAGAAAGTACGATCGAAACGGATCCCTGTACTTCCGTCAGGCAACTGCAAAGGAAGCACGGGAACCGTCCCTCTGCTTCAGGCTAATCCTTCCAATGATGTGGGGGGATTTTTTGTTGTGGGCGATGGCCCGCCTCCCGCAAGTGAAAGGACGGATTCGATGCGAGAATTACTGAAACTAGCAAATCTAAGCTATGAAATGATCGACCTTATGATTTTTGAAAACATTAATGCCACCGCTCAACAGGGTGACCGGATTGGGATTATTGGCAAGAACGGTGCTGGGAAAACAACGTTGCTGCAGCTCATCGAAGGCAAGCTACAACCATCAACCGGGCAAATCAACTGGCTCGAGCCGAACCTGCAACTTACCATAGTGGAACAGGAGACGGAGGAATACAGCTTCCTCAACCCAACCCCACAAGAAAAGAAGCTGTTGGAAAAGTGGAACGTCCCATCTCATTGGGACTTCGCGCAACTTAGTGGCGGCGAAAAATTGAAAGCGCGGCTGGCGAAAGGTTTTTCCCAACGTGCAGACGTGCTCTTCCTTGATGAACCAACGAACCATCTGGACCAGCAAAGCATGGAGCTTCTCCGCCAGCAGTTCCAAGAGTATCGAGGAATGATTATCTTTGTCTCCCACGATCGTCACTTCATGGACCAGGTGGCCACAAAAATCTGGTCATTGGAGGGGCGGCAACTGGTGGAGCACAAAGGGAATTACTCTTCCTACATGAGTTTTCGCCAGGAAAAAAGGCGGTTGCAGCAGCGGGAGTACGAGAAGCAGCAGCGGATGGTGGAGCGGATTGAGGGGCAGATCAAAGAGTTGAAGTCGTGGTCTGAGAAGGCGCACCGCACGTCCACGAAGAAGGAGGGCATGAAGGAGTACTGGCGGAAGAAGGCGAAGCGGACGGATGCGCAGGTGAAGTCGAAGCAGAAGCGGCTAGAGAAGGAGCTGGAGCGGGTGAAGGCCAAGCCTGTCACGGCCGAGTATTCGGTGGAGTTTGATATGAAGGCCAACGCCAAGAAGGGGAAGCGGTTCCTTGAGGTGAAGGATTTGAGTGTGTCCGTTGGGGGAATTTCCGTCGACGGTGATTCCTTTGATGGCGGCGGGCGCACGTTGTTTGCTCAGGCGAACTTCACGATTCAGCACGGGGAGAAGGTGGCTGTTGTTGGGCCGAATGGTTCTGGGAAAACGACGCTGCTGCGGGTTATCCTTGCTGATTTGCCAACCCCGTTCCGGTACGAGGGCGAAGTGTGGGTGTCTCCATCCGCGGAGATTGGCTACCTGACACAGGAAGTGTTTGACCTTCCTCTCGAGGCGACGCCGGCAGAGCTTTTCCACCAAGAAACGTTCGCGGCGCGGGGCAAGGTGCAGAATCTCATGAAGCATCTCGGGTTTGCGGCTGCCCAATGGACGGAGCCAGTTGGCGAAATGAGCATGGGCGAGCGGGTGAAGATGAAGCTCATGAAGTACATTCTGGAGGAGAAGGATGTCCTCGTCCTCGACGAGCCCACGAACCACCTGGACCTGCCGTCCCGGGAGCAGTTGGAGGAGACGTTGGCCGAGTACAAAGGCACCTTGGTTGTCGTCTCCCACGATCAGTATTTTTTGGTAAAAACAACGAAGGTGAAGTTGGTAATTGGGGACGGGAGGATTGAGAAGCAGTTGTCTGGTGCCACCACGGCAGAACCAAGGGTGCTATCGTTGTCATCGTCCAAGCAGGGTCAGGCAGATCAAGAAGAACTCCGGTTGCGCCTTGAAACAGAGAGGCAGGAAGTACTAGGAAAGTTGAGCTTCATGACGGCAGCAGATGACAGGTATGGGGAGCTGGACCAACGCTTCCAAGAGTTAACGAAAGCAATAAAGTCGCTGAAAACGGCACGACCTTAGCCGTTTCCCAGCGACAAGGTAATAGGAAAGCCCACTAGCAGGAGGAGATTGCTAGTGGGCATGTTTTTTTGTGTGTCTATAATACTTATTAACATCTCATCATTGTGTGTTATTTATAATAATTGTTAACAGCCAGATTATTGCTGGTTTTGGCTCAATTCCTGTGCATTTTGGCACGATTAATGCCGTTTTCCGCACGATAATCAACAATTTTGGCACGATTATCCAAATAACTGGAAATGGACCTCCTGTTTAGCATGCCTTTGGAGCTAAAATTACCTGATTTTGTGTAAAAACATACCTAAATCGACCGTAAAAACTATTAGACCATTAAAAAAACAAGAGTTTATCACTTAAAAATAGGTAATTGTCTTAAAAAATCACCTCATCAAATTTCCCTTACTCATTACTTATAAGCCAATACTATGGCAAAGATAGTTCCAGGAAGCACCGGAACCGTCTGAAACCTGTGAAATAGTATAAATAAGTATTTGCAATGACTGCGCTCGTTGCGCGCTGATATGAAAAAACCACTCATATCAGGCTTCTAAAACATGCAACGGCTTCGTCCATTGCATTTCGAGACTTGTGAAAAAGGGAAAAGCACCCTTTTTCACAAGTCTCGAATCGTCCCCACGCTTCCAAAAAAAATAGAGGAAATTCGCCCCTTGACGTAGAATTATTATCTAATAGCTTTGTTCACTTTAGTGGATTAATGATAGTGAGGAGAATAGTCATGCACGACTTAAAAAATAAACAAAATTTCACCGTCCACAACGCCAACAGTACTAGCAATTCTAACACTGTCCACAACGCCGCCAACGTCAAAAACATTCAAAGTGACAACGACACACCAAACTATAACAACGCCCATACAACCGAAACCAACAAACTAATCAATAAATCAATCAATAAAGCAACTGTCAAAACTGAGCGGGAAGCAACAGGAAATTCAAACTCGCCAACAACTAACCAACCAATCAACCAATCGAACTCGACGGCGACCAACAAACCAACCAACAAACCAACCAGCTACGACCATCTATCAACCCAATGCAAACAAGCAGACCAACCGAGAAATGCGCTAGCTTGCCGACTTTTAGCAGCAAGAAAATGCCACAAAGAAGGCAACTTCCAAGAAGCCAAACGCCATTTGGAAGATGCCTTCAATCAATACAAAAATGAATTGGACCAACACACGGAGCCACCGCTCGCCGCACAGCTCCTTTACGGCAGCACCTTAGAAAAAACAGGTGACCTGAAACAAGCCCTAACGTTATTCAATGAGCAGTACATCAAGCACGGCTCGACCAACGCTCTGATCCAACTGGGCTATATCAGCATCAACCTCCGTGACCTGACACTATTGAAAAAATATGAACAAGCATACTTGCAACGGCTCGACGCAGCGAAAAAAACAGGCAACCGAACGAAACCATCAAACCCGGCTAACGCGTCATCAAACCAGGCCAGCGGGTCAACAAACCCGGCTAATCGCTCTAACTCAGACATGCTAGCCAACAAAACCATCGCACCAACCATCACCATCTGCAAAAAGCTACACATGCAGGTGATTTTAGGCTACTTTTACGCCTATTCTGGAAAAAACTCGTCCCTAATCCAGGACATGGTCAACTACCATCAAGAAAACAACACCACCATTAGAAAAAACCTGACACAAAGGGACTATATTCGTTGGATTTACAATTTGCATATTTTGCTCCTTCTAAATCACCGCCCATGGGACGAAAGAGCACCGTATATCTATGAAGCCGAATCCCTCGCCGAGCAGCACGGCCAAACAGCCATGCTCATGAACATCTACAACTTGATGGGCATTGGCCTATTGGAAGAAAATGTCACCAAAGCCAAAGTGTACATGCAAAAATCGAAGGAGCTGGCAATCGAACTTGGCAACAAGCAGCACGAAATGAATGCCACCACAAACCTATTGATGTTCTACCAATACTTGGGGGATACGAATCACGCCATCGCCCTGGCCCACAAAGCGAAGGCCATCGGTGAAACCATCAATGCCTATTTCAACGAAATAAGCTTAGTGAAACTCTATTATATGATTGAAAACTATCCGCAAGCCTTGCAACTCATCAGCGAAATCAAGCCGAAGCTGCGGAAATCCAACCTTACCATTACAAGAGTGGACGCCATTATTTTTCAATATAAAATCATCATGCGTCAACAGAATGTGAAACGAGCGAAGCGGCTCTGGCCATTTATAAAGAAGATTTGTGAAAAACATAAGGGAGAAGTGACCCTTAAGCTTCTCCAATGCCAATGCTTCAACCTGCTCAAGGACTATGAAAAAACAATTGCAACAGCAGCAATCTGTCTCGAGGAAAAAAACCTTACTGTGGAGGATCAACTGGAATTGACCATGCTCCACCTTGAAGCCCTTATTTATTCTGACCAAACCGCCGCTTTCAAAAAACAGGTCCATGAATTTGAACAGCTGGTCTATACCAAGGGGTACTTCGGTTACCTAGGCTACGCCTATTATTTTAAGGGATTATTTTCCATGAAAAACAATTCTTACATTCAAGCACGGGTCCAATTCCTTCGTGCAAAAAGCTATTTTACGAGAGTGACTAATTTTTTGAAAGAAAAGGAAGTGGCTCGTCATATTGCGTCCATTGACAAGTTAAGCCTCGAGCTCCCGGCGGCGAAGCAGATGGAGATGATGAATCTCCTCACCAACAACGCGATCATGTTTGACAGCATCCGGCTCGTCCACTCGGCTAGGAATCTGGAAGGTGTCTGCAAAAACATTACGAAGGTGCTCCATGAAAATTTACTGTTCGATCACGTTTATTTTCATTTTAATATTGATCGAAACCGAACGGAGACCTTCACCATAACGGATAAACTGCAACGGGAAGATATTACGAGTTTTCAAGTGGACGCGGCTTTTATGCAGGTGCTACAAGACAAGAAAGTGAGCCAAGTGGAAGTGGGGGATGCCTGTTTTTACGGTTTTCCTGTTTTGACCGATGAAAACGAGGTGGCAGCCGTTGTACTCGTGGAGAATCACCGGCCTCTATCTAGTGAGAGCATCTATTATTTGGACCAATTTCTGCAATACATCACCCCGAAAATTGAAAAGGTGATCATTAATGAGCTGGTCCATGTGGATGACCTGACGAAGCTTTATAACCGAAACTATTTTATTAAGCGGTTGCAAGATGCTTTTCAACGAACGGCCGATTTCCAGGCGGACTTGTCGTTCATCATGATCGATATTGATGATTTCCGCCATGTGAATAATAAGTTTGGCCACGGGGAAGGGGACCGGGTGTTGGAAAAGACGGCCAAGACGATCCAGCAGTCCGTTCGCAGCGGTGATATTGTTGGCCGTTATGGCGGCGAGGAGCTGATCGTGGTTTTGCCGAATACAAATGGCGAAGTGGCGCGAGGCGTGGCCCACCACATTCTTGGCGATATCCGGAAAATTTATGTGGGGGATACCTATCAATTAACAGCCAGTCTAGGGGTATCGAGCGTGGACCGGGACAAGCCGGAAACAGTCCAAGAGCTCATCGACAACGCCGACTTGGCCGAACGCTACGCCAAAGAACACGGCAAAAACCAAGTCGTCTGCTTTTGGGAGATATGAAGCACGGGGACGGTTCCCGTGCTTCCAAGGAGGTATCTTTAGGTGTAATAATCCATTTCTAGGGAGAATGAGCTTATGAAAATTAAAATGAAAAAAAGCGAGTTAGTAACGAAAGACGATATTTGGAATGCAGTTGTGAGCGTTATGGGAGAAACTGATTTTCCCACAGACAATGAAGTGGCCAATGAAGCATATCTCGTTTTCCAATATTATTCGGAAATGGAAAGCGGCGGGCATGAAAGCTTGCTCAATTGGTGGTCAGAGTATATTGAGGAGGTTGGAGCGGCTAACTACCTGAAGGAACTAACGGCTATTTTGGAAAAAAATCGGTGCAAAGAGCTACGGGAAGATTTTTAAGGACTATGGTGATGAGCTTTGGCGGCTGTTTCAGGCATTGGAGAATGATGAAGTGGGAGAAGAGAAGTTTTACGAGGTAGTAGAGATAGCCGACAATGAATATTATGATTTAGGCGGCCAAATAGGAGAATTGCTAGAAAACTATTTTGTGAGTATTTATCGGGAATTGATCGAGGTGGAGGAGTAGTTTGGTAGTGAGGTAGGAATAGAGGAAGGCACAGAGGAAGAAGGTTCAAAGGCAGCGCCCATTAAGGGTTAGTTGCCTTTTTTGTTAAGGAAATGTGTATTTTAGGGTTGGAGGTGACAAATGGAAGGAAATTTGGTTGACGTGTCCGAAGCGGAGGCAGGAACGGACAGGTGAAGCAGGAAAAATGAATCACGTGTCCGAAGCGGAGGTAGGAACGGACAGGTGAAGCAGGAAAATCAGAAGACGTGTCCGTAGCGAGAGCAGGAACGGACAAATGAAGGGTGAAACCCAAGTAACCCTCCCCATCACAGCAACGACCTACTGATGCTCCTGAGAGAGCTCGAACACAAAGTATTGAGGGCAAACAACGAATGTGGCACCGTCCCACAAAAATAAGCAAATTAGTGTTTCAAAATCCTCTCGTCCCCCACCTCAAACCCCAATTCCTTGGACTACACCATTACACGCATGCCTCCCGCCACCCCCCCCATGTCACAAAATGTTCACGAACCAGGTTCGTGAAACATTTGCTTCAACCCCTTCCAAAACGAAAGCAATTGAGTCATAGTTAACACATACAACCTCTGCGTCCCACCAACAAAAAAAACAAATCAAGAATGGGTGTGAAAAAATGACAATTGTTCAAGAACGGCGACCGTCTTCCGACCTACTCAGAATGCGGGAACTCAACATAAGAAAAGAATTAAATAATGAGGAACAATGGCAACTGTACCAATTGGAGTCAGGCTACGAAGGAGAGTTGCAATTTGACAAAAACTTTCATAGTTGCCCTAAAAGCTGGTTAGTATTAAACAATATTTGGTTCGACCATGGCAACAATAATTTTGAAATCGATAGTTTGCTTTCAACGCCATCCACCTTATATAACTTTAATGTCAAAAATTTCAAGGATGAATACGAACTTATCGACAATAAGTTTTACAAGCATGGAAACGAAACGAAAACCAATCCTCTCGTGCAAATCGAAAGGTCAGACTCCTTATTGCGCCATCTTGTTAAGCAAAAATTAAAGTTACCTTTTCCAGTAGTTTCTAAAATTACGTTTGTAAACCCTGAATTTACGTTGTTCGGCATCCAAAAAAACCACCCTAGTATCTGTTTGCCCTCCCAAATAAAAAAGTTTTTTGAAGACATTAAAAACAAAGAGGCAAACAATACCACCACGAAGCCCACTCCTCAACAAATCAATCTAGTAAATCAACTCATCTCCATCCAACTAAAAGAATCTCCCTTTGTTGACAAGTCTGATTGTGATTTTGCCAGCCTAAAAAAAGGTATACCATGCAAAAAATGCAACACTTTCTTACACCCACCACATCGGGTCAAAAAAACGATCACATGTCACCATTGTGGAGAGCATGAAGAAGTGAAACATGCTATACTGCGAAACATTGAAAAATATAGACTGCTTTTTCCAAATCGGCCTATTACCTTAAGAGACATCATAAAATGGTGTGACATCATCGATTGTGAAAAAAGAGTTGCAAGAGTACTCAATGCATATTTTCAGAGAGTGGGATTCTCAACTGCTACGTACTACGTGGAAAAAATAACGGTCAGCATGAATGCATAATGAAGGTTTAGTTTAATGAGTATAAAAGGTTTAATAAGTTTAATGATTGGGTATAATAGGAATAGGGAGGTGGTCCCATGAAACCAACAAAAGAAGCACGAGATATTATTAATGAGTTAGCATCAAAGCAAGTTGATTTGTCTGACCCGAAAACTATTCATCTAATCCAAAGATTGCATGCTATTGCAGCTGTTCACAGCGAGCCAATTTCTCCAAATGAACTTACTCAGTATTATTCAGTAAAAGAAGTAGCGGAACTTTTCGATGTTACGATTCAATCGGTTTATAAATGGATAAATGAAGAAAAAATCGAGTATAAACTGGATGATGGACCTGGAAAACAACAAAGAAAGGGCTATTTGATACCAAAAGACCAATTTAATGATCATGGAAAAATAAATGACGTTGATGAATCATTTTTTAAAAGAAGATTGGAAGAGATGGAGGAAATTCCTCGCCAAAAGATCGAGTCAACAGATTTACCTACGAATAGTAATAGAAGGTTAAGCAAACACGGTATTAGAGATTTATATAATAGGAATACTGAATAGTCATGGGGACGGAATTCTGGCATTTTGAAGTTTTTGAGAAAGATTTGAACATGTTGAATGATGAGGTTAGTAATTTTGATGAGTTTTTAACTTGCTTAATAGCTGGAATCTCACAGGCTAAAAATAATCCATACCGTCCTGGATGGGCATTGGACTATGCATTAGAAGGCTGGCAAGAATACAAGTTTTTTTCAAAAGAGATACCAGAAGTTACGGAAAAGCCAGATATGCGGTTTGTTTATAGATATAACTGGGATTTTAGAAATATTTATATATTGGCAGTTGGAAGAAGAAACTCGAAAGAAACGAGAACTACTGATAATCAAGACAGTATTTACTTTACAGCTAGTGAAAGGCTTCTTCAAACTACAAAGTATGATTGGATAATCGTTTCAGATTATTAGGCGCTTTATTAAGTGCCTTTTTTTTGTTTTCGTCTTTTTTATGCAGGTTGGGGGTGACAGTCTTTGCGGAAAAAATCGATTGATGAATCCTTAGCGAGAGTGGGAACGGACAAGTGGAGTTAAAAAATCGAGTGACGTGTCCGAAGCGAAGGTAGGAACGGACAGGTGGAGCAGAAAAAGGAGCTGACGTGTCCGTAGCAGCGATAGGACGTGACAGGTGAGGGTGAAAATTGAGACGACGTGTCCGTACCGGAGGAAGGCCCGGACACGTGAGGCTGAAAAATGAAGCACATGTGTCCGTAGCATCCTCTATACCAAAAATCAACACAAAACACAAAAAAGCCAAAGGCGCTAGCAAACACCTCTGGCTTTTCACAAACTAACTCTTATTTTACTACTCTGGTTTCTTGTCCATTACTTCATCAATCAACCCGTACTTCTTCGCTTCATGAGCGCTCATGAAATTATCGCGATCCGTATCACGGGCAATTACTTCTAACGGCTGTCCTGTACGTTCAGCCAAAATCTTATTAAGTTTTTCACGCATTTCAATGATTCTTCTTGCGTGAATTTCAATGTCAGATGCTTGACCTTGTGCTCCACCTAGTGGCTGATGAATCATTACTTCACTATTAGGTAATGCAAAACGCTTACCAGGTTCTCCGGCAGACAGTAAGAATGCACCCATGGAAGCTGCCATACCGATACAAATTGTTTGTACCTTCGGCTTAATAAATTGCATCGTATCATAGATGGCCATTCCTGCTGTAATGGAACCTCCAGGACTATTAATATAAAGGGAAATATCCTTTTCTGGATCATCGGCAGCCAAGAATAAAAGCTGGGCAACGACGGAGTTTGCTACATTATCATCAATTGCCGAACCTAGCATGATAATTCGATCTTTTAGTAAGCGAGAATAAATGTCATAGGCACGTTCACCGCGATTAGTTTGTTCTATTACTGTTGGGACTAAATTCATAAGTACTCCTCCTTTATCTCATCTTAAAGATATGTTGGCTATAAGTAATTCATGTAAGTTATTTCACACTAATCATAACTAAAAGGTCAATGAAGGTCAAATATTTCGACCTGAAAAAATTAGATGATTAGCTAATGAAATATATGTAATTTTTCGAGCCTTGTTAAAAACAATAACACCTTTCATGATAGCCTATTTTTTCTTTTTTCAAACAAAAACTTCCATACGAATCAAAGAAAATCCTTCTTTTTCCCAAACAAATCCTGAAAAACTTTTAATAGAACGATTTTACAAAAATATGATGAAAGTAAAGAAACATTAACAAAGAATAAATTTACCATCTCTTCACTTAACAAAAGCCTGAATGTATCATGTATAATAGCTTTGAGGAGGGTAGTTCCTATGAAAATGGATTTTGGACTGTATCAACATCAATCTATGAAGCTGGTCATGACAAATGAACTTCGTCAAGCGATTACCATGCTGCAATATTCTGCTTTAGATTTAAAAGACTATTTGCATGAGCAGCAATTGGAAAATCCATTAATTGAACTAAAGGAAAATCACCTACTGGAAGAAGCTGTAAGAAAAAAAGATGACTTATCATGGAATACGATTGACGGAAAGCAAAGGAACTATAATGATGATAACTATTCCGTTATTGACCATGTTAAGGACAACGAAGGCGGCTTGCAAGGTTTTTTACTCAATCAAATTCGGCTATTAACAATAGATAATCAATTACGTAAAGTAGTAACGTATATAGCCCTTTCCATTGATGAGAATGGTTATTTGGGCCATTCCATAGAAGAAATGGCGATAGAACTGCAAGAACCTGTTTCTCTTATCCAGGAAGCATTAAACGTCTTACAAACTCTTGAACCTGTAGGTGTCGGTGCAGCGAATCTAAAAGAATGCCTGTTAATCCAGCTTCGGCAATTAGCTATCCGTGATTTATATGCGGAAGAAGTGGTGGAAAAATACTTGGACCTTCTTGGGAAAAAACAGTTTAAACAAATTGCCAAACAAATTAACATCGATGTGGATGAGGTTCAATATATTGCTGATTTTATTCAAACGTTAAACCCTAAGCCAGGTGCTGCATTCCACAATGAACCTGCTAAGTATGTGGTGCCAGATGTGACCGTTAAAAAGGTAAAGGGACAGTATCTAGTTTTTTTAAACAATGAACATTTACCTGTTATGACTGTTAATAAGAGATATGAGGACCTTATTAAAAATGGGGAAGCGGAAGTTAGTCAGTATATGAAGCAAAAATACGAACAATTTCAATGGATTAAGCGCAGTATCGAGCAGCGCCAACAAACATTGTTAAATGTAACGAAAGCGATTGTGGAGCATCAGGTCGAATTTTTTGACGAAGGACCTGGTCATTTAAAGCCGTTGACGTTAAAAACAATCGCCGAAAAGATTCAAGTACACGAATCAACAGTTTCCCGGGCAACGACAAAGAAGTATATCCAAACACCAAGGGGACTTTACGAATTAAAATATTTTTTCACATCGACTGTCGGGAAAAACTCTGATGACTCCGCTTCCTCGGAGCGGGTGAAAATTTTTATAAAAGGGTTAGTGGATGAAGAAAATAAAAAGAAGCCCCTGTCTGATCAAAAGCTTTCCGATTTGTTGATGGACCAATATGGAATAAAAGTTTCGAGGCGTACAGTAGCAAAATATCGGGATGAGATGCATATTTTATCCTCTTCACAAAGAAAGCGGTATGAATAGAAAGGACTGTGTAATGAACGTTTATTTTTATACAAAAACGGGCTGTCCCCTTTGTGATAAAGGACTTGCCATAGTGAAGGAAGTACAGAAGGAAAAGCCTTTTAACATCATTGAGAGGGATATTTACGAAAATGATGATTGGCTCTTGGAATACCAAATTCGCATCCCTGTCGTTGAAGATGAAAATGGAAGCGTTTTAGATGAAGGAATCATATCGTACACAACATTAATCGAAAAAGTTCACAAAAAATTTACATGATTTGACTTGCCTCACGATCGTTTCCTTGCTACAATAATTCTGAAGTTGACATCCGACTTTCCAAATTATTGTACATAAAACGATCTTTTTTTTTACGATAGGTGGGACATAATATGTCTGGTATGGACAAAAAACGTCCCGATGCATAAGATAATACAAAGACAAAAAGGAGCATTCGTATGAAAATGCTTTTGGACTTACAAAAAAAACTTTTGCCTGAACTTGTGGATGTCATTGGTATGCGCTACCGCGTCCTCCGATTTATTCGCTTGATGCAACCTATCGGCCGAAGAACGTTGGCCAACAGTTTGGAAATGTCAGAGAGAGTACTTCGCAGTGAGGTAACGTTTCTAAAAGAGCAAGGGCTCGTTAATGTGGCAACCTCTGGCATGACTTTGACTGATGAAGGTACCATTCTTCTCTCTCAATTGGAGGACGTCATGAAAGAAGTTTTTGACATTCAGCAAATGGAAGAGAAATTGAAAGAGATACTGGAGATTGATGAGGTTCATATTGTTCCCGGTAATAGTGATGAGTTTTCATGGGTAAAGAAGGAAATGGGACGTACCTGCATATCCATCATGAAAAAAAAAAGCTGTTTGCAAAAGGGAATACCATTGCTGTGACTGGCGGGACGACTGTGGCTGCCGTTGCAGAAATGATGATGCCAGATGTGGATATGAAGGAAGCCTTATTCGTGCCAGCACGGGGCGGATTAGGTGAGCAGGTGGAAAATCAAGCCAATACCATCTGTGCCACGATGGCGCGGAAGGCGATGGGGGCTTACCGATTACTTCATGTTCCTGATCAATTAAGCAAAGAGTCGTACCAATCACTCATTAATGAACCGTCGATTCAGGAAATACTTCAGTTGATTCAGTCAGCGGACATGGTGATCCATGGGATTGGTGAGGCGGATACGATGGCTACTCGGAGAAATACCTCACAGGAAGTATTAGAAAAGCTTAGCAACGCCAATGCAGTTGCAGAAGCCTTCGGTTATTATTTTGATCAATCAGGGGATATTATCCATAAGGTTTTGACAATTGGTTTGCAACTTGAAGACCTGAAGGATATTCCGCACATCATCGCCGTAGCTGGTGGTGCATCGAAGGCCAATGCCATAAAAGCCTACATGAAATATGGAACAAATCAGGCGTTGGTAACGGATGAAGGAGCTGCAAAGGCTATATTAGCAAGGGGTTAAAAAAGGAGCTAAATTATTTCACAAAATTATTAAATGTTCCTGGGAAAACCCTGTTTAATGTGGCTCTATGTAGGACACATTGTTAATTAGAGATTTGTCGTAGTGGTTCAAGGGGATTACATAATGTATCACCCCTTTGTAATAGATTTTTATGCTTCACCAAATAAAAGGAGGAATTATAATTATGGCAACTAAAGTAGGAATTAATGGATTTGGACGTATTGGACGTATTGTTTTCCGCGCAGCATTAAAAAACCCGGCAGTAGATGTAGTAGCAGTTAACGACTTAACAGATGCAAACATGCTAGCTCACTTATTAAAGTATGACTCTGTTCACGGTAAGCTTGATGCGACAGTTGAGGTTTCTGGAAACAGCCTAATCGTTGATGGAAAAGAAATCAAAGTTATAGCTGAGCGTGATCCAGCTGCATTACCTTGGGGTGACCTTGGTGTAGAGGTAGTTGTTGAATCAACTGGCCGTTTCACAGCTCGTGCAGATGCTGCAAAACATTTAGAAGCTGGTGCAAAGAAAGTTATCATTTCGGCTCCTGCATCAGAAGAAGATATTACAATCGTTATGGGTGTTAACGAAGACAAGTATGATGCTGGAAGCCATCATGTAATCTCGAATGCTTCTTGTACGACTAACTGTTTAGCACCATTTGCAAAAGTATTAATGATGAGTTCGGTATCCGTCGCGGTATGATGACTACTGTTCACTCTTATACAAATGATCAACAAATTTTAGACTTACCACATAAAGACTATCGTCGTGCTCGTGCGGCTGCTGAAAACATTATCCCGACAACTACTGGAGCTGCAAAAGCAGTAGCATTAGTTCTTCCAGAGTTAAAAGGTAAATTAAACGGTGGAGCTATGCGTGTACCAACTCCAAACGTATCTTTAGTAGACTTAGTTGTTGAATTGGACAAAGAAGTTACTGCTGACCAAGTTAACGGAGCTTTACAAGCTGCTGCTGAAGGTCCATTAAAAGGAGTTCTTTCTTATAGCGAAGAGCCATTAGTATCTGGAGACTACAACGGAGACCCTTCATCATCTACAATTGATGCATTATCTACGATGGTAATGGAAGGTAACTTAGTTAAAGTAATCTCTTGGTACGATAACGAAGCTGGATACTCTCACCGAGTCGTAGACCTTGTAGAATACATCGCAAAACAAGGACTATAATTCCAAAATTCTTCATCCTGAATATTGCTTCGTTGGAGCTCACTACAGTCCACTCCCTTTCCGCGGG
>JAJOJL010000011.1 GCA_021208645.1 Bacillus sp. (in: firmicutes) | reverse complement strand
CACCTGTCCGTTCCCACCTCTGCTACAGACACGTCAGCTTCATTTAACCTCTTCACCTGTCCGTTCCTACCTCCGCTTCAGACACGGTCACCTCCGTTTTACGCTTCACTTGTCTGTTGCGACCTCCGCTACGGACACGTCGGCTTCATTTTCCCCTTCACTTGTCTGTTGCTGCCTTCGCTTCAGACAAGTCAATACCAATTTACTCACTACCTGCCCCGAAACGTCCTCCACACAACAAAACCTGATAGGAGTGATCTTCTCCTATCAGGTAAACAAACAATTCTTTCCTCATTGAATAAACTTCCAACAAAAAACTCAGTCACCAAGCTTCTTGTCCAGCAACCCTTCAAAAGTTTTATATACAGAATACTTCTGAATTCCCCTTGCATTGTTAAATGCTTCTTCGGCAAACTCTCTAGCCGCCTGAGAGTTCCCTTCTTTTTTACTGACTTCCGCAAGAACCGTTGCCTTCATCCACTTTTTCGGTAGGCGCTCACCTATTTCCCTTGCCTTCGCTACATTCCCTTCTTCTAGCAGGATAGCGCAGCGGTAATAATCCTGATAATCAGGTGCTTTTATATTGACTAAGTGTTCTTTGGCCTCCGGTAAGTTGTCTTTATAAAGAGCATAGATAAGTTCAAATAAAGGTCGCTTCGACGAATTTCCATATTTTTGCAAGACCTGGTCATATGCTTTTTCCACATCATCCGTAGCCTTGTTCGCAACAGAGTAAAGGAAATAATAGACTGGTGTATCTTGATTATTTAACAAAAATCGTTCCACTTTCTCTAAATTATTGCTCAGAACGATGGGACTTAAGGAAAGGTAAATATAAATAACGGCAATTCCAAAAATGATTAGTAAAGTCGTTAGGGCATCCACCCCAAGGAAAGCTAAAATAAAGCTTACAATAAAAACGAGAACAAGAAAAATAATATTCAGTTTCATAACGAAAAATTCCCCCCATATCCAATCAGCAAATTACTTGAACAATTCATTCTTAAAGGCATAAATAACCGCTTGAGTTCGGTCATGAACTTCCAACTTGCTTAAAATATTACTCACATGAACCTTCACCGTCTTTAAAGCAATGAACAACTCATCGGCAATTTCTTGATTGGATTTCCCATCGGCCATGAGCTTCAGTACTTCCAGCTCTCGCTCTGTCAGTTGATCATGTAAGTGTACCTCTGGCTTTTGCCGCATTTTCGTCATGATCTTTCCTGTCACTTCTGGCTCTAAAATGGATTGTCCATGGTAGGTAGCGCGGATAGCTTCTGCTATATCTTTCGCCTTAGACGTCTTCAGCATATAGCTCGTTGCCCCTGCTTCCAAGGCGGGATAAACTTTTTCATCATCAATAAAGCTCGTGACGATGATGATTTTTGCCTCGGGCCATTCGGCAATAATATTCCGTGTTGCTTCAATGCCGTCCATTTTTTTCATGACTAAGTCCATTAAGATAATGTCTGGCTTTAAGTCCAACGCCAGTTCTACCGCATCTCCTCCGTCATCGGCTTCTGCAATCACTTCAATATCAGGCTGGGCTGTCAAATAGGAAGATACACCAATTCGCACCATCTCGTGATCATCTGCAAACAATACTCTAATCATCTTTCTCCCCCTCGTTTACTTTGTGGCACCTTGATTTCCAATCTCGTCCCTTCGTTCTCGACACTAACTACTTTCAGTCGACCGCCAATTTCCGCTGCCCGTTCCTGCATATTTTGCATACCGTACGAGCCATTGGACTGGGCTTCTTCCACGTTGAATCCCACACCATCGTCTGAAATACGCAAAATAATAATGCCGTCTCGCTCAATAAGCATGACATGAAGCTTTTCCGCCTTCGAATGACGCAGGGCATTGGAGACTGCTTCTTGGAGAATTCGGAATAAATGATCCTCCACACCCTTCTCCAATTCCATTTCCTCTATTTTCCAGTCAATAACCATAGGAACCTTCTGCCTCAACTCCATCAACAATTCTTCCATCCCTTCCTTTAAGGTTTTTTCCTTTAAGGCGATGGGACGTAAATGAAGGAGGAGCGCGCGCATTTCCAATTGGGATTGATCAATCATTTTTCCACAAGTCCCAGTTGTTTTTTGACGACAGGGTCTTGTGGCGGGTTGCCTTCGTTAATGGCAGACATCATCATGGATGCGGCAAAAAGCTGTTGGCTGACAGAGTCATGGAGTTCCCGTGCCAAGCGGTTCCGTTCCTGCAAAACCACTTCCTGCAAGCTCTTTTCTCGTTCCGCTGTTCTTTCGGAGACGAGCCGTTGAGAAAGCTCTGTTTGTTTGAGGAACTTTGCTTCCACCTGCTGCAGTTGTCCTTGGATGCCATCAAATTCCTTTATTTTTTCCTGAAAATCCTTCATGAGGGGTTGGCCGTTAATAATCTCCTCTAATCGCGCCTCCAGGAATCGAGTTTTTCCCCGAAGATTAATTCCATAAACAGCACCTGATACGATACCAAATGTTCCGGTAACAGTTAGCACCAGAAAGAAATAAGGGATATCATATAGCTTAGCTTGGAAGAGAGCTGCCCAGCCTGATAACGGAAACATGAAAAAAGTAATACTCAAAATAATGGTTGCGAGAAAGAAGGCCATGAACACGCCAAAGACAATTTGCTTCGTAATGTAATTCATATGCGCTTCACCTCAATATCTCCTGACATGATGGAGGTGACAATCTTCACCCGCGGTGTATTCGTTTCATAGTCTTCCGTTCGATAGGTGATACATTGGTTAAAAAGCTGTTCGTGTTGCTGTTGAAAGATAGTTGCCCGGCCAAAAGCGGCGCTATGGGTGATCATAACTTCCACGTCATAGGGCACATAAATCTTTACATTACCAACAATCTGGCGGATGGAGATGACCGGGTCATCAGGTAAAACGGTGTTACTCAAGTCCACCACTTTGTCACCAAAGCCTCCATGGATGTTAATATCCCGCCATTGATACGGTCTTTCTGGCGTTTTATCTGTTCCAAAAAATCGGTTCTTAAATAGGGGTTCTATTTGTGCAAGGGGACCATCTTTTTTGCCTGCTGTGCTTGCATTGCTAAATTGAGGCTCAATCCGATCAGGTTCATCCTTTGCTTTTTTATAATGAATAAAAAACAAAACGATAACAGCGATAATGAGGAAACGAACGGCTAGCATATTGATTACGGTGAAAAATAAAATAATTATTCCAGCCCAAAAAAATATTTTTCCAATCGTCTTATGGTAATGCTTTCTGCCTATAAAACTAATGAAGGAAAAGAATAAGAGGGTAAATACAAGACCACTGTTAAAAAACAGTAGTTCAATAAAAAGAAGAGCGATGCCGATCATGAAAATCCAGTTAAATGTACTTGTGGGTATTCTTGAAAACATGCCGTTGCCCTCCTTTCTTGGATCTATTAGATGCTATGGTTGTATGGGTGGTGTGTTGGTGTTGTTTTTGTCTTCACCACAAGGGTGTGCCATTAAGCCCTGTGCGATTGGACTTGGACACACCCTTTTCTATCATACCATTATTTTACTGATTTTCCGCTACTGTATTTTTGTCTTTTAATTGTCTTTCCAGGTTGGCAATCTTGCTGTCAAAGGTGTTCTCATAGTAAACTCGATTCACTTTGCTTTCCAACCCTTCAATGTAGCGTTCCATTTCTGTGAATTTGGAGTAGGATTTATCTCCAGCACCATCTACCACCTTGTTCATTTGATAGTTGGCACGGGCAATGTTTTCACGGCCCATCAGTTCCATCCTTCTCATATGCATGTTTTTCAGCTTATGCTTCATTTCTTCATATTTTTGTTCTAATTGAAGCAATTGTTCTTTCGCGTTTTCGTAAGTGGCTTTTAATTGCTCGGCACGGACTTCATACTCCCGTTGCTCGTTTTTGGCGAAAACATAAAGGTCATCTTCTTTCGCATCTAGGGCGATCACCGCCTGTTCCTTTCGCTTCACAGCCATTTCCAGGGCAGCTTCATATTCTTTCTGGAATTCTTCATTAAGCTTGTATTGACGCTCTACTAGCTTACGAACCTTCTCTGTCTCTGCCTCGCTTTGTCTTAAGTATTGGTTTAAGGCAGCGATTGGATTCTTTTCCTCTTTTTTGTCTAGCATGTTATGAATATCAGCGGCGATAGAATCTCTCATTCTTTCGAAAATACTTGTCATTTCGGATCTCTCCCATTCTTTAGATAATAGTTTATTTTGTGAACTCTCGTTGTTGGAGTTCGTATTGCTTTGGTTGGGCAGGGTTGCTTTTGGTTTTGGTATGTTATTTTTTACGACCCTGCCCGTATAGTTACTTTGTCATTTCTTGCCATTGTCTTTCAAAATTCGTGAATGGATCATTATCTTCTCGCTTGTTGAACGTGATTTCTTCCTCTTCATCCTTCCAGTTTTTGAATAGGGTGTACAGGAAGTAAGCTGCCACAAGGCCGATCACAGCATATAAATTGGATGTGGCCAGGCTTAGGACGAACAAGCCGATCAGCACCCAGATGACTTTTCCAACAATGGAATCACTTTTCATGAATTTTTTAAAAATCACATACAGCAAGTAAACACATAATCCTAAAAATATCATTGGTCCAAGGTTAGCTAACAAAACAAAGATGGCTACTAAAGCTAGAATGAATAATAGAAATTTTTTCATCGTTTTTCTTCTCCTCTCATTTCTTGTCTCTATCATATCCTGTGCGGGGATTTTCAATAATGAGCCAGAGACATAATTTAACTAAGACTTGAGGAGTATTTGTTTTTAGGTACTAGGGGGGTAGATTTGTTTTGTTGTTGCTGGAAGTTTGCTCTTGTTGAACTTTCGTGGACCATCATTTCCGATTGTTACTGGTAGGGTTGATTGATCATGAGGATGGGGTTTAAAGGAAGT
>JAJOJL010000008.1 GCA_021208645.1 Bacillus sp. (in: firmicutes) | reverse complement strand
CATTTACAGTCGGTCACTTCTTCATTGATCGAGCCTCAGATGTTGCGAAATCTCAAGGAGAAGTTAGGGACAAAATCGCAGCAAAGGGACTAGAAATTGTCTTTGAAAGTACAGAAGAAACAAACACCCAGGCATTAGGTCCTATCGCCAAAAAAAGTGAGCCTGTTTTCTGGCAGGTAGCGCTTGTTGGCAAGAATGTGGACGTGGATGGGAAAGGGTTAGCCTCCATCCTATTCGACTTAACGGTGGAAGTGGAAGAGAATACCCTGATTCATGTGGCTTCCTTAAGCCATGACCATGCCGTTTATAAGGTAATGGGAGCAGGAGATATCTTGCCGAAATACTATCGGGATTTGGCTGATCCACTCGTTGCATCAACAGCAACATTAGGTCACAACAGATACTCTACCAACACCTTATCTAATTTTTTCCGTGTCCAGCCTTTCAGCGTGATCGGCCATAACGGGGAAATTAATACGATTGCAAAACTTCGTGACGAAGCGAATATGCTTGGTGTGCCTTTAGTAGATGGTGGAAGTGACTCGCAAGATTTAAATAGAATACTAGATACGTTTATTTCTAGACATGGCTTGTCTCTCTTCGAGGCGATGGAAGTACTCTTCCCGCCAATCGTCAATGAAATCAAACATTATCCTGATCATTTACAAGATTTATATACGTATATCCGTGAAGCATGGGGTCATTTCGCTCAAGGTCCGGCAGGAATCATCTCCCGCTACGAGAGGGAATGTGTCTTTAGTGTCGATGCTCTAGGGCTACGACCTGTGTGGATGCTCGAGACAGAAACAAGCTACAGCTTTTCTTCCGAGCAAGGGATTTTCACGTCTAACCATTATGTAGCCGAGCCTAAACCGTTAGCACCTGGGGAAAAAGTTGGTTTATTCCGTGGTGACACGGGTACGATCCAAGTTTTCTGGCACGATGAGTTACAGGAAGAAGTTTATGGTCGCATGTCTGGCCGTTTAGAAATTGAGGACGCACGGGAGCGTTTATCTACGGAACTAGTAGGTAGCAAAGCCTCCGTTCAATTCAAGCAAAACATCACCCCTTCCGTCTATGCAGCAAACGGTTGGGACCGGGAGCATATCCAGCTTATTGAGCAGATGGCTGAAAAAGGCGTGGAGCCGATCCGTTCTTTAGGTCATGATGCACCCCTCGCCGCTATACATCCGGCGCGGAAAAACATCGCAGATTTTATTAAGGAAAGTGTAGCAGTTGTAACCAATCCAGCCATCGACCGAGACCGGGAAATGGAGCATTTCTCCACTCGTGTCGTCATTGGTAAACGCCCTGCTTTATTTACAAGTGAGGCTGTGAAAACCGTTGTGCAGCTAGAGTCACCAGTTATTGCTGAAGGGCTAGCAGGGAAAGCCATTGCTGACAAAGAAGGCCAGCCTTCCTACGAAAGTTTACTCACTTTGTACAAGGAAGCAGACGAAGCCCATATTTTAGCCATGGTTCGTTTTGAAACGGAATCGGTGGAAGACGCTTTGGAGCGACTTGTTACTGAAGCAAGCAAAGCCATTGATGAAGGGAAAAGCTTCCTCGTATTTGATGATCATGGCACTCATTTAGAAGATAACTACTGGATTGATCCATTGTTAGCTGTTTCCGCTGTGGACCAAGGGTTGACGAAGCTGGAAAAACGGCGAGCGTGCTCGTTCGTATTACGTTCCGGAAGCATCCGTTCCTTACATGACATTGCTGTTGTGTTTGGCCTTGGGGCAGATTTAGTTCATCCGTATGTCATGTTCTCATCGGTAGTTGATAGTGACGGAGCTCCTGCAGCGAAGTTGTACAGTGCCTTAAATAAAGGTTTGGAAAAAGTGATTTCAACAATCGGTATTCACGAGTTACGTGGTTATGGACGTCTTTTCTCTGCCATTGGGTTGAACGAAGAAATTGCCGATGTTTTGAACATTGTCAATTTCCTTGG
This sequence comes from Bacillus sp. (in: firmicutes), assembly GCA_021208645.1. Taxonomy (GTDB): domain Bacteria; phylum Bacillota; class Bacilli; order Bacillales; family Salisediminibacteriaceae; genus Evansella. The sequence goes on along the minus strand of JAJOJL010000008.1, from coordinate 22,524 downwards.
TGGAAACGATCTAGTCTATAATTTTGAAGCAATGAAAGAAGATAGTATTGCCCGTAAACAAGACTACGCCAATGAAAAAGCGCGACCTGGGAAAACATTCCATATCTTCCCTCGACTTTGGAAGGCCCTTGGTGATTTAGCTTCTGGCCGTGGTAGCTATCATGAATATCGGGAAAAACTAGCAGAGCAAGAAATGAAAAATCCAATTAATATCCGCCATTTAGCGGACTTGAAAAAAGTTGAGTCCAACGTGAAAGCAGACGATGTGGATGTAAGTGTGAAAAACCACAGTCTGCCGTTTATGATTAGTTCCATGTCCTTCGGTTCGCAAAATGAAACGGCCTTCCGTGCCTATGCAGAAGCAGCAGATCGCTTGAACATGATCAGCTTTAATGGTGAAGGTGGCGAAATTAAAGATATGCTTGGCAAATACCCGAATACGCGAGGACAGCAAATCGCTTCCGGTCGTTTCGGTGTTAACGTGGAACTATTAAATTCTAGTAATTTGCTAGAAATTAAGATTGGTCAAGGGGCAAAGCCTGGTGAAGGTGGACACTTACCTGGTTCGAAGGTAACAGATAAAGTTGCAGCGGCACGTAACGCAACAACTGGTTCTGATTTAATTTCTCCTTCGAACAATCATGACATTTATTCCATTGAAGACTTAGCGCAAATCATTACAGAGATTAAAACGGCAAATGATAAAGCGAAAGTTTGTGTAAAGGTACCAATTGTACCGAACATTGGAACCATCGCTGTTGGGATTGCCAAAGCTGGTGCTGATTTCATTACGTTAAGTGGTTTTGACGGTGGTACGGGAGCTGCCCGTGTGCACGCTTTACAGCACGTTGGTTTGCCAGCAGAAATCGGCGTAAAGGCCGCTCACTTTGCTTTATTAGAAGCAGGCCTTCGACATAAAGTTGAAATCTGGGCTGACGGCGGTGTGAAGAGTGCGTTAGATGCGTTGAAATTAATGCTTCTAGGGGCTAACCGTATCGGTTTCGGTACGTTGGCGATGATCGCTGTCGGTTGTACGGCTTGCCGTGGCTGTCACTTAGATACATGCCACGTGGGAATTGCCACCCAAATTGAATCAGAGGCACAAGCGAAAGAGCATGGTTTACGCCGCTTCGTTCCTCGTGAATTTGATTTAGCCGTACAAGGGTTAATGAATTTATTCGGTGCATTCGGTGAGGAACTTCAAGCGTTAACCGCTTCTCTAGGCGTAAAGCGTACCCAGGACTTAGTGGGTCGTGCTGACCTACTGGAGCAAGTGAATGGGAAAGAGTGGATGGACTTAACAGAATTGTTATCCACCCTACCTGAACAAGATGTGACGAACATGACGCTGCAGAGGCAGAAGCAGCAGCTGTTTCTGAAGAAGAAACGCAATTAGCTGTTGCCGTTGGTGCAGAGCATTACTTAGACAGCAATGTGGCTGAGTTAACTTCTTCTCGTGAATTTGAAGCCGTAACGGCGGAACAGCGTGTAATTGGTAGCCGAGTTGCCTGCCACCGTGTTCGAGGAAAACTAGATGGCTCCTACCGTCAATTACCGGAAATTGATTTGAAGTATACGAAGGGATCCATTTTAGGTAACGGCCTTGGGGCATACAACAGTGATGGGGTAAACATCCGTATTACTGGCGGTGCTCAAGATGGGGTTGGAAAAACTTCCTTCGGCGGCAGCTTCAAGATTTTCAAAGCAAAAGATCGCACAGGGCAGTTTATCAACGGCTCCGTTGGTAAAGGTGCTGGCTACGGTGCCCAAAAAGGGTTGTTTATAATTCAAGGAAATGCCGATGCCCGTGCGGGAATCCGTTTGTCTGGTGCCGATATGATTTTTGGTGGCAGATTGACGAAGCCATTAGTGGCAGGCCGCCGTCATAATATTGGCATTCACGCGAATATTAAAGGGTTTGCCTTTGAATATATGACCAACGGCCGCGGATTGGTGCTTGGTGACCCAGGACCATGGATTTGTGCGGGGATGACTGGTGGGGTTGTGTATTTACGCCATGACGCCGAGATGGGCTTGGATGAAAAGGCCCTTCGCAGCCGAATTGCCAAAGGAGCAAAGGTTGGCTTAGAAACCCTTTCTGAAAAAGGCATAGCTGATGTTGTGGAGTTGTTGACGATTTATCGTGATGAATTGACTGCCCAAGGTCAAGTGGATGAAGTGGCTGTAGTTGATTCGTTGTTGGCGGATCCAGTGGCAAACTTCAAGCAGGTTGTTCCTGTGAAGCAGCAAGCAGACCCTGCTGTATCTACGGAGTAATCGGTTTTGCTTTAAGGCGAAGCCAGGTAAAGAGAAATTACAAAATGGCGAAGCGTAGCGTAGCGTAGGTATCTAATGCTTGAAATAAAGGCGAAGCCAGGGTAATTTAGAATTTAAAAACAGCTCACAGGCCGTTGGATGGCTTGTGAGCTGTTTTAGTTTGTTTTTTTGATGTAGGGCTGGTAGAGAGATGTGGATGAGCTTGTCTCGTGTGACTAATGCTATTTATGCACAATCAATTTAACCAAATCACCTTCCAGCACCGGTTTCGTTCAATTGTTTACCCATCAATTTAACCAAATCACCTTCCAGCACCAGCTTCGTTCAATTGTTCCTCTATTGTCACCAACCCTCTCGCTAGCTAGCCCATTGTTTACGCTGCTCATAACAACCATCCACTCACAAACAAATATGTAAAAATACCAACAAAACACAAAGATACTTGATTGTTTGCTCATCCGGGTGTATAGTACGTTTCGATATCATAATTTCTGGGGAATAGTGGAATGAATAAAATACTAAATTCATACAATAACATGTCCTACGAAGTACTAATAATAAATAATGGGTATCCGTTTGCTCAGAATGAGATTTAATTTTAGAATTGAAGTGTTGATGAGATCGGAGCGAACGAGACTCCAGCGGGAAAAGCAACAGCTAAGAGCGTTTACTTCATGAATAAGCTTCGATTTGTCTCGACGAAGGAAGAGACAGAAGACCCCGCAGGGTGGGTTTCCCGAGGAGGCTGAAGCGTTGCCCGCGGAAAGCGAGTTCGAGGAGATCTCATCAACACGTTACCATCTTAATGCCTATTTAATAATTCTGAGCTAGAGGGATGCTCAATTAATATAATTCTATAATTACCAATTCAAAGATTACAGCTAGGACACACTATAACCCACCTAATCTATTACGGAATAAAGAAAGGACATTGGACAACCATGAGGCTTGGAGCCCGTATTTTTAAAACAGGATTAGCAGTAACCCTGGCACTATACGCAGCAATGTGGCTAGAATTTACAACCCCTGCTTTCGCAGGACTCGCTGCATTTTTTGCAGTACAGCCTTCCATTTACAAAAGTGTCATTGCCATTAAAGACCAGGTGCAGGGAAACGTAGTAAGTGCCATTCTCGCCATCATCTTTGTACTAGCCTTTGGACACGAGCCTTTTGTCATTGGCGTTGTGGTCATGCTCGTTATCGCCATTCATATTAAATTTAATAAAGAGGCAATCATACCTTTAGCTGTCGTGACTGCTGTCATTATCATGGGAAGCCCGACTGATGATTTCATCTACTTTGCAACAAAACGCTTCCTGCTTATCATGCTTGGTGTACTGGCAGCATTTATCGTGAATTTAATTTTTTTACGGCCAAAACATGAAAACACTCTCTACCATAAAATTACCAATACAAATGAACAAATAATCCAATGGATTCATTTGCTCACCCGTAACGAAGCGGAATACAGCACACTCAAAAAAGATTTAGATAAACTAAAGGAATCATTGAACAAGAGTGAGGACGTCTTCCAACTATACAAAGAAGAACGGGAGTATTTTAGAAAAAATGAATATGCCCGCATGCGCAAAGTTGTTTTATTCCGACAAATGCTCCACTCCTCTAAAAAAGGATTGGACACTCTACAACATTTAAGTAAATACGAAAATACACTTCATCAATTTCCAGATGAAATGCAAGAACTGATTCAAACACAGCTAGACTATCTAACCAATTATCACGAACGAATTCTACTGAAATATACCGGTAAGGTGCGACCTCAATCAACTGAGGAAATTTACGAGAGGTAGGATTAGGAAAGCAGCAACTAACGGACCTGTTTCTCGATTTTCATGACAACCCGAGCATAGATAAAAACGAGTGGATACACTTTTTCCCCGTTATCGCACAAATCATTGAATACAGTGAAGAATTGGAAAAGCTGGATCGCCTAGTGAACGGCTTCTTCAAATATCACACGAAGGAAAACGAAGTGAAGGTTCATGAGAAGGAACTATAGAAGTCTGTCAAAAAGCTCGGTTTTGAACTTTAGAACAGACTCGAAGCAATGAGCGTAGCCGTCGCAATCTTTTAAGAGCTGACAGGAGTGGGTTTCTCCTGTCAGCGAGCGACGAGCGAAGCCATTGCCAGATACTAGATATCTAACCACCAACAAAATGGCTCAGTTGTTGAACTGAGCCATTTTATTTTGCCATTTAATTAATATATCGTTACTCGTAATCCTCCAAAAACTCCATAAACTCTTCTAGCTCATTTGTCTTGAAAATCACCTGCTCATGATCAAAAACAACGAAAGCCGGGTAGTTCTCTAGCTCTAAAAATTGCACATCTCGTTTGTCCCCTTCACCATAAACAACGCTATAGTTCTGGATAAATGGCTATCCACCAATAACCCATTGAATTCGGACTGAAATTCCTGCACAGCATCTTGATCATCACTCAATTCATCACCTAAGAAGACAGTTAACGCTAAATCCCCCTTCTCAAAGGATACAAGCCGAGCTAAATAATCTTCTAAAGTCATCTCCACTAATTGAATTTGGCTTGCCGTATAGACTGGATAAAATTCTTCTATATTTTCGTCAACTCCCGTGACAAAATCAGTCAATTCCTTTTCAAACCTTTCCTCCGTCCAGACTTTGATTTGATGATCATGCTCCCCAATTGCCGCCTCAGGTATTTCCGTTCCGGTTTCATCTAGAAAAGTCGTATCGTCATTCCATTTCACAGCATATACTTCCCATTCATCTGGATAACGAAAAAACTCCATATCCTCTCTCGTCATATTCATGTCAACAACGACAATACTTGTTTTTTCATCTGTAGCATGAAAACTCCCTTGAAAATCAGGTCCACTTGATAAAGGCTCTTCGTTATTTGAACAACTCATTAACAAAAAGGTAAAAATAATACTAATACCTAGTAAACGAATGATAAGATCCCCCCCTTTATAATTAAACATATTCCATTTTCAACATGAACATACAGATCAATCAGTTCCTACTCGTTATCCATGAACTTCTGCTTCTCTAAGTAATTCAGTACTGTCTGGGAAAACCCTTGGTGAGATTCTTTCGTATACTTGGCAATTGTATAGATTTGCGCAAGATTTTTTAACCCTAATTCTTCTGTCATTTCCTTCAGTTTAGGAACGCTCATGTATCGCTCCCAACCCTTTTTATCCCGCTCCATGTAGATTTCAAGAATTTCCTCATCACTATAATCCTGATACTGCTCATAGTGTACAAGACCATGCTTTGGCAGTCGATCCCGTGGGGCAGGGGTTTCTGCTGGATACCCTAAGGAAAATCCTACAACAGGAACAACATTAGGTGGTAAGTTCAGTACCTCACCAATTTGATCACAATTAGCTAATGTCGAGCCCATATAACAAATGCCAAGCCCCGCATCTTCCGCTGCTAACGCACAGTTTTGTGAGACTAACGTAGTATCAATGGCCCCGATCATGAAACTCATAAAGTTATCAAATTGATCAGGTGCGTCGTTAATTGCAAGCCATTTTCTCATTCTGTTGAAATCGGCACAAAAGGTTAACAGGACAGGTGCGTCCAACACCATCGATTGTTCCATATGTGGCTTGTACAGTTTCTCTCTCAGTTCTTTGTCCCTTGTCACCACAATGGAGTATGCTTGCATATTACCGCTCGATGAAGCACGAATACCTGCATCTAATATCTCTTCAAGGAGTTCCTGGCTAACTTCCCTATCTTCATATTGTCGTATGGATGAGTGATTATGTATGACGTCCTTTAATTCCATAACTATTACCCCTTTATCTCGTAGATTCCTAGTTTTATCCTCCTATTTATTCTAACACAAAGTAAAAAGCTTCTTCTTTACTATCATAAAAGAGAGCCCTCCAATATGGAAGAGACTCCCTTTTAATTAAAACCTTTAATGTAATTGCTGCACTTGGAATAAATTATAATAAGCGCCCTGCTTTGTCATCAATTCCTCGTGACTGCCTATTTCCGCTAATCGACCGTTTTCAATAACAACGATCTTGTCAGCGTGGGTAATGGTAGACAGTCGGTGGGCAACGATAAATGTGGTGCGGTTTTCCGCCAATCGGAACAAAGACTGCTGAATCAAATGCTCACTTTCCAAATCCAACGAGCTTGTGGCTTCATCGAAAATCAAAATTTCCGGGCTCTTCAAAAACACTCTAGCAATGGCAATTCGTTGTTTTTGACCACCAGAAAGCTTTACGCCCCGTTCACCGATGCTTGTGTCATAGCCCTTTGGTAGCTCCATAATAAACTCATGGGCATTAGCTGCCTTCGCAGCTGCAATTACTTCTTCCTCGGTGGCATCAGGTTTCCCCATCAAGATATTAAACCTAACTGAATCGCTGAAAATGATATTATCCTGCAGGACCATACCGATTCGATCCCTTAATGACCGCATCTGGTAATCGCGTATATCACGCCCATCGATTAAAATCCGCCCACTGGTCACATCGTAAAACCGGGGAATTAAGCTCATAATCGTGCTTTTACCACCACCACTTATTCCCACGATAGCGACGGTCTCGCCTCGCTCTGCTCGAAAGCTAATGTCGTGAAGGACATTTTGCTCATCGTCATAGCTAAAACTAACCTGGTCAAAAATCACTTCTCCCTGAGGGTGAGCGTAAGGCACCGCATTTTTCTTATCTTGAATGTCATATTCTTCGTCCACCAGTTCGAACACCCTGTCCATGGATGCAATGGATTGCGTCAACGTCGTGGAAGAATTAATCAACCGCCTCAACGGATTGTATAGCCTGTCCATGTAAGCTACGAACGCCACCATCGTTCCGATTGTCAGGTTCCCTTGGATGACCAAGGCTCCAGCAAAACCGATAACCATCACTGGCGCAATATCCGTAATGGTGTTAACAACGGCAAATGTTTTCGCGTTCCATTTCGTATGGTCCAATGCTTTCGTGAGGAAATTTTCATTTTGCTTACTAAATTCCTTTTGTTCATGATCCTCTAAGGCAAAGCTCCGGATTACATTCATCCCTTGTAATCGTTCATGGAGGTGGCTTTGCACCTCTGCTAAAGCCTGCGACCTTCTACGGGTCAACATACGCAACCTGCTGTAAAAATATTTTATGGACACACCGTAAAAAGGTAGTAAGGAAATAGCAATTAATGTGAGCCAAGGATCCATCGTAGACATGATAATGATGGCAACAACAATCGTGAACATATCAAGCCAAATATTCATCATCCCTGTAATAATGAATGTCTTTGTCTGTTCCACATCATGAATGACCCGGGAAATGATCTCCCCTGATTTTCGGTTGGAGTAAAATTTTAAACTAAGTTTTTGCAAATGGTTAAAAAGCTTATCCCGAATATCATATAAAATTTTGTTCCCAGTCCATTGGGCATAATACTGTCGGTAATATTCAATTGGCGGACGGAAAACGAGAAAAATAAACAGAACAATACCCATTAACCAATAGAGGGTAGTCATCTTTTCATCAGATGTTAATTCTGTTGCCCCAATAATATCATCGATCACATATTTTAAAATAAGTGGAATTATAAGGGGAATTCCGAATTTTAATGAACCTATTATGACCGTGACAATGATCTGTTTCCAATATGGTTTAACAAAAGCCAAATAACGTTTAATACTATCCAAATGATTGCACTCCAATCTTATTAGAAGGACTAGCTCGTCCTACGAAAAAAGAAAGCGATGGCTTCCAGTTTAGGAAACCACGCTCTTCTTTTTATGGCACACGTACTTCTTAACGATGTTGTAAAAATCGTTCGTACCAATATTCAATAAATCCAGGCTCAAATGGTCCCTTTTGTTGGCTGATCCATGTGACTAGCTCATCCACACTTCTTCGTAAAATAACTTCCACTTCGTCAGGGTAGTTCATTTGTTTTTTATGTAAAGCAAATTCGTCTTCGTCTAACAGCTTGTACGTTTTATCTGGAAAAACTTTAATATCTAAATCATAATCGATATATTTCAAAGCTTCTTCATCATAGGTAAAAGGAGTTCCTAAGTTACAATAGTAATAAATCCCATCATTTCTGATCATCCCTATTGCATTAAACCAGTGGTTTGCCGTAAAATAACAAATTGCCGGTTCCCTCGTTCGCCATTGCCGGCCGTCTGATTCTTGAACCATAATTCTGTCATTTCCGCCAATTACTTCTTGGGAAGTTCCCTTAAGAATAATTGTTTCTTCCCACACCCGATGAAGCTGCCCATTGTGCTTGTAGCTCTGTACTAGTATGTTACTTCCTGCTCTAGGAAAACTCACTTTATTACTCCTTTCTTTAATATTCTTCTTTTGGAGCACGGTGGGTTACCATTTGATCCTTTGGATGTAAATACAAATCAAATGGCGGCTTCTCTTTCAAGTAATTTTGCAGCTTTAAATAATTGATTTTTCGATAGGGATCTCCAGGAGTCAGGGGTTCGATTCCTGTTTCCAGCCAATATTGATCGCAGGCAACTTGGCATACATCTACATACTTTGCATATTTTTGGTCTTCGTAAACTTCAAATGTTTCTTTGGACATGTAAAACGGTCGATCTGGTTTTCCACCTAGGATATCATAAAGGAATGTAAAATCGATCTCGTTGTTGTCTTTAATTATACTGCGAAGTGATATTCCTTCAGGGAGGGTCGTTGAGTAGTCATTGATGGCTTTTCTTACCTCTTCAAGGGTGACTTTAATTGTTCTTACTTTCTTTTTCTCCTTCTCCTTCTTCCATCTACTGAACATGTCATCTCCTCCAAATTAATGGAACTATTTATTTGTCTTTATGCCTTCCCCTTATTCTGGTTATTCCTCCTACATTTGTTCGCTCTTTTCCATTATACTATTGATTGGATAAATTTAAAATAATTCCTGTCAAAAACAGTAATGATTAGGGCTGTTCTAGTTATGGGGTTATCTGGTGAAGGTGACTTTGAAGGTGTCTATCGACTCGTTTTTCACCCTCAAGCGCAATTTCGTGCTCATTGAACGGCTCTATCGACTCGTTTTTCATCCGCAAGCACAAAAACGCGCTCATTGAACGGCTCAAATCAACTCGTCCTCCCAGTTCGAACTCATTTACGAGTATGTCGCTTCCACTTCAATGAATGAACAACCCCATGCTTGTTTATACTAAGAAAACCCCTCTTTCCGAAATGGAAAAAGGGGCCATAGTGCAGATGATACATCACACTAATGTAAGATTAGGCGCTACATCCTGACTACTGCTGTTGATTTTTACGCGCACTAGACTGTTGGTTTTGCTGACGAACTTGCTGTGCATCTGTCTCGCTAGCGAACTCATAGTTCTTTTGTTGACCTTGAGCACCTTGAGCAGATTGTTGGTTTTGTTTTCTTACTTCTTGTGCATTTGTTTTAGAAGCGTTTGGTTGTTGTTGTTGTTTAGCCATTAGTATCACCTCCACAGAGATTAATATCTCCCGGAGGTGAATTTTTATCCCGTAAAAATCCGACGATTTTTTTAACAATTTTTACATCGAATCAATCGAGAAATTTATGTTAATATGGAGATTCCTCCGTCCACTACAATCGTCTGTCCGCAAATCATTTTTGCCTTATCAGATAGTAAAAACATCACTGCATCTGCCAGATCATCAGGCTCCACAATACGGCCAGCAGGAGTACGCTCCCGTGCCTCAGCCAACAACTCGTCCCGATTAGGGAAATGGGTAAGGGCATCTGTGTCCACCGCACCACCAGATACGGCATTTACTCTAATGTTACTTGGAGCCAACTCCACAGCTAAGTATCGAGTCAAAGCTTCTACTGCTGCCTTTGATACTCCAACTGTCGTATAGTTTTTCAAGTAACGTTGAGAGCCAAGGGAGCTTAGGCTGACAATTGCCCCACCTGTCCCTTGCTGCTTCATTCGCTCTGCTGCCAATTGGGAGCAAAAAAGCATGCCTTTATTGTTAATATTCATAGTCCAGTCCCAATGGGATTCATCCAACTCCATGACGGGACGAAGGACGCCGGACGCTGCATTATTCACAAGTATATCTAGGCGGCCAAATTGCTCATCGATTTCTTGAAACATTTCTTCTACTTTATCTTTTTTGGCAATATTGGCTTTAACGGTTAATACTTCCACACCAAGGCTTCGTAACTCCTCTGCCGTTTCTTCCGCCTTACTGCGGCTTCGTGCATAATTAATGACAATATTATAGCCTTGCTTCGCCAGTTTGATGGCAATGGTTTTGCCGATCCCTCGACTACTCCCCGTAATTAAAGCAACCTTTTTATTACTATTTTCCATACTATATCTCCACCTTCTTTTACTCATTAACCTACGTTTTACCAACCCATTATATCGAATATCTTGTGTTTCCTCTAGGAAAACTATAATACAGAACGGCATTTGTAAAAAAGGGAGTGAAGCAGTATGTACGTTGGCAGAGATTTCACAGAACTTTCCATGACGCCAAAAACGGAGTGGACTGATAAAGAATTAGCCTATTTCCACCATAGCTTGCAGCAGATGGTGCCCTATTTAAACTCTGAAGGCGTGTCCATTCACAAAGAAATTGTTAATGAAATGATGAACCGTGGGGGAATAAATCATTCAGAAAGCTCGTGGGAGAGTGGCAGCAGAATCCATTTCGACTGACACGAGAGTTAAATACACTATTCTAAATTTTGACTAAATTACGTGCTTTCATGGCAAGAAAGGTTTAAAATAGAAACAGAATAATTAAGGGAGAGTGAGAAACCATGAAAGCTGTTGTTTATCAAGAATATGGAGATCCTTCCGTATTACATGTAGCAGAATTGGAAGCGCCCGTCGTTCGTGAAAATGAAGTCCTCATAAAAGTTGGAGGAAGTGCCATTAACCCTGTCGATACATATTTTCGTAAAGGTATTCGAGAAGTTCCGAAATTTCCTCACATTCCTCATTTTGACTTAGGTGGTGTAGTAGAAGAAGTTGGCGAAGGCATCACTCACTTGAAAAAAGGGGACCGTGTGTGGGCAACCAATGTTCCTGGAACGTGCGCCGAATATGTGAAAGCGGCTGCCGATGTTATTTTTCCATTGCCTTCAGCCTATACGGAAGTCGAAGGAGCTGCCTTGGCGATGCCATTTGTCACTGCCCATTTATCCCTCCATTACCGAGCTCGAGTTCAAGCTGGAGAAACGGTTCTTGTCTATGGTGGAGCTGGGGCTGTTGGTAACGCGGCAATACAACTGGCAAAGCAAGAGGGTGCCCATGTCATAGCGACTGCTGGAAATGAAGAAAAGGCTGCCATCTGTAAAGAAGCCGGGGCTGACCATGTGATTTTATACAAAGAGGAAGATTTACCAGATAAGGTTAGTGAGCTGACTAACAACCAAGGGGTAGATGTGATTCTAGAAATGTCGTTAAGTGAAAACATAGAGCAAGATTTGATGATGGTAAAAACAGGGGGAAGAATCGTAACGATTGGTTCGCCAAAAAATAACGCCCCAACTTTACCATGGAGACTCTTGAATCAAAAGCATGCATCATTGATGGGAGTCTTGTTGTTTACGGCACCTAAGTCCGAATTAAAGCATGCTGGCGACGATATCAGCAGTTTATTGGCTCAGAAAACCATTTCCGTTCTTGTGGGAGCTACTTATTCCTTTAATGAGGCGGCAGAAGCACACCGCGCTTTAGAGAGTCATGCTGTTAATGGAAGTATTGTGTTAGTACCTAATGGTTGATATATAAGAAATATTACAGGGTGTCTAGTAGGAGAAATCTCCTTTTAGGACACCCTTTCTTCATTCACTTGTTTTACCATCCTCCAGAAATACAGATTTTCTTTCCTGCAGTAGTGCTCACGTTAAGTGTTACGGAATATTTATTAACAGACAAGAGAGCAAAGGCCAGTTAAGCAATTGTAAAACCATTTGCCCGTTAAAGGAGAGGATTGAAATAAAAGCGATAGTATGTGAAAAATACGGTCCCCCTGATGTTTTGGAACTAAAAGAAAGAAACAAACCTATTCAAAGGATGATGAATTATTAGTAAGAGTTTATGGGACCTCTGTAAAATACGGTGATATGATTGGAAGGGATTTTAAGAGTGTATCCCCAAGTAAATTCAACATGCCATTCCTTTTCTGGTTTTTCGCAAAAATTTATTTCGGTTTCAAGAAGCCAAAAATAACAATACTTGGAAGTGAGTTTGCCGGGCAAATTGAATCTGTGGGAAAGAGTGTCAGCTTATTTAAGGAAGGAGACCAAGTCTTTGGCTATATGGGGCAAAGCATGGGTGCTTATGCAGAATACCTTTCTATATCAGAAAAAGGGATAGTAGCAACGAAACCAGTGAATATGACATATGAAGAAGCCGCTGTTGTTCCATATGGGGCCATTATGGCGTTGAACTTGCTTCGAAAAGGAAACGTGCAAAGGGGGCAAAAAGTCCTCATCATTGGTGCCTCTGGGGCTATAGGCTCCGCTGCCGTCCAGATTGCCAAATTCTTTGAGGCAGATGTTACTGGCGTTTGCAGTACCCGCAGGTTAGAGTTTGTAAAATCCTTAGGGGCGGATAAGATCATAGATTACACGAAAGAGGATTTTACGAAAAACGGGGAAACCTATGATCTTATTTTTGACATATTAAATAAAAGTTCTTATTCAGCTTGTAAAGGGTCTTTAGTAAAGAATGGAAAGTACCTTTTAGCTAGCTTTAAGTCAAAGGAGCTTGTTGAAATGCTATGGACTTCCGTTTTAGCAGTAAGAAAGTGGTCTGTGCTTTGGCACAGGAAAAACCAGAAGATTTACTTTTCGTGAAGGAACTGGTTGAAAAGGGGAAAGTTAAATCTGTCATCGATAAAACCTTTCCTTTGGAACAGGCTGCTGAGGCCCATAGCTATGTTGAATCAGGAGAAAGAAAGGGAGAAGTTGTTATTACTATTAATTAGGCTCTGTTAGTCTTTGTTGTTGATTTATGCTACAGGAGCTCGCTTTCCGCGGGCAACGCTTCAGCCTCCTCGTCCCTGTGGGGTCTTCAGCCGTTGCTTTTCCCGCAGGACTTTGTGGTGCTTCGTGGGGGAATCCCACGCACGAAGAAAATGCGTTAGCATTTTCGAGGAGTCTCGCTCCTTTCGCATAATCAACATATAACCAAAATCAACATTAGCCTCTAACAGAGCCATTAAATAGTATAAAAAGTAAAGGTTCGGATTGTTAGTATATGTTTTTAACTAAATCATGGTAAAGATTAGAGTTTTAACATAATCTATTTATTTAAGATTAAAGCTTTGAATAGCGTTTTCACCATGTTATCTGATTCGTCATGGGAACGCACATCATCTAAAAAAGGAAAGTCTTCTGGAGTTACTTTAATTTTTGCAATCGGCTTAATTGGTCGTTTGCAAATCCATTCGTTTTCTGCCCCGCCCTGCTCAAAGTCTGATTTAGAAAAAAGATAGATAACCCCATCTCGCCAACGATTCTCAACTACTTCTTTATTCAGGGAAAAGAAATAGAATCGTTTGATTCCTCTTTTTGAAGGAACAGTAATACACATATTCCTTAGGGAACCTTTATATTCGCCTCTATTTACAATCGCAAAATACATGGACCAAACACTGTCTGAGGCTGCGAAAACCGCATTAACAACATCTCTATCGTTTGCCAGCGTCTGCTTTCTTGGCGTAAATTCACTAATATCACTCTTGTTCGTCCCGTGAACTAATACAGCTTTTTGCTCAATTAAATAATTTAAAAACTTATATTTTGGTTCTGAATGGTCATATTCGATCCATTGCACCCCAGTCGATGTAGTGGTTGTATTATAAAGGGAATCAAAATATTGTTTGGCAGTATTTGAAAGAGAAAGTTCAGGAAGCTTAGAAAAATGAAGTCGATTTAAGAAAAATAATTTAGTTGTTCTTATCATTTGGTTCCGCCTTTTCTATTTCTCATAATTTTAGATTTTAATTATTATAACACCAAAATATGATCAACTGCGTAATTGATTAGTTAGGTGATCGCTTTTCACCCCTAACATATGTATAAAACCTTGTAATTGTAATACACGCGCTAGCTTCTTCTTTTTGCAAAAGCTCGTATGTTAAACCTCCTAATACACGCGCTGCCCCCCAAAATAGCGCTAGCTTGGTAAACAAAAAACGGCTCAGTTCACAAAATTCATGTAAACTGAACCATTTTTCACTCATTTTTTGCAGATAAAAGGTTGCCTTAGCCGCAATATCTTTTGAGTCAGCAGCTTTGCTTCTTTCTTAAAACACCTTCAACTCGGCGGCGCCAAAAACAGCGCCCCATAAATTAACGCACCTAATATGACAAAGGCAGGATGCACCTTCCATTTTTCCAAAAGTAAATAACTCACCACAAGCAAAATTCCCGTTTGAATCCAGCCACTCTCCACAGAGGAAGTTGCCACAAACCGCCACGCCAAAACACCTAAAAGGACGGCAATCGTTGGACGAACAATGTTTGACAATAGCTTAACTTTAGGGGAGTCTTTAAAACGATATAACAACCTTAAAAGAACAATCATCAAAATTAAAGATGGAGCTATGGTGGCAAATAAACCGACAGCAGCACCTAAAATACCAGCTTGTTCAAAACCAATGAACCCGGCCATTTTCGTGGCAATTGGACCTGGCAAAGCATTTCCTAACGCCAATACCTCAGCAAATTCTTCCACAGTCATCCATTCGTATCGGATAACCACTTCATATTCAATGAGAGGAATGGTCGCTGGTCCCCCACCATAGCCTACGATACCTGGTATAAAGAAGGCCAAAAATATCTCCCAGTATATCATGGAGTATCTCCCCCCTTCTTTTTACCTTTTTTCAATTCAGTAGCCTCTGGTTTTCGAACCAACACAAACACTATTAATGCACCAATGATAATTGCAGGATGGAAGCCTAACCCTTGAATCAAAACTACAGATAATATAAGTAAAAGAACGACTTTCAGCCAGCCTAACATTAATTGCGAGCTTTTAATAAATCCCCACGTTAATAGCGCCATCATCAACCCCACAACAGGTAGCACCCCGTGGGTCATCCCTTGTACCCATGGGTAGTCACGAAATGATGCCAACGACGTTAATAAGATAATCATTAAAACAACCGTTGGGATGACGGAAGCAAAAATGGCATTTAACATCCCTAAATAACCAGAGACTTTATAACCGATATAACCGGCCATTTTCGTAGCTATCGGCCCTGGCAAGGTATTGCCAATGGCCAACGTATCTGCAAACTCCTCATCTGTCATCCATTTATACCTTTCTACTGCTTCCTTATGAATTAAAGGTATGGAGGCTGGACCTCCTCCATACCCAAGCATTCCAATTCGGAAAAAGGCGAGAAATATTTCTCTTTGTTTCATGCTTCTTTACCCCTTTAAAATTTCAAATAGTAGCAATGGTTTCACTCGCCGCAGTATCAGCAGCCGTGTTCATTGCTTCAAAAGTATTCCCAAAAGCAGAAATACACCACCTTTGGGAATAGGACAACTTCTTTTAATAAACGGCAATTGAGCCGTCTGTTCGCGATTCCGTACCTCCGGCCAACACACCAGTCACCGGATCACGCCAAATAATTTGCCCACGACCAAAGCCGCCTGTTTGATGTGCAACTTGAATTTGATGGCCCTTTGCGGACAAGCCTAAGGCAATATGGTTCAGTACAGAATGTTCTAAATGAACTTCCTTCCCCTTCATCCATTGCCATCTTGGAGCATCTAAAGCTGCCTGTGGGTTTAAACCAAAATCGATCGTATTCATAATCACTTGCATATGTCCTTGAGGTTGCATAAAGCCACCCATGACGCCAAATGGCCCAACCGCTTCTGAGCCCTTTGTCAAAAATCCAGGGATAATCGTGTGATACGTTTTCTTTCCTGGTTTTAAGGCATTGTCATGGTTAGGATCTAAGCTAAAATTATGACCACGGTTTTGTAAGGCGATTCCTGTTCCAGGAACAACGATTCCTGAGCCAAAGCCCATGTAATTACTTTGGATAAAGGAAACCATGTTTCCTTCCCCGTCTGCAGTCGCTAAATACACCGTTCCTCCTGCCGATGGGTCTCCTGCTTCCGGTGGCAACGCTTCATCACCAATCAAGGCACGACGCTTCTCAGCATAGCCGTCACTTAGCATATCGGCTACCGTAACGCTCATTTCCTTCTCTTCGGTGATGTATTTTTCCCCATCAGCAAATGCCAATTTCATGGCTTCAATTTGCTTATGGAACGTATCCACCTCATCACGGGAATGGAACTCATCGTTCTTCAACATATTCAACGCCATTAACGCAATCAGCCCTTGGCCGTTTGGCGGGATTTCCCACACGTCATAGCCCTTGTAGTTTACGCTGATTGGCTTTACCCATTCCGGTTCGAAGGCAGCCAAATCCTCTTTTGTTATATACCCACCATGCTTTTTGGAAAACTCGTGTATCTTCTCTGCTAATTCACCACGGTAAAAAGATTCACCGTTTGTTTCACCGATGGCTTCTAACGTCGTAGCGTGCCCTTCTGAACGCCACATTTCTCCAACCTTCGGTGCCTTTCCATCGGGAGCAAATGTCTCAAACCAAGGGGCAAATTCTTCCCCTTTCAAAACCTTTGAATACCCTTCAAAAGCACGCTCCCAATAATAAGCCAACACTGGGCTCAACGGAAAGCCTTCGCGAGCATATTCCACCGCTGGAGCCAAAACTTCAGCCAACGGCAGTTTACCGAATCGCTTAGAAAGCTCTGCCCAAGCTGCAGGTGCACCGGGCACCGTTACTGGTGTTAACCCAAACTTCGGCATTTCTTCAAGACCTAGCTCTTTCAACTTTTCAATGGAGATGGACTGAGGTGCAGGTCCACTAGCGTTTAACCCGTGAAGCTCCCCTTTCACCCAAACAAGGGCAAAGGCGTCACTGCCAATACCGTTAGAGGTAGGTTCTACGACTGTTAAACAAGCAGCCGTTGCGATGGCTGCATCAATGGCGTTTCCGCCTTTTTTCAGAATATCCAGACCAGCTTGTGCAGCCAATGGCTGCGACGTAGCCACCATTCCATTGCGGCCGTATGTAACCATTCGTTGTGATGCATATGGATTATGAGAACTATTAAAAGATACCATTAATTAAATTCCTCCCGTCATTTTATATGGCTTATCGTAACATATTTCGAGTTACGAAGGAATAAGAAAATTCAACCGCAGCAAAATCCTAGAAGTTCATCCTTGACTGGCCACCATCCACGTTGAGTGTCGCTCCCATCACCCAATTCGCTCGCTCCGAAGCAAGGAAAACGACAACGTCTGCCACTTCCTCCACCGTACCAAACCGACCGGCAGGAATTTCTGTTTCCACAAAAGCTTTCATTTTCTCCGGATTTTCCTCTATACGCCGTTGCCAATTTCCTGTGGGATGTAGGATGGAGCCTGGAGCAACTCCATTGACTCGAATTCCCTCATCTGCTAGTTCGTCAGCTAATGATTTTGTAAAACTAATCATTGCGGCCTTCGCACTGTTGTACGTTGGCTTTCCGCCTGACTCCCTGCCGAAAATAGAAGAAATATTAATGATGGAGCCACTATTCTCTTTTTTCATATAAGGAACAGCCAACTGACTGAAATGTACAGCTGAGAAATAATTTAGATTCATCGCTTCTTCAAATAACTCCAGCGCCGTTTCCATCGTCGTGCTTCCATTGCTGCCACCAACGTTATTAATCAAAATATCAATGGAATCATTGATGGCAATAAACTCACTAAAAGCTGTTTCTCTGCCACTCTTACTAGTTAAATCCCCTTGAATGGTTTGGACGTCAGGTAATTCTTTTTTCGCATTGGCCAAAGCTTCCGCTCCCCTTGCCACGATGGCAACCACGGCCCCTTCGTCTAAAAAGGCTTTAGCTATACCTTTACCGATTCCTTTAGAACCGCCCGTTATCAAAACTTTTTTACCTGTTAATTTTAAGTCCATTAACTTTCCCTCCTTAACGCTCTCCTCTTCACCATCTCATCAATAATTTTTTGATGGGAGACTGGGAACGGGTACCAATCCACATCCTCTTTATTTACAAACTTCATTTTCGTTTTTGAAAACTTTTCCCCGTCTATTACCTCACCTGCCCCTGAAAAAACATCAATCTCCCAGATGAGGTGTGAAAAAACATGTTTTACATATTGCTTAACATCCGATTCTAGATTAACAGACAGGCCACAATCCGTTGTTAAGTAGTGGGAAAGGTCAGCTACATCATCCGCTTCTTCTTCCATATTTGGAAACTGCCAAAGCTTTGCCAATAACCCGTTGTCAGGTCTTTGTTCAATTAGAACTTCCCCCGCTCCATTAATGACGACTGCCGCTTTCATTTTTTTTCGTTTTGACTGCTGTCTTTTTCATTTTGACAGGTAGGGATTCATGAATGCCCGCTTCCCTTCCGGTACAATGGCTTTGCACTGGACATAGGAGGCAAGATGGTGATCGGGGAGTACAAATTAATGCACCTAATTCCATTAATGCCTGGTTAAAATCAGACGGCTTGTCCGTAGAAATAATCTGATTCACTAGGGCTTCGAATTTTTTTCTCGTAGTTGCCTTGCCAATATCGTCTTCAATAAGAAAAATTCGAGATAGGACCCGCATCACATTTCCGTCCACAGCAGGAGCAGGAATTCCATAGGCAATACTTAAGATGGCACCTGCTGTATATGGACCTACACCACGTAGGTTATGAATCTCCTCCGTGTCGGGCACCTTGCTATTATAGGTTTCCTTCACTTCCTTGACCGCTTGATGGAGGTTCCTTGCCCTTGAATAGTAACCAAGACCTTCCCACGCTTTCAAGACTGTTTCCTCTTCCGCATCTGCCAAAGCATCTAACGTAGGGAAAAGGCTCATAAACCGTTCATAATAAGGAATTACGGTGTCGACCTTCGTTTGCTGGAGCATTATTTCTGATACCCAAATACGATAAGGGTCCCGCTCCCGTCTCCATGGGAGATCCCGTTTATTTTGATCATACCAATTTAATAAGTCTGCTTGAAATCCGGTAATATTTATGTCTTTTTTCTCTGTTATCAACCGCGTTCTCTCCTCGATGTCTCGTTTTAATTTACCATTTTTAGGCTGTGTTAGGTATACTGTTGATTTTCGCTTCAGGAGCTCGCTTTCCGCGGGCAACGCCTCAGCCTCCTCGTACCTGCGGGGTCTTCGGCTGTTGCTTTTCCCGCAGGAGTCTCGCTCCTTTCGCTCAAATCAACGACTATTATATTGAACACCAGCCACTAACACTAATCGAAAACATCAATTACGTTTTTTGCACGAATGCCCAGCAATGGACTTTTTTCATGCCTCCGTCTACGAATTCGTTTAATTTACCGAAAACGGGGTGGTCAGCGTCTCTTCGTTTTTCCTTCATGGACTCATAATGAGCCATAGTAGGAACTTTGAACATTTCTACATATAAATGTTCCTGGTCTGCCGCTTCAAACCATTCAATCTCTGATGCTTCATAGTCCTCTAATTTTTTCAAAAGAGTTACTTTCATATGGGCTTCGTATTCTTTCACTTTATCACCTTTCAGACGATATTCCATGAAAATTTGTAAAGGTTGGCTCATGTTTCAATTTCTCCTTTTGAATTGTATATTTTTAGGGTAATAATATAAAGTAAAGGTAAATTAGTACATCCGTACAATTAAAATACTTTTAAAATACGTACATTAAAAATATCAAGTCTTTTTGTCTAAAGGAGGGGAAAGTAATGGACACTGGCACCCATATCGTCATGGGCATCGCCATTGGTGGTATTGCCACTTTAGATCCAGTCGTATCAAGCAACCCTGCCATGACACAAGCAGTAATGGCCGGTGCCATCATCGGTTCACATGCACCGGATTTCGATACAGTACTAAAACTAAAAAACAATGCCGTTTATATCCGAAATCATCGAGGGGTAACCCATTCTATCCCTTTCCTATTTGTTTGGCCAACAGTAATTACGCTGTTCCTTAGCCTTATTATGCCCGTCACTAATGTACTTCACTTATGGCTATGGTGTTTATTGGCCGTTTCCCTCCACGTATTTGTGGATATCTTTAATGCCTATGGAACGAAGGCTTTAGCACCCATCAAGGATAAGTGGATTGCTCTCGGGATAATTAGTATTTTTGATCCATTTATATTTACGGCTCATATTATCGGGATTATTTTTTGGCGTTATGGTGCCGATCCTGCTTGGACGTTTTTATGGATGTACGCTGTTATCGTAGCCTATTATGTTTGGCGTATTAGAGCGAGACGGCTCGTCTATCATTTGTTAAAAAAGGAACATCCTGATGCGACCCATATTTTTATCTCACCAACATATAGTTGGTACTCCTGGCATGTGGTGATTCGGACAAAGGAGAAAATGTACGTGGCTAGAGTGAAAAATTATCGCATAAGGTATTATGAGACGTACCCTTTTGAACCGATTCCTGATCATCCGATTATTAATGCAGCAAAGAAAGACGCTAATTTAGAAGCATTCTTATCCTTTTCTCCAGCATATCGTTGGCAAGTCACAACAGAAGAGCACGGCTATACGGTCAAGTTTGTGGACTTACGTTACCGGAGCAAAGGTCACTACCCATTTATTGCCATCGTTCGTTTAGATGAGGAAAAAAATATCCTCTCCTCTTATACAGGGTGGATATATAATAACGACACATTGCAGAGGAAGTTGGAGTATATTCCCCAAGCATGAAATAAGAACGTGTCTTTTAAAAACCCACAGTAGATGAGCTTTTGAAAGACACTTTTTTTTGGTACTCAATCAGAGTAGTTTATTTTTAAACAGCCGAGGAGGTGCCACAACCTCCCACGGAAAGGGATTGCTTGAAGGGGAAATCAATTAAAAATTTATATTCCCAGTAAACCCAAGTGTGTTGAAAAAACTCTTTAATGATAAAACTTCTTCTGCTCAAATAATGCTTTATATTTTGGTTTTTCCAGAAGTACTTCGTGAAGTCTGGATCCATACTGGTCTATCCATTGATTAACAATTTTCTCTGTCATCTCTTTGACCTTTATACTTATAGCCTGCCTTTGCATACGTTGTCTCAAAGTCCTCCCATAACATCTCCACCCATGTCCTTGCTTCTGCATAAGACATCTCGTCATTTACCTCCAAAAGCCTGTTCGTTAATCTTTCAAAATAATCTTTCATTTTCAAGCACCATCCTTGTCAGGAATTTCATTTCATGATATTGAGACGTTAAACACACACTAATACTGCCCCACAAAAATAAGGAGGTTTTCCAAATGCGCAACAAAGCAAAGGGATTTCCGAACCGAATGTCTTTTGATGGGGAACCGCGGGCTAAAGCTGCCTATGCATCAAAGCGTGCAGGCGGGTCCATCAATAATCATCCACAAGAACGAATGCAAGCATCCACGACAGAAAGACCAAGGTCGAACCAATAGTACTTTGATTGCTTAAGAAAAAGTTAAACTTTTTCAGGAGGCGGTAGGAAATGAGTAAACACTTCCCACTAAAGGGTAAAGCTGGGTACGATAGTCCGTTCCAATCTCCAAGGGCAAATCCAAAGCACGCCTTTCACCAAGTGAATGGCGAAACGGAACTGAGCTTGCATAACGAAATCTTAAAAGTGCAAACCCGTAAGCGGTCATAATCAAGGTAGAAGGTGGGATTTCCGCCTTCTATCTTTACATCCCTGGCCTTCTACTGGTCCAATTTTTTCCCAAGCATGGAAATTGGCAATGCTTCTTCCTCTGTTTCGTTTTTATTACGGTATCCCCACGCGAATACACCATTCATGTAGTTAATGGTAAACACGTCTTCTGCATCTCTTATATTATACGTTTCCCCAGGTTTAAATGAGGAAGGGTCCATCATATATGCCTGTGCCATCGTCATTTTCCGTTCATAGACTGCATATTCATTCACCATTCCCATTTGTTCTGCCTTTTGTGCCTTTACCTTCAACTCTGCAATTTCTGCCATTAATTCCTGTTGATTCATCTGACTGTATCTCATTTCCATATGTAAAAACCCCTCTATTGTCTATGTTATATATATATTTGGTTTAAGTAGCGAGCGTTTTCTTCTACTACTTCCATCATTACCCTCTTCTTGATTGAAGTAGGGAGCGATTTCTTTACTACTTCCATCATAACCCTCTTCTTGATTGAAGTAGGGAGCGTTTTCTTCTACTACTTCCATCATTACCC
>JAJOJL010000109.1 GCA_021208645.1 Bacillus sp. (in: firmicutes) | reverse complement strand
GTAAGCAAGCTGAGTGTTACCAAGGTATGCTGCAGTCTCAGTTTTTTTAATTGAAATATTGTTGGAAGTAAACTCCCAAACAGGCTTCTTTTGACAAAGAAAGTAATAAAAAAATATTAATGATGCTCACATATACTAAGGCTCCAGCATGAGTAGGTATATTTCTCCAAGTTTTACGATACGTGTTTGCCAAAAGAACAATGACTACCAAAATAAGGTGTCTCATACGATTACCTTCCTTCGTGTTAAAGAACTGAAGTGGAGAATAGACGAAAACTAGGAACAAGTTATCCCTTCCCTAGTTTTCGTTCAATACTATGAATAGAACTATTAAGGTTGCTGACTCCCTTATTTTTGATAAGGTATACCTAGTAAATCAGGCACAGTAACAAATTCTAATCCCTGTTCTTTCAACTTTGGAATAATTTGATGAAGGGATTCAATGGTGTTCGTGCGGTCTCCTTCCCATTCTGCACCATCATGCATGAGGATAATGGAGCCCCGTTGGGTATTTGTTAAAACATTATAAGCAATTTGTTCTGGTGGATCTTCTTGCCAATCCAACGAGTCGACAGACCAACCAATGATCGTTAATCCTAATTCGTCAAGTAATTCCACCCGTTCGTTATTCAAAAAACCGTATGGTGCACGAAACAAGCTAGGACGGTATCCAGTCAGCTGTTCGAGAGCGTCTCCAGTCATTTGTACTTCCCTTTCTAAAACAGTAAGTTCCTCTTCCACCAAGCTTGGGTGCCAATATGTATGGTTCCCTATTATATGTCCTTCTTCTACGATACGTGAAATAATAGATGGATAAGCTTCCGCTCTTGCTCCCATAACAAAAAATGTGGCTGGGACGTTGTATTGTGCGAGTACATCTAGAACTTGATTTGTAAAACGTGGGTCAGGACCATCATCAAAGGTTAGGGCCACCTTGTTTTCCGTTGTAGACCCTTGCAAAATCAGTACATCTGGGTACCGTTGCTGAAGAACAATATTGGAGACTGGATTAGTAAGCCTCTCTTTTTCCGAACCACCTTTAGGTTCAGGATGATCTTCCTGCTGTCGGTCCTTATTTTTTCCCCACCAGATGTTAGGATTCGATTCCTGACCATGAACCGTATTTTCACTAACAGTCATAGAGATGAAACAAAATAACATGAAAACAGAGCAAGAAATCTTTAAAAACCTTTTCATGCTGTCAACTCCTTTTACTTAGGCTCTGTTAGTGGCTAGTGTAAAATTTTTAATAGGCGTTGATTTGAGCGAAAGGAGCGAGACTCCTCGAAAATGCTCACACATTTTCTTCGTGCGTGGGATTCCCCCACGAAGCATCTCAAAGTCCTGCGGGAAAAGCAACAGCCAAGAGCATAACTTCTCGAATATGCTACGATTTGTCTCGACGCATCATGCTACAAAGCAATGCTAGCAGAGGAAGAGACAGAAGACCCCGCAGGTACGAGGAGGCTGAGGCGTTGCCCGCGGAAAGCGAGCTCCTGAATTGAAAATCAACATTATACACTAACAAAGCCTTTTACTTAAAATCCTTCTTATTTTCCATTGAAAAAAAGTTAATTATTCAGTAAAAATTTTCCTATGAAACTTTATGTTGCTTCTAATCGTATACAGCCTATGAGCTTATTCAAGAGAGGTGGTTTAAAAATGCCTGAAACAATCTTTTTTCGAGATAATTTCTTTTCTTCAGGGGTAACGGAAATTTACAATGGAAATAAAGAACGGATTGGCTCCCTTGATCTAAAGTCAGCCTTTTCCTCTAGCGTAGATATTCTCAATAATGAAGGGAATATTGTTGCTAAAGGACATTTCCCATTTTTTTCAAGAAGCTGGATTGTTACGAATGGAGAAGACAGGGAACTGGGGAACTTACGCCAGCGTCTTGCCTTTTTGGCAAAGAGGTATGAATACACGACCGAGGGCAGGGGCGTATACACCATTGAATCAGAAGCCTTTTCAAGGGAGTATCAACTGTTTGACAGTTCCGGTGAAATCGTGGCCGAGTTTAAGCGGGTCAGTGGTTTTTTCGAGTCACCCGTTTACCAGTTAGTCAATCATTCCGATCATTTATCGAATGACGAAGTAATCGCTGTTGTCATGGGGGTAAATATGATTAACAAACGTAATAACAGGAGCAACAGCTCAGGTGGAAGTCATTAGCAGAAAAAAGAGGAGGTTCCCTATGATAGTAATAGGAACCTCCTCTTTCTTGTTATTTTCCCTTAGGCTTTGGACCACTTATGAAATAATTGGTCCACCTTTTGAACGATCTTTTGCTCCGAGACAGTTTGAAGTTTTCCATCTTCCACAATCAGTTTTCCATCTACAATCACATCTTTAATGGCGTTTGGCTGCATGGAATAAACCACATTTGCAAACAGTTCTGTTTTTGGTGCTAGGGATAGGTCGTCTAACTGTAACGATACAAAATCTCCTTTTAAACCTTCTTTAATTTCGCCAGTATTTAATTGCAACAGCTCTGCCCCTGTTTTCGTACCCATATCAAACACTTGTTGTGCCGTAATACATGTTCCGTCCAACGTGGACACCTTTTGGAGGAGAGAGCACATTCGCATTTCTTCAAATACACTGATCCGATTATTGCTGCAGGCACCATCGGACCCGAGGGATATTCTAACCCCTGCTTTATATAGTTCCGGTATATTAGTGATACCGTCTGATAAAAACATATTACTAGATGGGCAATAGGCTAACGCCGATCTTCGTTTACCTAATAATTGAATTTCTGACTCCTCGAGCCAAACTAAATGGATAGCAATCATGCTGTCATCCACGACACCGAGGGAATCTAAATAATGAACAGGTCTTAAGCCATATTTTTCGAGCGTCTCCTCCACTTCAAACTGTTCTTCAGCCACGTGGATATGAAATGGTGTCCCTAGTTCCTTTGCTAGCTTATGCCCTGCTTGAATCATCTCAGGGGAAGCGGCGTGGGGACTATGTGGGGCTGGCTGAATGGATACCATCGGATCCCCTTGATACTTGACGGCCAGTTTTCGTGTCCTCGTGACTCCTTCATCGATCGTTTCCCGATAGCTAAGTGGGGCTCCGTCCCAATCGTACATGGTTCTTGCAAAAACAAGGCGAATTCCTAAATCCTTAGCGGCTTGAATGACCGCTTCATCTGTAGCCGTACCGTTGTTATGGACATAAAAGAAATCGCTGACGGATGTGGCACCGTATTTAAGCATTTCACCAAAGGCAAATAATGCGCCTGTGTAAATGGCTTCTTCATCTAATAATGGGGTGTATTTATAAAGTGCTTCATCCCGCCATTCTAAAAACGGTCGATCAACGGCAATTCCCCTCAGTAAACTTTGAAAGGAATGGTTATGGGCATTGATGGTACCTGGAACGATGGCCTTCCCTGACCAATCAATAATTTCAACACCGTGATATTTTTCCAGAAGCTTTTGAGCCGGCCCAACATCTCTAATGGTTCCTTCTTCAACAAATAAAGCGTAATCCTTTTGAAACCTTTCGTCCGTATAAATATAATCAGCAGTATACAATTTTCTCATTGCTTTAGTGTCTCCTCTCCTTTTGTCAGTTTTTTATCTAAAGACAAAATGGAATGTAATAATACGTTGGCTACCTTTTCTATGTCTTCCACTCTGCTTTCTTCCTCCGGGCAATGACTTATGCCGTCAATACTAGGAACGAAAATCATTCCGCTTTTCGTGATGGTTGCCATATGGGTCGCATCATGACCGGCCATACTGCCGAGGCGGTACGACTCGTACCCTAATTGTTGAGATGCTTCTTCGATGGTTTCCATTACCGTCTCATCCATTGGTGACGGTGCTTGATCTAACATTACTTTTCTATCTACCTGCACATCTCT
The DNA here is from genome assembly GCA_021208645.1 of Bacillus sp. (in: firmicutes). GTDB lineage: Bacteria > Bacillota > Bacilli > Bacillales > Salisediminibacteriaceae > Evansella. The sequence goes on along the minus strand of JAJOJL010000109.1, from coordinate 1,214 downwards.
AGTAAATATTATGCTTTCTAATTCCTTTTCCCATTGGGCGAGGACTTCTTTTATTTCTTTATTTGTTTTCCCCCGTATTTCTAATGATAATTGGACTTGCTTTGGAATGATATTTGCGGCATTTGGCTGGACAACGATTCGTCCTATTGTCCCCACGACCTCTTCAGCAGGGTGAGCGCGACAGACCGATTCTAAAGCTAGAATTAGCTCAGAAGCTGCTGTTAAGGCATCTTTTCTGTCATTCATGAGGGTCGTCCCTGCATGATTGGCCTCCCCATGGACAGTTACTACTTCGCGGTAGATCCCCGTAATGGCTGTAACTACTCCTACAGGAATGTTTCTTGTCAGTAATCGTTTGCCTTGCTCAATATGAACTTCGAGAAAGGCGGCCAATTCTTCAGGGGTGCGGACCGCATTGTCAAAGGTGTCCGGGTTCCCTCCTGCTTTAGCTAATGCGTCTGTAACAAGTAAGCCGTCAGGATTTTTCACACCTTGTACGTCTTGTGACATTAGCTTCCCAGTTATGGCCCTACTGCCAAAAGTAGAAAGTCCAAATGGGTTCGGTTCCTCGGCAGAAAAGGAAACAAGTTCTAATGGGTGTTCTGTCGTGAAGTTGTTTTCGTTAAGAACTTCCATAACTTCGAGAGCCATTAATACCCCTAATGCTCCGTCGTACTTTCCACCATTCGGAACCGTATCAATATGTGAACCAAAGGTAATAACAGGGAGAGAGTTTTGTTTACCAGGTCGTCTCCCCCAAATATTTGCTGCTTCATCTAGGCGTACCTCAAGTTGTTGTCCCTTTAGTTTTTGACGGAGCCATTCACGGGCCATTAATTCTGCATCAGTGAAGGTGGTCCTGTCTAAGCCACCATGTTTGTTGAGGCCGATTTTTCCTAATACTTCGATGTTACTCAATAACCGTTGGATATTAATTTTCATAGATTGCAAGTGTTAGTTTCCTCCTTTCTAGTAGGTTATAAGGAATTTTTAAGCTAGGTGGTCTGGAATGCTGTGATGTGCTAGCTACACTTCAGCAACTTGCGATTATTTGTTGTATTTGAGCAGGTTGTAGTTTGTTTTCTTTCGTAACTTGTTCTAAGTTGCTGTTTTGCAGCAAGTTTGCGACTTTGCTTTCTTCTTCAACTTGACTTAAGTTGCTGTTTTGCAGCAAGTTGCGATTTGTTTTCTTCTTCAACTTGCCTATATGTGTA
>JAJOJL010000092.1 GCA_021208645.1 Bacillus sp. (in: firmicutes) | reverse complement strand
TAATTTAATAATCTTCTAGATGGACCTTTGAAAATGACGTTATCTTTTTTGACTGGGACAATTAACCTTCTTAAGCTCTCTATTAATCCTTACTAAGTTTAATCAACGCTTCCACAATGAATGGTTCATAAATTTTTTGTGGAAAAGCAGTATAATTGTGAGTTAAAAAGAAAAAAGTGTGTAGATGCTATCAAAACTCGCTTTAAAGCTACAAAAAACGAGTTTTGAGTATGCACCCAGCACACTTTGAACTAATGAACCCATTGCGGAAGCGTATGTATATGTAATGATAGAAATCCCCGGGGGAGGGGTGCAATAAGTTATCCGTCCCATCGCAAAAAGGAAGGCAGCTTCAAACGATGAACTCGGTCTTTGTGGAATATTCAATTGGAGAGTTCTATTAGTCGTATCATTGATGGAATGGTTTGCAAAAGGCAAAATAGATTAAACTTAACTATTTAAACTTCATCATGTAGTTGTATGTTTGAACGTGGTATGTTTTGTCAAAATGTAGAATATTATGTTAAAAGTTGGAGTATACGTTCATCATAGGGGAAGTGTTTTTAAAACACAATAACTTGCTCACTATTTCACAAAAAATACATATTTTTAAAAAAGAAAATTGTGCGGTACTATGTTCCGCACAATTTAGTGAACTATATTGACCTTTCGACTGCTTTAGTGTAAAGGTCTTAAATAATATTGGAAATATAGTGTTCGCCCTCGTCATTTCGATTTTCCATATAGTTATGGTGCCAGATCATATACGTTAAAATCGTCCAAATTTTACGGCTTGCATCAAGTTTTCCAAGGCGATGATCTTCAAGAAGCTGCAAGCATTCTTTTTTATTAAATAGATGGTCTGTCTGGCTCGTTGTCATCCAATTTCTTGCCCAATCATACATCTCATCTTTCAGCCAGATTCTGATTGGCACCGGGAAGCCAAGCTTTTTGCGATGAAGTACATGAGCTGGAACGACGTCTGCTAATGATTCTCTCAACCAAACCTTTGTTTGTTTTCCACGAATTTTTCCGTGTAATGGTATTTTTGCTGCGATGTCAAAAACATCTCTGTCTAAAAATGGTACACGGAGCTCTAAGGAATGAGCCATTGTCATTTTATCTGCTTTCACTAAGATGTCGCCACGAAGCCATGTATGCATGTCCACATATTGCATTTTTGTTACATCATCATAGTTCTTTGCTTCTTCATACAGGGCCTTGACGATATCGTTCGTTTTCCAATGTGGAGAGCCTGGAACTAAAATTCGGTCCTTTTCCTCATCTAAGAAAATTTTAGCATTCCCAACAAAGCGTTCTTCAATCGGTGTACAACCACGGATAAGGAAACTTCTTCCCCGCATTCCCATTGGTAGACGTTCGGCCAGATTTTTTACCATTGGTTTCATGGCAGTTGGAATCCCTTTGAACATGCTTAAGGATTGTGGCTCCCGGTAGATGTTGTAGCCACCGAAAAGCTCGTCAGCCCCTTCGCCTGATAAGACTACTGTTACGTGTTTGCTTGCTTCCTGTGCCACAAAATACAATGGAATTGCTGCTGGGTCGGCCACAGGTTCATCCATATGCCACACGATTTTTGGGAATTCGTTCATAACGTCTTCTACTGATATTTTTACGCGACGGTGGTTAACGTCAAGGGCTTTGGCTGTTTCTTCTGCCACGTCCCCTTCACTGTAACCCTCCCGGTCGAATTCTGCTGTAAATGTATTCAAGTCAGGGTGCAGCTGTCGGGCCATGGCGACGATCGCTGATGAATCGATTCCTCCAGATAAAAATGCCCCTACCGGCACGTCAGATCTCATATGCCGTTTCACAGAGTTCATTAATGTTTCGCGAATTTCTGTTTGGATTGCTGTTTTCTCTTGTAACATTGCTTTTCGTTTAAATGGAGCCAATAGAAAATTGACTGCTTTTGTTGAAAAATCTTGTTTTGGTAAAAATTCTGGCTTCCAGTAGCAATGGATACTAAGATTTTCACCAGGTCGCCAAGAGATAGAGTGACCAGGTGCTATTTTATCTATTTTTGACGTAGCCGTATGCGGCTCTGGGATATATTGAAAGGTTAAGTAATGAAAGGCAGCTTCCCCATCAATATACGTTGGCTCATTAATATAAAATAAGGATTTCTTTTCCGATGCAAAAACAATCGTACCGTCCTTTAATGTACGGTAAAATAACGGTTTAATTCCGAAAGGGTCTCTTGCGCCGAAAAGTCGTCCCTCCTCGTTATCCCAAATTAAAAAGGCGAACATTCCTTTAAATTTATTAACACATTCTTCCCCATAGTAATGGAAGGAAGCTAAAATAACCTCAGTATCTGAATGGGTGTGAAAGGAGGCCCCTATTTTAACCAGTTCATCCCTAAGCTCAGGAGCATTATAAATTTCACCATTAAAAATAATAGTGTAACGGTCGTCTAAATATCCCATGGGTTGATGGCCGCCCTCTAGGTCAACAATACTTAACCGCTGAAATCCTAAGCGGACGTAGTTGTTTTCAAATAGACCTGAATCATCTGGACCGCGGTGTGTGATAACCTCCATCATGTCCTTTATAGGCTGGTTATATAACGTTTCTTCATTGTGGGAGGCAATTCCAATAAATCCACACATTTCCTTTACTCCTTTCGAATATCAACTCCGAATTTGTTTGAGTGTATTATGGATTCAAACTAATTAAACAAATTAAGAATATTATAGTCTTTTTTTAAGACGAAAAAATAGAATATTTTTTCCGAAATTCATGCTTTTCACATAGTTGGCAAATATCCCCTCACACTATTATTAGAAAATATGTTAAAAGCTAAACATGTAGAAAGTATTTGGACTAGTTTTAACTACTATTAAATACGTATTGTCTACTAGTTTAAAGGGGGTGTTGTCATTATTTCAATAGGTTAGACGCTTCCATATTGAGTATGGTTTCAATAATTAAAAGTTTTTATGATTAATATTAATAAAGTCTGTTATAAAGGGTGTTCTTTGAGCTTATTGTACAGACTCGAATAGAAGATATAGAGGAGAGGTTATAGGGAGGAATAAGGGTAAATTCATAAATTTGAAACATTTGTGCCTCTATGGCAACTGTAATGACAAAATGATATTATATACTTTGGTAGAATTTTGTTTATTGGGATGAATTTTCTAAGGGTTATTTATAAATTGTAAATGAATGGAGATGTTTGGAAATGAAAATAGTCGTTGCTGGAACTGGTTATGTAGGGTTATCTAATGCAGTTCTATTAGCACAGCATAATGAGGTTGTAGCTGTTGATATTATTCAGGATAAGGTGGACATGATCAACAGAAAGCAATCCCCAATTGTGGATAAGGAAATAGAAGAATATTTAGCTACAAAGGAATTAAATCTTGTTGCAACTATTAATGGATCCGAAGCTTATAAGGATGCAGATTTTATCATTATTGCAACACCTACAGATTACGACACTAACAAAAACTTTTTTAACACAAAGTCTGTTGAAAGTGTTATTGAAACAGTCCTATCTGTAAACCCGGAAGCAGTAATGGTCATTAAGTCTACTGTTCCAGTTGGCTACACGAAAGAAGTGAAGGAACGTTTTGGAACGGAAAATATTATTTTCTCCCCTGAATTTTTAAGGGAAGGGAAGGCTTTATACGATAATCTCCACCCATCAAGAATTATTGTTGGGGAAAGATCGGAACGTGCTGAAAAGTTTGCCGGTCTCCTTCTAGAAGGGGCCGTGAAGAAAGATGTACCGGTCTTGTTTACGGACTCTACGGAGGCGGAAGCAGTCAAGTTGTTTTCCAACACTTATTTAGCCCTTCGCGTTGCCTTTTTTTAATGAGTTAGACACATATGCGGAAATGCAGGGGTTAAACACGAAACAAATCATTGAAGGAGTTGGGCTTGACCCACGAATCGGTTCCCATTACAACAACCCTTCCTTTGGTTACGGAGGGTATTGTCTCCCGAAGGATACAAAGCAGTTGAGGGCGAATTACGCCGATGTACCTAACAACATCATCGGTGCTATAGTGGATGCTAACGCCACAAGAAAAGATTATATTGCTTCAAGGATTCTGGAGAAAAATCCGAAGGTTGTTGGTATATACAGGCTTACAATGAAAACAGATTCTGATAATTTCCGTGCTTCTTCGATCCAAGGTATTATGAGAAGACTTAAGGAGAAAGGTGTAGAGGTTGTCATTTACGAACCAGTCTTGGAGGACGCTAGTTTTAACGGCTCGAAGGTGATTAAGGATTTAGGAGAATTTAAGGAAATGGCAGATGTGATTGTCTCCAATCGTCTCGATGAGCAGTTAACGGATGTGAAAGAAAAAATCTACACACGAGATTTGTATCAAAGAGACTAACAGGCAGGGACTGTTGAATTGAAGGGAATTTAGGTGAAAAGCGCTCATTTATATGGGCGCTTTTTAGTTTGGAGATGTTTTATGGATCCAAGTTTGGTTGTGTACTGGGATGTAGACTATTTCTGCCAATTCATTCTTTTTTTTTCGAGAGAGGAAACGCTTACAAATTTCGATAAAATTTGTCGAAATAATCAGTTTAAAAGCAATTGACGATGAGAAAAGCCTTTTGTTATAGTGAAATTGTGGAGGCCCCACAGGAATTTTTTAAAATGAAGGGAATGTGTTAGAAACATGCAAGGAAAAGTAAAATGGTTTAATGCAGAAAAAGGATTTGGATTCATCGAGCGCGAAGGTGGAGATGATGTTTTCGTACATTACTCCGCTATTGAGCAAGAAGGTTTCAAATCATTAGAAGAAGGTCAAGAAGTAGAGTTTGAAATCGTTGAAGGTGCTCGTGGACCACAAGCTGCAAATGTAGTAAAGCGTTAATTCGCATTCCCACAACAGGAAATTATTTTACGATTCGATTGCGTTAACACGTTAGTTGAATTGTACGATGAATATGATCACTTGAAATTAGGGAATATTGAATAATTGCTTCACAACCCGCTGACCCTGATTTGATATGCTCCCCTTTAGGTAGACAGATTAAAAATAAAAATCTGGCTGCTTATGGGGGAGTATTTGTTATGTCCAAAAGATCTTACTCTGCAGAAGAGAAATACGAGATATTAAAGGAATTAGATGA
>JAJOJL010000006.1 GCA_021208645.1 Bacillus sp. (in: firmicutes) | reverse complement strand
CTTCGAAAGCACGAGTATTAAACCTCTCTAACACACGAGCTTTTCATAAATTCCGCGAAAGCACGAGTATTAAACCGTCTAACACACGAGCTTTTTTATTATTTCTGCTATTTAAGACATAAAATAAGTGTACTCTCCCTATTTTGGGTGGAACTTTGACCTAAAACTAAGATCAACTTGTTATTGTAATTATAAGTAATTTTTATCTAGGCTTTCACATAAATAGGATCTCAATAATAGAATGTGAGTAGAATTATTTAAATACAAAAAGTGATTTTTCAAGACGATCCGTCCTAAATACATGATATAATTAAGTGTACATAATTTTATAAATATTCAGAATGAACATTTACATACTTTAAAGTGCGCTATAGAATGTATTTAGCAAAACAAGCCTGTTTACCCATATGTTGTTCCATAAAAATAATAAAGGGGGCAAGTCCATGGATAATACGGATATCCGTCTTTTAGAAATTCTTCAGGAAGATGGCAGAATTACTGTAAGTGATTTATCAAAAAAGTTAGCCCTTAGTCGGCCGAGTGTAACGGAGCGTTTACTGAGACTAAAAGAACAAGGAATTATTCATAAAATCAGTGCGAAGGTATCCTTGAAATCTGTTGGGCGGAGGGTCTTATTGTTTATTCAAGTTAGTGAAGTAACTGTACCTTATCATGAGTTCGAAGCAATGATAAAAGATCATCCAGATATCATTGAGTGTCATAAGGTTACGGGGATGGTTAATTATATTTTGAAAGCGGCTGTGAATGATATGAATCATTTAGGAAAGCTAATTGACCATTTAATTCCTTATGCTGCAATTAATACGTCAATCGTTCTGGAATCACCTGTAGAAGAGAAAACAATTCTACCATCTGTAAGCACAAGGAGCCATAAAAAAAGAGAGGGTTTAGGCAGACAAAAAGTTTCCATTAACTATATAACAGCTACTCATTTTAAATGAGTGGATTTAGAGCGACTGTCAATTTATGTGAATTTGGCAGTATTTTTTTTTGCAAATGGAAGTGATTTTTGGTAATAAAAAGTAAACAAAATAAGGGTTTACAAAATGAAGTTTAACTTCTAAAAATACATGCAAAATATATCTAATATTTAGAAAATTAATTCATTTTTTATATAGGAACAGAGAAGAATCTTTTATACTTTTTATTAAGTAATATATCGACTGTTTTAATGTTGCGAAACTATGTAAGCGCTATCAATTACAGAGAGGTGATTGAGTTGGTCATGAAAAGTAGGGAAATAGGAATAGCACATTCCCATGAACAAGATATGATTCAAGTATTAATGCCTAATGGGGACCTCCGGCAGCCAATAGATGGGAAAATAGATGAATCTCTCATGGTAGAAATGTATAAGAACATGTCATTCATACGACTATTTGATAGAAAGTCGATTAATCTGCAACGACAAGGGCGGATGGGGACATATGCACCATTTGAGGGGCAAGAAGCTTCACAAGCGGGAAGTGCTATGGCCCTCTCCCAAAATGATTGGATGTTCCCAACCTATCGGGATCACGGCGCAGCATTGGTGCATGGTCAAGAAATGTACAGGGTGTTTCTCTATTGGATGGGCCATATAGATGGACCAACGTGCACGGAAGGAAAACGAATACTTCCCCCAGCAGTCCCTATTGCAACGCAAATGCTTCATGCTGTTGGGACAGGGTGGGCGAGCAAATTAAACAATGAAACGGATATTAGCATTGCCTATTTTGGGGATGGTGCCACATCGGAAGGAGATTTTCATGAGGCTTTAAACATGGCTGGTGTATTTAACACTCCGACCATCTTTTTCTGTCAAAACAACGGATATGCCATCAGTGTGCCCTTTCAGCAACAATCTGCCTCGAAAACCATTGCCCAACGAGGAGCAGCTTATGATATGAAAAGTGTCCGTGTGGATGGAAATGATATTTTTGCAGTCTATCTTACTGTTTTGGAAGCGGCAGAAAGGGCTCGTAAGGGAGAAGGACCGACCCTTATTGAAGCTGTAACTTATCGCTTTGGGGCACATACAACAGCGGATGATCCAAAGAAATACCGTGATCAAGAGAAGCTTTCCAAGGAATGGCGTGAAACGTTAGATCCTATTGAACGCTTGAAAACATATTTGATGAAGCATAATTTATGGAATGAGGAAAAAGAAAAAACGTTTTTAAAAGAAGCAGAGGAAAGAATAGAAGCTGAATTAAAGCGAGCAGAAATGTATCCGAAAGCTAATCCTGTTCACATGTTTGATCATGTCTATGCAGAAACTCCATGGAACATTAAGGAGCAAAAAGAAGCGTTTCAGGAACTTTACAGGAGGGGGGACAAGTAAATGACTAGAAAAATGACAATGATTCAAGCCATTACAGAAGCATTAGACCAAAAGCTGGCAGAAGACCCTCGTGTCATGCTTCTTGGCGAGGATATTGGCAGGAATGGTGGTGTTTTTCGAGCAACGGATGGATTGTTAGAAAAATATGGTGCTGAACGTGTCGTAGATACCCCCCTTGCAGAATCTGGAATTATAGGTTCATCCATCGGCTTAGCTATGAATGGGAAGATTCCTATCGTGGAAATTCAGTTCCTTGCTTTTATTTATCCAGGGTTTGAACAAATTGTTTCCCATGCAGCGAGGATGAGGTATCGTACCCGTGGCCAATTTCAGGTCCCGATGGTGATCAGAACTCCTTATGGTGCAGGTATCCGTGGACCAGAGCTGCATTCAGAAAGTGTGGAATCCTTTTTTGTCCATACGCCAGGCTTGAAAGTAGTAGCGCCTAGTACCCCTTTTGATGCGAAGGGACTATTAGTATCTGCCATTGAAGATAAAGATCCTGTTATTTTTCTGGAGCCAACTAAGCTTTACCGTGCATTTAAAGAAGAGGTACCAGAAGAGTTGTACCGGGTCCCAATAGGGAAGGCAAAGGTAGTGAAAGAAGGAAGCGACCTTACGATTTTTTCATGGGGGGCAATGGTGAGGGAAGCATTAAATGGTGCAAAGCAGCTAAAAGAGGAAAAGGGATGGAATTGCGAAGTAGTAGACCTTCGTACTCTATACCCATTAGATAGGGATACAATTGTGCAGTCTATTAAAAAAACAGGCAGAGCCGTAATCGTCCACGAAGCTCACAAAACAGCAGGGTTAGGTGGGGAAATTATCTCCCTTATTAATGAAGAAGCCCTTATTTACTTAAAGGCACCAATTAAGAGAGTAACAGGTTTTGATGTACCAGTTCCACAATTTTCCGTTGAAGATGATTATTTACCCACCGTAGAAAGGGTAAAACAGGGAATTGAAGAAACCGTGTTGTTTTAGTAGACTATATGTTTTTTGCAGAGGAGGGAGAAAAGATGGTGGAATTTAAACTCCCTGATGTTGGGGAAGGAATGCATGAAGGAGAGATTGTAAACTGGCTAGTGAAAGAAGGGGATCGCGTTTCTATGGATCAGCCAGTAGTGGAAATACAGACTGATAAGGTAACAACGGAGCTTACGGCCCCCATTGCAGGAGCAATAAAGAAGATTTTTTTCGAAGAAGGGGACGTTGTAGAAGTAGGTACGACTATTTTCACTATTTTAGAAGAGGGAAGTACGGAAGCTGATCAGCCTATGAAAGTAGAGCCTGCAAGCCAAAAAGTAGAAAAAATTACAGCCTTTAAAGTTAATAAGGATGGAAGGCGAGGTCTGGCTACACCGTTTGTAAGACAGAGGGCACGGGAGAAGGGAATTGACCTAGATGAGGTGGATGGGACTGGTCCTGCTGGAAGAGTGACGGAAGCGGATTTGCAAAATTACTTAAACCACCAACAAACAGCCAAGCCAGTATTAGAACCGAACAATTCCTATGTTTCTGAGTCAAAGAAAGCCGTCGGTGCTGTCCCACAAGAGGAAGAAAGGCTGCTGTTAAAGGGAATTCGTAAAAAGATCGCATCTCATATGACGAAATCAGTATCTACCATTCCCCACGTAACCCATGTTGATGAAATGCATATGGGACCTTTAAAGGAATTAAGGACTGAGCTTAAGACGTATGTAGAAGAAAAAAATATTAAACTTACGTATTTACCATTTTTTATTAAAGCTATTGTCATTGCTTTAAAGGAGTTTCCGTTTTTAAACGCTTCTATTGACGAAGAAACTCAGGAAATCGTTTTAAAACGTTATTACCATATTGGGATTGCCACCGATACGAAGGATGGGCTGTTGGTACCTGTCATTAAGCATGCAGACAAGAAATCGATTTTTCAACTAGCAAAAGAAATTAATGAGTTAGCAAGACTGGCAAGGGAAGGGAAACTTCGACCAGAACAGCTGACAGGAAGCACCTTTACGATTAGTAATGTTGGCCCATTTGGTGGACTCCATGCAACTCCAATTATAAATTATCCAGAAGCAGCGATCCTTGCCCTTCATAAAATGGAGCCGCGAATGGTTGTCCGAGATTGGGAGGGGGTTGTCCAATTAATGATGAACATGTCATTATCCTTTGATCATCGAATGATTGACGGGGTGATGGCTGTCCGTTTCACGAACAGAATCAAGGAGTTATTAGAAAACCCGAAACTATTATTGATGGAGTTGACCTAGATGGTAGTAGGAGAAGTGGCAATCGAAACAGATGTAGTAGTCATTGGTGGTGGTCCTGGGGGCTATACAGCAGCAATTCGCCTTGGGCAGTTAGGAAAATCCGTCACCTTAATTGAAAAGGAAAAACTTGGGGGAGTTTGCTTAAACAAAGGTTGTATTCCCTCAAAGGCTCTCATTCATATGGCGGAACAGTTTTACAATTTAAGAGGGTTAAAGGAACTAGGAATTAGTTTTTCAGGGGAGGTAAATCCCGTAGATTTACGTACTTGGCAAGAGTTCAAGGGCGGTGTCGTTTCTAATCTGAATAACGGAATAAAGCATCTTTGCGAAAAAAAACGGTGTCACCGTAGTGAAAGGAGAAGCTTCCTTCTTATCTGAAAATCGAATTGGTGTTGAAACAGGGGGAGATTTTGAAACCTATAAGTTTGAACATGCAATCATTGCTACTGGTTCCCGTCCTTTCATTCCAGACTTTCTGCCAGTTGATGGAGAGCATATCTTGGATTCTACCTCCGCATTAGCATTAGAAGAAATTCCTGAAAGCTTAGCTATCATTGGTGGCGGCTATATTGGTATCGAGTTAGGGATGGCCTTTGCCAAAATTGGAACCGAGGTAACTATTATTGAAATGGAAAACAGCATTTTACCTCAAGTATCTCGAGAACTAGTAAAAGAAGTGGAGAAGAAATCGAAAAAACTAGGAATCAATTTAAAATTAAATACAAAGATAGAAAAAGCGACTGTTGAGGGAGAGAAGGTAGACCTCCAGTTAAATTCCAACGGAGAAGCTGAAGTACTTCAGGCAGAGAAAGTCCTCGTAACCATCGGCAGGCTCCCTAATACAGCCCATATTGGCTTAGAGCAGGCTGGAATTACAAAGGAGGAGCGAGGGCTTCTCGAAGTAGACGAACAATGCCGAACGAATGTCTCTCATATTTTTGCCATAGGTGATATTACGCCAGGCCCAGCATTAGCTCATCGTGCATCGAAACAAGGTACTGTGGCCGCGGAAGTAATTGGAGGGAAACCTAGTGCCATGGATTCTCCTTTTGTCCCTTACGTCATTTTTTCTGACCCGCAGATTGCTGGTGTAGGAATGACAGTCGAAGAGGCAAAGGAAAAGGGGATTAAGATAAAGCGGGGAAAATTCCCTTTTCAAGCAAATGGCAGGGCGTTAGCTGTAAATGAAGGAGAGGGATATGCAGAAGTCATTGTTGATGCAGAGTCTCATGTGCTCCTTGGTATGCATATAGTAGGCCCAGATGCTTCGAACTTAATAGGGGAAGGTGTTTTGGCATTAGAGCTAGCGGCGAGAGTGGAAGATGTTGCCCTAACCATTCACCCCCATCCTACGTTATCAGAAGGCTGGTTAGAAGCAGCGGAAGCCGCATTGGGGCACGCTATTCATATTGTTAATGACAGTAAGGAGAAAAGCGGTGAAAAAATAGTTTTACGATAACGAGATGAAGGAGGGATGATACATGAGCATAATGGAACAAGAAATGGGTTTGCGTTCGGAATTGTTAACAGAATTTTTCGAATGTGAACAAGTGGTATTTTGCAACGACAAAAACACAGGGTTAAGGGCGATTATTGCTATTCATGATACAACCTTAGGACCAGCAATTGGGGGATGCAGGATGCAGCCCTACGGCAGTATGGCAGAAGCTTTGGAGGATGTCCTTCGATTAGCCAAAGGGATGACTTATAAATGCGCTGCTGCCGATGTGGATTTCGGAGGAGGAAAAGCAGTCATTATTGGCGATCCCCTAAAGGATAAATCCCCTGAAATGTTCCGTGCTTTTGGGAAGTTTGTTGAATCGTTAAACGGCCGTTTTTATACAGGCACAGATATGGGGACGACCATGGAGGATTTTGTATGCGCTTCCAATGAGACCAACTGTATTGTGGGGATACCTGAAATGTATGGAGGAGGTGGAGATTCTTCCATTCCAACAGCTGAAGGGGTCATTTACGGCTTAAAGGCAACGAATAAAATGCTTTTCGGAGACGAGGAACTTTCTGGAAAAAGCTATTCCATTCAAGGATTAGGTAAAGTGGGCTATAAAGTGGCGGAGCAGTTACTTCAGGAGGGTGCCAACCTTTACGTCACAGATATCGATAAAAGCATTTTACAAGATATTGAAAGGAAAGGTAGGGAAGCAGGTTCCATTGTAAAGGTAGTTGATACCGAAGAGATTTATGGAGTAGATGCAGATATTTTTATTCCATGTGCGCTAGGGGGCACCATAAACGACGACACGTTAGAGCAATTGAAGGTTCGTGCCATCGTTGGATCTGCCAATAATCAATTGCAACACGAGAGCTTGGGAGAAAAGCTTCAAGCACGGGGAATTCTTTATGCTCCAGATTATATTGTTAATAGTGGAGGTCTAATTCAAGTTTCAGACGAGTTGTATGGACCTAATAAACAGCGTGTTTTAGCAAAAACAAAGGCCATTTATTATTCCATTTTAGAAGTTTTCCAGACAGCTGAAGCCCAAAAAATTACAACGGTGGAAGCGGCGAATCAGATGTGCCAAAAGCGGATGGAAGATAGGAAAAAGCAAAATAGTTTCTTTTTACATCGTACGAGGCCGAAGTGGGAGTTTCGAAAGTAAAGATTTAATAGGGGAGAAAGGAGGAGATTCGATTATGTTGGGAACATACAACAATCCTGCAGAGCAGGAGAAGTATGAACAATTTATTGAGAAAATCGAAGCAGGTGGAAAAATTGAAGCGGATGATTGGATGCCAGATGAATACCGAGTCACCTTGATTAAACTTATTTCCATGCATGCCATTAGTGAAATTATGGGTGCTCTTCCTGAAAAAGAATGGACACCAAAAGCCCCATCCTTATACAGGAAGCTTGGAATAATGGCAAAGGTGCAAGATGAAATGGGTCACGGTCAACTCCTGTTGAGGGTTGCTGAGGATTTAATGGAGCCCATGGGGAAAAATCGTGAAGATATCATGGAAGATTTACTAACTGGCCGCTTGAAATTTCATAACGTTTTTCACATGGAGACAAAATCTTGGGCAGACGCTGGAATCGTTGGCTGGTTAGTAGATGGAGCAGCCATTATTACGCAAACAAACATGCTGGACGCATCCTATGCTCCTTATGCTAGGGCCCTTAAGCGAATATGTGCCGAAGAAGTATTCCACGCCCAGCACGGGGAAGCAATTATTATGGCATTGGCGGAAGGAACACGGGAACAAAGAGAATTAATTCAAGATGCCTTGAATCGTTGGTGGCCGTCCTTACTCATGTTCTTTGGACCTGCGTCTGCTACAACAACAGGATCTTCTAAGCAAGATATTACGATTAAGTATAAGATTCGTAAAAACACAAATGAAGAATTACGTCAGTATTTTTTTACGAAATATGTTCCGAGGATTCTTTCATTAGGGCTAACCATACCAGACGAAACGATACGTTATGACGAAGAGACGAAAAACTGGATTTATCAGCAGCCTGATTGGAATGAATTCAAGCAAATCATTTCTAATAACGGACCGAAATCAAAGGAAAGATTACAGCTTAGAAGAATTTCCCATGAAAACAATGCATGGGTACGGGAAGCTTTAGGAGCAAGAGGTTCAGCTATTTAATCTGGAAGGAGGGGAGGCAGATGAACAAGAGACGGGAGAACATTGATCAATTTTACGAGGAATATATAGTCTTTAGCCGGAAGAACCAAAGTTCTCATATGGTAGAACAATTTACGATATTAGCACCAAATGGGGAATTGGCCCTCATGATGGCCCAGGAGAATTTCATGAGGCGGGAAGAAGTATGTGATTTGTGGGTGGTCAAACGTTCAGACATAACGGCAGTCAAACCGGAGGATCGGGAAATGCTTCAACGGTTGGACAACAAAGATTACCGTGAATCGAAAGGCTACGGCTATTTAAGGAAAAAATGGCGTGAAAAAGAGCAAGGTATGCTTGATGAAAAGGAGATTTTTTCGTGGGCAAAGGGGGTTGAAAAATGAGCAAGCAATCATTTCAAAATATCGTACACAAACAAGCTTTAATAGAACTCTTGTATCAATTAGCAGATGATGATTTTCTCCTCTCCTTTCGTGGGTCTGAATGGCTTGGACTATGCCCTCATATTGAAGAGGATGTGGCTTATTCTTCCATTACGCAAAATACGATGGGTCACGCAGCCATGTATTATAAGCTATTAGAGGAACTAGGGGAAGGTACGGCAGACGCTCTAGCCCATGAGCGAGAGGCAGAGTCAAGAAAAAATGCCATTATTTTAGAAAAAGCAAACGGCAAAGGTTTTTATACAGAGGAACCTGTTTATGATTGGGCTTTTGCAGTAGTTCGAAACTATTTTTACGAAGCTGCTAAAAAGGTACGTTTAGATTCGTTAAAGCAATCTTCTTATGTTCCATTGGCAAATGTAGCAAGAAGCATAAGCAGGGAGCAGTACTATCACTTTCGACATTGGGAGGTGTGGTTCAGACAGCTTCTCACCAGTACACCTGAAGCAAAGGAAAGAATGGAATCACAGATTGCTAGGGTTTGGGAGGATTTTGGTGGTGTTTTAACCTTTGGCCCTTTAGGCACAGAAATGAAAGAATACGAGCTTATTAGTGGTGAAAAGGAATTAATAGACAGATGGTTAAAAATTATTAACGATAGCTTCCAGCAAGCAGGTGTGGAATTACCTACCACTTTACCGCAAATGGAGTCAGGGAATGGGCGGGAAGGGATTCACACAGAAGACCTTACTACAGCCTTAAATACATTAGGGGAAGTATACAATATGGACCGGGCTGCTACGTGGTAATTAAGCTATTAGATTGAGGTGATGAGATGGAAGGAACGTGTACTAATTTGAAGTTAGAAATTAAGGAAGCCCTTCAGAAGGTAAAGGATCCAGAGATACCTTCCATAAGCATTGTAGAGCTAGGCATGGTTTATGAGATTGAAATTTCCTTAGAGAAGGATATTTATATTAAGATGCTTCCGACCTTTGTAGGTTGTCCAGCTTTAGACATTATTCGTCGTGATATTAACAGTGCTGTAACGGAAAATGTCCCATGGGCAGGGAAGGTGGAAACATCCTTTGTATTTGATGAGAGTTGGACGACGGAAAGAATCAGTGAAATTGGCCGCTCCAAACTGAAGGAATACGGGATTGCACCTCCACCTGTGAAGCATCAAGAAGGGGACCCTTGGGAGGTGGATTGCCCTTATTGTGGATCCACTTATACTACGTTGGAAAACATTTTTGGACCAGCAGCATGCAGAAGTATTTTGTATTGTCGCTCTTGTAAAAACCCATTTGAAGCAATGAAACCCGTTGCGAATTAACAAAAATAACCCCTTAAAAAAAGAGAGGAAGATGAAATGATGATGAAGTTAATCGCATTGTATAAGAAACCAGAAAACCCAGAGGCATTCGATGAGCATTATTTTAATGTTCATGCCCCACTAACAGCAAAAATTCCAGGCCTCAGAAAAATGGAAGTAGCAAAAATAACAGGGTCACCAATGGGGAAAACAGACTATTACTTACAATGTGAAATGTACTACGACGATATGGATGCATTTAAGGCGGCCATGAAAACGGAGGAAGCGAAGGCTTCTGGAAAAGACCTCATGAGTTTTGCAGGGGGATTAGTCACTTTATTAACGGCAGAGGAAACAAATGAGTAATTACGAGTTTATTAAAACATGGGTTGAAGAAGCAACTGGGGTTATACAACTCCATCGCCCTGACGTTTTAAATGCCTTAAATCAGAAGATGGTAGAGGAAATTGTCCATGCACTGGAAACCTATGATCGACGTGAAGAAATTCGTGTAATGGTTATTACTGGTAATGACAAAGCCTTTGCAGCAGGAGCAGATATTGATGAGATGGCAGAGGAAACGGCAGTTTCCATGGAATTAATGAACCAATTTGCTGTTTGGGACAGGATTACCCTTATTAAAAAACCAATTATTGCTGCTGTTAACGGTTATGCCCTCGGAGGAGCATTTGAACTAGTGTTAAATTGTGATCTGATTTTTGCAGGGGAAAAGGCGCAATTTGGATTTCCTGAGATTAACCTAGGTGTTATGCCTGGAGCAGGGGGGACTCAGCGGTTAACGAAAATAATGGGTAAAGCGAAAGCATTAGAGTGGCTTTGGGCAGGAGAGCCCATGACAGCGAAGGAAGCATACCAATATGGGGTAATTAATCGAATAGTGGCCCCTGAAATCCTTATGGAAGAAGTCATGAAGTTTGCTAGTAAATTAGCAAAGCAAGCACCCCTATCCGTACGCCTCATTAAGGAAGCAGTTAACAAGGCGGTCGATTCCACGTTAGAGGATGGCTTACAATTGGAACGGAAAAACTTCTACCTTCTCTTCGCTTCCAAGGATCAAAAGGAAGGTATGGGTGCTTTTAAAGAAAAAAGAAAACCGAAGTTTACGGGAGAATAAAGAGATACTATTCTTTGAACCTAGTTTTGTGGAACTTGTAAAGGGGGGTCTTCATGTACGAAACCATAAATTACGAGGTGGAAAACAATGTAGCGTGGCTTACATTGAATCGTCCCGATAAGTTAAACGCTTTTACGGAGCAAATGAACAGTGATCTAATGAAGGCTTTGCGAACAGCGGAAAAAAGCAATGAAGTAAGGTGTATTGTACTTACAGGTGCTGGGAGGGCGTTTTGCTCAGGAGAAGATCTGGCGGGTGTCGATAAACATACTGATCATGCTGAATTTTTAAGGACACGTTACAACCCTATGATTCAGAAGATTTCCTCTATTGAAAAACCGGTAATTGCTGGTGTCAATGGTGTTGCCGCAGGAGCTGGAATGAGTCTGACCCTTGCTTGTGATTTTAGAATTGCCTCTGCCAAAGCCAGTTTTCTAGAAGCTTTTATTCATATTGGGCTCATCCCTGATTCAGGAAGTTTATATTATTTACCACGGTTAGTAGGCCATGCCAAAGCCATGGAGTTAGCTGTACTAGGAGAGAAAATAACAGCGGAAGAAGCATTTAGAATTGGACTTGTTACAAAGGTTACGGAGGTAGATGATTTTCATCAAGAGGTAAAGGATTTTGCTGAAAAATTGGCTGCCATGCCAACGAAAGCTATTGGACTAATAAAACGCTACCTCTACGAAAGTTGGGAAAGCAATCTTCCAGATATGCTGGAAAAAGAAGCCTATGGGCAGCGTTCTGCAGGGTTAACAAACGATCACCAGGAAGGATTGGCAGCATTTATAGAAAAGCGAAGACCAACTTTTCACGGTAAATAAGAAAATCATCCATAAGAATACTAAAACAGATCAATTACACAAAGGAGCGAGACGATGTCACAAGTAGCGAAACCAAAGAAACCAACAATGGAAGCAATGGATATGAAGAGAGACCACTATCAATTTATTATAAACGGCGAGCGTACGGACAGCAGTAACGGAGAAACCTTTACTACCTATAATCCTGCAACAGGTGAGCCGTTAGCTCAAGTGGCAAAGGCAACCAAAGAAGATGCTGAACGAGCCGTGCAGGCAGCGAGAAATGCCTTTGATAATGGTAAATGGCGCCGCTATCCTGTTAATAAGCGTTCGCGTACCCTTAATAAGATTGCATCTATTATGCGTGCTCGTTTCAATGAATTAGTAGAGTTAGAGGTTCTCAATAGTGGAAAGTCTCTTTCTGCAGCGCAAGGTCAAGTCATGCAATCCATTGAGGATTTTGAATTTTATGCAGGAGCGATTGTTGGTCACCGAGGTACGTTAAATAATGTACCGAATGGATTTTTTAACTATTCACAAAATGAACCGGTAGGTGTCTGTGCTCAAATTATCCCTTGGAATTATCCAATGATGATGGCTGCTTGGAAAATTGCCCCTGCCATTGCTGTGGGATGCTCAGTCGTTATAAAACCTGCCAGCTTAACTCCTTTAACAGCGATTATTTTAGCAGAAATATGTCATGAAGCAGGGGTTCCTGATGGCGTGGTTAATGTGGTTCCAGGCTCTGGAGCAGTGATTGGGGATTATTTAGTGGCTCATCCGGAGGTGGATAAAGTTGCTTTCACAGGCTCTACACCAGTTGGAAAAGACATTATGTACAAAGCATCGGAAACGTTAAAGCGAATTACATTAGAACTTGGAGGGAAATCTCCTAATCTCGTATTTGAGGATGCAGATATTGATGCTGCCGTTGCAGGGTCATTATTTGGAATCTTTTATAACACAGGACAGTCTTGTGAAGCGCGTTCGCGACTTTATGTCCACGAGAATATTTATGATGAGTTTATGGAGAAGTTCGTGGAAAAAACAAGAGCATTGAAGCTAGGAGATCCATTGAATCCAGAAACACATATTGGGTCGATTATTAGTAAAGAACAATTAGAAATTATTGATGGATATGTTCAATCGGCTATTGAGGATGGGGCAACTGTAGTGGAAGGCGGAAAAAAGCTTGAAATGGAAGGCTTGGAAAAGGGATATTGGTACGCTCCCACAATTATTACGGATGTAACTCCAGATATGAAAGTAGTAAAAGAAGAGATTTTTGGTCCTGTGGTAGTGGTTCAAAAGTTCTCGGATGAAAAAGAAGCCATTAGGCAAGCGAACGATACAGAATTCGGACTAGGATCTGCCATTTGGACGACGGACCACGGTAGAGCGAAAAGGGTAGCAGATCAAATTAGGGCAGGAATTGTAATGGTGAACTGTCCATTTTCAGCCTTCCCAGGAACACCATTTGGAGGTTACAAGCAATCAGGGTTCGGCCGAGAGCTTTGTATCGAAACATTAGATTTATACACAGAACAAAAAAGTGTCCTATCTTATCACGGAAACCGACCAATTAACCCCTTTGGTGTTTAAAAAAACGATACGCGCGAGCACGCCCCATTTTTACACGAGGGTCTGCTCGCCTTCTATTTAACTATTCATGTCGATGCAATCGGTAGGAGGAAAAAATGATTAATCAAATAACAGTTATCGGTTCGGGAGTAATGGGAAGAGGGATCGCCTATGTTGCTGCTGTTGGAGGATATCAAATAACTCTCGCAGATATTAATGAAGCAGCACTAGATAATGCCCAAAAAGAGATTGACGCTATTTTTTCTAAAGGAGTGGAACGGAACAAAATAACTCAAGAGGAAAGGGGAGCGGCCCTGGCACGACTTCACTACACTTCTGATTTAGTAGAAGCAGTGAAGGGTGCTGAGCTAATAATTGAAGCAGTTCCAGAAAAGAAAGAAATTAAGAAAACGGTTTTTGAAACAATGGATAGTTATGCAATAAAAGACTGCATATTTGCCACAAATACATCTACCATGAGTCCGACGGAAATTGGCTCTTATACTACTAGACCGGAAAAAGTAATTGCCATGCATTTTTTTAATCCAGTTCATAAAATGCCGTTAATAGAGATCATTCGCGGCTTAGAAACAAGTGAAGAAACTGTTGAGGCGATTGAAGAAGTGGCAAGGAAAATGGGGAAAGAAACGGTAGTTGTCAATGAATTTCCTGGATTTGTTACGAGTAGAATCAGTGCCCTTGTAGGAAATGAAGCCTTTTATATGCTTCAAGAAGGAGTAGGGTCTCCAGAGGAAATTGATAAGGCAATTAAACTAGGTTTAAATTACCCCATGGGCCCCTTTGAATTAGGAGATTTAGTAGGGTTAGATACTCGATTAAATAATTTACAATACCTCCATGAGACGTTAGGGGAAAAGTACCGACCTTGTCCCCTGCTAGTTAAATATGTAAAGGCAGGGCGGTTAGGAAGAAAAACAGGTAGAGGAGTTTATGATTACTCCACATCTTCCGTTCAAGGCTAAGGAGGGTAAGGCGATGATAAAAGAAGTAGTAATAGTAGATGCAGTAAGGACTCCCATTGGTAAATATAAAGGGGGATTAAAAACTATAAGGCCAGATGATTTAGGGAGTATTGTTATTAAAGAGTTGTTGGACCGAAATCCTGCCATTAATAGAAAGGACATTGAAGAGGTTGTCCTTGGAAATGCCAATGGGGCAGGGGAGGATAATCGTAATGTTGCTAGGATGTCTGCTTTGTTAGCAGGATTACCAGTGGAGGTAGGGGCTACAACGATCAACCGATTGTGTGGATCTGGGTTAGATGCTGTGACTTATGCTGCAAGGGCAATTGCCATTGGGCATGGAGATCTATTCATTGCTGGAGGGACAGAAAGTATGACCCGTGCTCCGTTAGTGACCGCAAAACCGGAATCGGACTTTCCCCGTGGTGACATGAGGTTATATGACACAACAATAGGTTGGAGATTTATTAACCCTGTAATGGACGAAATGTATGGAACAGATTCCATGCCAGAAACGGCGGAAAATGTGGCAAAGGAGTTTGGAATTTCCCGTGAGGAACAGGACCAATTTGCTTTTTCCAGTCAAGAAAAAGCGAGAAAAGCAATGGAGGAAGGTAGATTAGTAGATGAGATTGTTCCTGTTGAGATAAGGGATAGAAAGGGAAACGTGACTACGGTTGAAAGCGACGAGCATCCGAGACCGAATGTGTCTGTGGAAAAATTAGGGAAGCTTAAGCCGTTATTTGAAGGGGGTACAGTGACGGCAGGGAATGCTTCTGGAGTCAATGATGGTGCGGCAGCAGTATTGTTAATGAGTGGAGAAAAAGCAAAACAGCTAGGTTTGAAACCGATGGTAAAATTCGTAACAGGGGCAGTTGCAGGGTTGGAGCCACGACTAATGGGGTTAGGTCCTGTTTTTTCTACGAGAAAAGCATTAAAGAGAGCAGGGATGACCATGGAGCAAATTGGTCTTGTGGAATTGAATGAAGCCTTCGCCTCTCAATCACTTGCATGTATGAAGCAACTGGAAGTAAAAGAAGAGATAGTGAATGTAAATGGTGGTGCTATTGCCTTTGGTCATCCTTTAGGAGCTAGCGGTGCGCGAATTTTAACCACCCTTATTTATGAAATGAAACGTAGGAAGGTGGAGTATGGGTTAGCTACTATGTGTATTGGGGTTGGGCAAGGGATTTCAACGATTGTGCAAAGTTGTGATTAGTAAGTAAAAAGGATGATCCAAAGGGGAACTTCCCTTTGAATCACCTTATGAATTTAAAATTTCTAAGGTTGATTTAAATCCTTTAAGAACTTTTGCCCTTTATCACGATAACTAGTAATGGTTAGTTGGATTAGTTCTAAATCTTTCTCATTTAACTCGCGAATCACTTTTCCAGGTGATCCCATTACCATCGTTCGTGGCGGAATTTTTTTACCAGGAGGAATAAGTGTATTAGCACCAATAAAAGCCTGTTCGCCAATTTCAGCGCCATCGAGGATCGTTGCCCCCATGCCGACTAGGGCGCCTTTACGTATCGTACAGCCATGGAGGATAACGTTATGACCAATGGACACTTCGTCCTCTAAAATGAGGGGGTATTCTTCGTAATTATGAAGAGTAGAGTTATCTTGTACATTACAACGGTTCCCGATTCGAATAGGAGCTTCGTCTCCCCGGATAACTGTATTGAACCAAATGCTGGATTCTTCCCCAATCTCCACATCACCAATAATATGTACACCTGGGGCAACGAATACATTTTTAGGAACTGCAGGATACTTTCCTTCGTATGGGTAAAGCATAGTTAGCCTCCTTTAGAAATAAAGTTAATGAGTCTGTTTAAAAAGTTGGACTGAGCTTTTTGAACAGACTCGAAACAATGAGCTTTGCCATCGCACTCTTTTTTTGCGACGAGCGAAGCCATTGTCGGAAATACTTTTTTGAATACTCTAAAAATAAGTATACCATTTTTAAGTTAGTAGGTGGATGGATGAATAATCTTTGTGAACGTTTAGGGATTAATTACCCCATTTTACAAGGGGGAATGGGCAATATTAGCAATGCTCCGTTAACTGCGGCAGTTTCAGAAGCGGGGGCACTAGGTACGATTGGGGCAGGTACCATGACTGCTGAGGAAGTTGAGCAGATAATTGTATGTGTAAAGGAGCGAACCGTTAAACCTTTCTGTCTGAACATACCTATTTCTGTTCAGCCTCATTTAAAAGAAGTTGTGGCCCTCGTGGAAAAACATGAAATCCCCGTTGTATCTTTATCAGCAGGGAATCCAACTACATTTATAAAACACTTTCACAGTATTGGTGTAAAGGTAATTTGTGTGGTCGCTACTGTAAAACAGGGGCTGAAGGCAGAAGTTGCTGGGGCCGATGTAATTGTGGGGGAAGGATATGAAGCAGCGGGAATTAATTCTAATTTTGAAACGACTACCCTTACATTGATTCCCCAGTTAGTGAAAGCAGTTTCCATCCCTGTCGTTGCAGCAGGAGGAATCGCCGATGGACGAGGCCTTTTAGCCATGCTCGCCTTAGGTGCTCAAGGAGTCCAAATGGGAACGCGCTTTGTAGCTACGAAAGAAGCGCAAGTTCACGAAGCGTATAAGCGATTAATTGTAGAAGCGGGCGATACGGATACGGTTGTGGTAGGACGTTCAGTCGGGAGAGTCCGGAGATTATTAAAAACGGACTATGCCCAAAAGCTTTTGGTGCTGGAAAAACAAGGAATTGGTATAGAGGAATTTAACCAGCTAACGGACGAGTCTCATCATATTACTGGAGCCGTCCATGGTAACCTTAAAGAGGGTCATGTAAATAGCGGACAAATTGCTGGGATGATTGAAGATTTGCCTAGCGTTGATGAGTTGGTTAAGAGGATGATGGAAGAAGCGAAAACGGCTTATGGTGAAATCTCTTTAAAAAAGGGCAAATAAACTGCGGTAGAGGCTCGAAAAGAAGTCGTACCGCAGTTAAAAACACAAATAAACTGCGGTAGGGGTTAGGAAAGTAGTCGTACCGAAGTTAAAAGCCTAAATAAAACTGAAGTAAAGGTGAGAATAGTCAGTACTATCCAATAAATAATATAAAACTATGAAAACAAAATTTTCACACAGAAAGCATTTATTGCTTAGATAATTAGTTCGTTGGATATACTACAGTATTTTACTAGAACAGGAGGTCCCAGATGGACAATGCTAAGGAATTGCTAGAAGTAGTAAAGGGGACGAAACAAGCCCCAAATTGTGATATTACGTTAAATTTAAAAGCCACCTACGCTGAAGACGGTATTGCCAGAGCTGTCTGGGATGTAGACGAACGAATGATAAATGGTGTCGGGGTAGCTATGGGAGGATATGTAGCCTCTGCTGCTGATATTACGATGGCATACGCAGTCGCCTCGTTACTTGAAAACAAGCAATCATTCTTTTCCATCAATTTACAAACCACCTTCCACCGACCAGTCTCTATTGGGGAAGCCGAAGTTGAGGCGAGAGTAGAAAAAAGGGGCAGAACCATGCTTTTTCTTGTTGCTGATGTGAATCAACGAGGAAAATTAGCGGCAACAGTCCATTCTTCCGTGATGATCGTCCAAGCGAAATAGCTCATAAAGCCCCCTTTCCACCATCAACAAAAATGAGGGTAATCAAGGGAAACTCTCCCCCTTGATTACCCTCACTCGCTATCCGATCATCGAATCTAAATTTTTAAATTCCAATTCCTGAAACTTATTCGTCATTTTGATCGATCAACATTAAATAACGCATCTTCCAATGTACATGCAACATCTACTTCACAATGAATTTTTGCAAGCTTGCGAGACAAGTGGAGCATGTCTAAATCCTGCTACAATTTTAGTTCGTTGTGCTTTTGTTAATTCAGGTAGATTTTCTAAAATTCCTTCAATGGTCCCGTATTTTTTTAATAAATTCAAAGCAGTTTTTTCCCCAATCCCTTTTACGCCAGGATAGTTATCGCTGCTGTCTCCCATTAATGCTTTTAAGTCTACCATCTGAAGCGGTCGGATCCCTTTTTCCTCGTAAAAGATATCTTCTTTATACATTTCATAGTTCCCATAACCTTTTTTCAGAAGAATAACATGGATATTTTCTTCAATAAGTTGAAGAATATCTTGGTCTCCCGTTAATATTAGAACTTCCGAATTTTGCTTATAATGCTGTGCTAATGTGCCAATACAGTCATCTGCTTCATACCCTGCTAAACCAACATTAGGAACGTCCAATGCCTCTACAACATCTTTAACTAAATCAAACTGGGGGATTAGCTCCACTGGTGGTTCTCCGCGATTTCCTTTGTAATCAGGGTAAAGCTCCGTACGAAATGTTTTGCTTCCCATATCCCAGCAACAAATGACGTGCGATGGTTTGTACGTATTTACTGCAGTAAATAAATGTTTAATAAACCCGTGAATAGCGTTAGTTGGAACTCCTTTACTATTCACCATAAAATAACCACTCATGGCTGTGGCATAAAAGGCACGAAACAACAATGCCATACCATCTACTAACATAACTTTATTTTTATCCATGAATACTATCTCCTTCTAGTAAAGTGACATGTTATTTATTATAACAAAAAATAGAGTAATTTCGGGAATAATAAAACTGGAAAATTGTTGGCTTTGTGTTACTGCATCTAATTAATAATTAATTTGGTAAGCACATATACATTGTATAGTTTCCATTAACTTTGTAATTACTGTCAGTATAAAGAGGGGGAGCACCGTTGTTTCAACTTCCGATTGATGACCCCGTAAAAATTTTTGCATTAACGATGATCATTTTCTTTCTTACACCTATTCTAATGAATAAACTAAGGATTCCTGGCATTATTGGTCCTATTGTGGCTGGTATTATTATCGGTCCTAACGGATTAAATATATTAGAAAGAGATCAAACGATCGTATTACTCGGTACAGTAGGCTTATTGTTCATCATTTTTATTGCTGGATTAGAATTAGATTTAGATGGTTTTAAAAAATACAAGCACCGGAGTATAGTATTTGGAACGTTATCCTTTGCTCTACCATTTCTACTAGGAATGTTCTTTTCATTATTATTAGGGTATTCAATAATGGCTGCCATTCTCATCGGGTCCATCGTCGGTTCCCATACTTTATTAGGTTATCCGATCGCTAGCAGGCTAGGGATTGCGAAAAACAAAGCTGTTACTACGGCTGTTGGTGGAACATTAATAACAGATACATCTGCATTATTCATCTTAGCTGTTATAACCGGAGCTGCCTATGGTGAATTATCAGGTGGCTTTTGGATTCAATTAACTGTAGCTACTATCTTTTTTATATCTATCGTATTAGTGGCTATTCCTATTATTTCTAGATGGTTCTTTCGCAATGTCCATAGTGAAGGGATAAAGGACTTCACTTTTGTAATGGTGATTTTATTTGTGTCAGGATTTTTAGCATTGGTGGCTGGATTAGAGCCAATTATTGGTGCCTTTTTAGCAGGATTGGCATTAAATCGGTTGATTCTAGAATACGGTCCCCTTATGAATCGCATTCGCTTTTTTGGTAATGCCTTATTTATCCCATTCTTTTTATTATCTGTAGGAATGCTAATGGATTTACGTGTATTAATTAGTGAACCAGAAGCCTTACTTGTTACTGGGTTAATACTGTTAGCGGTCTTTCTAGGAAAAGGTTTGGCCCCTGTTATAGCTGGAAAACTTTATAACTATTCCACTACAGAGATGAAGGTCATGTTTGGACTGACCATACCTCAAGCAGCTGCCACATTAGCAGCAACCCTTGTAGGTTTTAACGTTGGCTTGTTAGACCAGTCAACGGTCAATGCAGTTATTATTATGATTCTTATCAGTTGCATTATTGGACCTTCCTTTGTAGATAAGTACGGGCGTAAACTGACAGTTAATGAGAAAGAGAAGCCATATAAACCACATGAAGAGCCTGAAAGAATACTCATCCCCCTATCTGAACCTGATTCGATGGAATCATTACTGGACTTGGCTTTTCTAATAAACCAAGGTAAGGAACTAGAGGAAACAATCTATCCTTGTCTGTCGTTCAGAAAGAAGGAAAAGGGGCGGAAAAAGGGGTAGCAAATGCAGAAAAAATGTTAGGTCATGCAGTTATGTATGCATCAGGAGCAGAGGTGCCAGTAAGAATGTTAACGAGAGTCGATTTAAATGTTTCCAATGGGATAACCAGAGCAGTGACAGAAGAAAGGATAACCACCATAGTTGCAGGATGGGATGCACAAATGACAAGTAGGCAATTATTCGGGAGTGTAATTGATCGGGTAATTGAAAGAACAAATCAGACCATTCTAGTTTCAAAAATTGGTTCTCCATTAAATACTGTAAAACGAGTCATTTTAGTAATTGCAAACGGGGCAACAAGAAAGACAGGATTTAGTGATGCTTTGCAAAAAATTAAACTGATTAGCAGCAAATTAAATGCTCCTCTATTGGTTTTAACCGTAAATGAAGAAACGGATAAATATGTTCGGTATATGAAGTCAATAAAACCAAATCCACCAACAACATTAATGCAGGTAGAAAGTTGGGATGCATTAAATAAGGAATACATTCAAAAGGTGTCAAATGATGAGTTGGTGATTATTCTAAGTGCCAGGAAAGGGACAATTGGTTGGCATTCCCGGTTAGAAAAGTTACCTGAAAAGCTTGCGGAAGGACCATGTGACAGTTTTATCATCTATTACCCAGTGGAATCTGAAGAAGAAGTAGACATTCGTGGGACGAGAGGAACAGAAGTCCCTAAAACCTTTTTATATAAGGATTGATTAAACAAAAAATCACCTAATAGGAATGGTTATTTCCTATCAGGTGATTCAAGTTTGCCAGGACGTAATTTCTTATTTTTTACTTTCCTTGTGCCAGATAAGGGCAACGGTACCTTCACCAGCATGGGCGGCGATGGTAGAGCTAATTTCCCCGACAACTATATTAATAGAAGGGAATTCTTCTTTTATCTTATCTCTTAAATCATTTGCTTTGTTGATCACATTCCCGTGCATAATCTCCACTTGGGTAATTTCATTTTCTGCGTAAGAGTTTCGTAACAGTTCCAATAACCGTTTAACTGCTTTTTTCTCTGAACGAACCCGCTCAAATAACTCGAATTCTCCTGTTTGCGTGTTAATACGAATGACAGGTTTAATTTGCAGAATGTTTCCAAGCAAATATTGAGTTCCAGACATTCTTCCTCCTTTGTAAAACTGCTCTAAATTTCCAAGGAGGATATAATTCTCTGAATTACTTGCTTCTTCCCTAAGGGTTTCTGCAATATCCTTATAGTCTTTTCCTTCTGCTGCAAGAGCCATTCCTTTTTCAATGAGGGTAGTGATGGCGTATGACATACACTTTGAGTCAACAACCTCCACATCAAACTCAGCCATCGTTTTCCCTTGGTTGGAGCTGTCGATGGTACCACTCAACTTCCCAGAGATATGGACGGCAATAGCATGATCGTAATCTTTTTTCAATTTCTCATATAACTCAGCAAACTTACCAATGGATGGCTGTGATGTTTTTGGAACCTCTTTTTCCTCGTTAATTCTTTTGTATAATAACTCAGTAGTTAAATCCACGCCGTCTTCGTATGTATCATTACCGAATGTAATATTAAGAGGCAGTACATACACGTCAGGATGGTCTGCAAGCTCTTTTGTAATATAAGCAGTACTGTCTGTTACCCATGCAATTTTTTTACTCATAACAAAATCAGTCCCCTTCTTTAGCTATTCCGTTATATTAAATCATTATTTTTTTACGATTACTAATGACAAATGTAATATAATAGCGAAAAAAATCGTTTTATCTACTATAACTATTCCCATATTAAAGGGATTTATTGCATGCATTGTAGTACTATTATGAGACTTGTGCTTTACGCTGTAATCATCTTTTCCATATTCCTAATTCCCGCAAAAGAATATCATAAACCAATCTTTTATACTGAAACTTTGGTTAATAAAGTTGATTTCAGCGTAAGGCACGACACTCCTGCGGGAAAAGAGGTTAAGGGGAGACACCTCAGGCGAAGCCGAGGAGGCTCCACAACCTCCCGCGGAAAGGGAGTGCCTGTAGCGGAAATCCAATACTAATTTATGGTTTCCTTATATATTGGTGGCTGGAAAGCCAAGGTTGTTTTGATTAGACTCTCTCAATGATATACTGAGAAAGTGAAGGAGTGAGAGAAATGATACACATTGGCATTATTGGATTAGGGGCCGTAGGAGAAAGACTCTTGAAAGCTTTTGTCGCATCAAATTATGAAATAAAGCTATCTGTTTGCGATACTTCAGAGGACAGATTGAGAGAAGTAAGAAATACATACAGTACGGAAATTGGATCGACTAATTATAAAGACATTCTTAAAATGGCAGATATTGATGGAGTGTATGTGGCAGTTCCACCAAAGTTCCACGAACAAATTGTTCTTGAAGCAATAGAAGCAGGGAAGCACATCCTTTGCGAAAAGCCACTAGCCAACTCTGTTGAAGAAGCGAAGAGAATGTTGGATGCTGTAGTGAAATCAGATTTGGTACATGGGATGCATTTCCCATTGAACTATCAAAAGAGCATCTTTAACCTTGGACAGTTACTGGAGGAAAAATATGTAGGCACTGTTAGGAGAATAAATTTAACAATGCATTTTCCCCATTGGCCGCGACTATGGCAGCAAAACGAATGGGTAGCGAGCAGAGAACAAGGTGGATTTGTACTGGAAGTAGGAGTGCATTGGATTCAGTTGATCCAACGTTTCTTTGGAAAAATCAGAGCAGTAAGGTCGCATCTCCATTATCCTGACACACCTCATGCATGTGAAATTGGAATTGTGGCTGAAATGAAACTGGAAGATGGTACGGAAGTTCTCATCGATGGCCTCAGTAATATTAGCGGAGAAGAATCCCTTGAATTTGCTGTTTATGGAATGGAGGGCACTTTAAAGGTTAGAAATTGGCGACAACTATTAGCGGGAAAAAAATGGACAAGAACTACGTGAGGTTTCTCCAGAAGGAATAAATGTTAATACTCTCGTAGACGAGTTTATAAAAGGCATACGAGGAAGAAAATCGGAGCTTTATGGTTTTGAAGCAGGATATGAGGCACAAGTTGTTTTGGAGGCATTACGAAATCCAGTAAGTTCTGAGTGGCAACAATTGACCTATTAATGGAGGAGAGAATGAATCTTTCCTCTTCTTTTTCCGTATATAAAGAGAGGTGAAGAGCAATGGAAGTGTATAAAATAATTATTTTAATCATACAAATTCCTACAATATTAATCTTGTGGGGGTTCAGTTATGCCATTTTAAAGCACCAATATTATGATTTGATATCTGGGTATTCAATGAAAACGGAGGATGAAAAGCAAGAGATGATTCGTAACGGCTACCCACAAGCTGTCGGAAAAGTAATGGGAAATTCAGCTTATATATTAATTGCTGGCTTAATTTTATTCTTATTTAACGTTCCCTTTTCCTTTGAAGGTTCATTGGCAGTAATGATGATTTATATGTTTGCTCACTTAATAGCGATTTCTAAATTAGATGCTAAACGAGTTAGGCGAAGAAATACGATCATTTTAGTGGTGACTGCTATCTTTACAATTGGGGTTATAGGTGTAGTTTTTTATATCGGTGAACAGCCTAATGATCTAAAAATTGTAGGTAATGAAGTACATGTAAGTGGGGTTTACGGTTTAGAGTGGGAGTTAGATGGAGTTTCAAATGTGGAACTGATGGAAGAGATGCCGAGAATTCTTTCCCGTTCCAATGGTTTTTCCCATGGGCAGAGAGCTAAGGGGAGGTTTAGAGTAGAAGATTTAGGAAATGGAACACTGTTTTTATACCGAAATTATCCACCGTTTTTGTTTGTTCAGCGTGAGGACGGAGATTACTTTTTCATTAATTCAAAAGACCAAAGAAAAACAGAGGAATGGTACGAGAAACTTAAAGTAAATCTAAACTGAATGTGATAGTTTGTAGAACCGGACAGTTAGTAAACAGAAGGATGACTGTCCAGTTCTATGGGTGTTTCTAGAAGACTTGACCTAATCCTTAAACCCTTCTAACCACTCGTCATAACAACCTTTACATAGTGGTTTTTCCACATGCTCCTGCTCTTGAATGAAGGAGGCAAATCGTAAATAACCCTCTATATCATCATCACAGTAAAAGCATTTTTCATTCATTAATAAACACCTCCAGGATTTAATTTCGTGAAAGTTTGTTATAAGAGCATGTCAAAAATGTTACTAGTCTGTTTAAAACAACCATGGCTTTACAGCCACCACCATGAATAGAAACTTTAAATGTGTATTGATTTCAGCTACAGGCACTCCCTTTCCGCGGGAGGTTGTGGAGCCTCCTCGGCTTCGCCTGAGGTGTCTCCC
>JAJOJL010000046.1 GCA_021208645.1 Bacillus sp. (in: firmicutes) | reverse complement strand
AATTTAAAAAAGCTAATTTACACAACAAAAGTAAAACCAAGAAATCGAGAAAGCGCTATCAAAACAACGAGCAAAAAGAGGCATTATTTTCTTCCAGAAAAATTGCCCACTAATACTTGACTCAATCTAAATAGTGATAAAACTTTAAATCTATTGATAATAATGTTAAACTATTAACATGTTACTATTCAGGAAAAATGATGTTTGATTTAGCCGAGTAGATTAAACTGGTGGCACACTCGTACATACAACAGCGGAATGGCTATATTCTTTTTACAAATTCACGGTAAAAGGGACGGTAAAAATGGACAAACATACGACAACAGACGTAATTTTAATTGGTGCAGGCATTATGAGTGCAACATTAGGCTCCCTATTAAAAGAGTTAGATCCCAACTTAAATATCAACATTTATGAGCGTCTTGCGAGCGAAGGTGAGGAAAGCTCCAACGAATGGAATAACGCAGGGACTGGACATGCTGCTCTATGTGAGCTTAATTATACGGTGGAAAAACCGGATGGATCTGTCGACATTAGTAAAGCGATAAAAATTAATGAGCAATTTCAAGTTTCGTTGCAGTTCTGGTCTTATCTCGTCAACAACAACCGCATTGAACTACCGCAGGACTTTATTAGACAATTACCCCATATAAGTTTTGTTCAAGGGGAAGAAAATCTAGCATTCTTAAAAAATCGCTTTAACGAATTGGCAACTAATCCGTTGTTTCAAGGCATGGAGTTTACGGAAGACCCGGAAAAACTTAAAGAATGGGTACCACTCATGATGAAAAAACGTGGAGCTGATGAACCAATTGGTGCCACGAAAATCGATACAGGCACGGATGTTAACTTTGGTGCGTTAACACGGAAATTGATTAGTCATCTAAAGACGCAAAACGTAGCAGTTAACTATCATACTAGTGTGGAAAGTTTAAAGCGGACGGACGACGACCTGTGGGAAGTGGAGACACACCATCTGCAAAGTGGATCTGTCAAACGACAGCGTGCCAAATTTGTTTTCATTGGGGCAGGTGGTGGAAGCCTTCATCTCCTTCAAAAATCAGGAATACCTGAAGGAAAAGGGATTGGTGGATTCCCTGTAAGCGGTCTTTTCCTAGTTTGCAATAATCCGTTTGTCGTCGAACAGCACCATGCAAAAGTGTACGGGAAAGCGAAGGTGGGGGCACCGCCAATGTCTGTTCCTCATCTCGATACTAGATATATAGATAACAAGAAATCCCTCTTGTTTGGTCCATTTGCTGGTTTTTCACCGAGATTTTTAAAATCGGGCTCTCTGTTCGATTTAGTAAACTCCGTGAAACCAAACAATGTTTTTACGATGCTGGCAGCAGGGGCGAAGGAAATGGCTTTAACGAAGTACTTACTCCAGCAAGTGACTCTCACGAAAGAGGAGCGCATGGAGGAATTACGTGAATTTATTCCGAACGCCAACAGTGAGGATTGGGATATCGTCGTAGCAGGACAACGGGTGCAGGTAATCAAGGATACCGAAGCTAGCGGTAAAGGAACCCTTCAATTTGGGACGGAAGTGATTTCGGCCGCAGACGGCTCAATAGCTGCATTACTCGGTGCTTCGCCAGGGGCATCAACTGCCGTTCACGTTATGCTTGAAGTGATTGAAAAATGCTTTCCTGAACATATGATTACATGGCACCAAAAAATTAAAGAAATGATTCCTTCCTATAGAAATTCGCTAATGGAAGATCGGTCTCTGCTCGCTGTAATTCAAGCATTAACAATGGAAGCGTTACAATTGAAAGAAGTGAATACTGAAACGGAAAAAGAAATCAGACACTCGAGTGTTGCAAGAAGTATAAATTGCCTAATTGGCAGTTTATGCTTTTTTTTTTGTAAACCTACTTGAATTATTATGTCACGTTGTGATATAGTCGTGTTGTGACACAGTCGTGTTGAGATATGTTTTGTTACAACATAACATGATGTGACAGCAGTTAAAATGCAATTGAATTAGCAACATGTTAAACACGAATAGACCACTTAACAAGAATAAAGAAAACTTGATCTCAATGATTAATCAAATCGTTGAAAAAAGGATGATTTTATGGATATGGATAAGGTGTTAAAGGCATTCATACCGATGACGGAGACAGCATTTTACATTCTCCTCTCCTTAAACGAACCGCGGCACGGCTACGGTATAGTAAAGCATGTTGAGGAGATAACGAATGGACGAATTAAATTAGGATCTGGGACCGTCTACGGTACATTGACAAAGATGCAGAAGGCAGGCATTATTACCGTTTACGCCGATGAACGCAGGAAAACAATTTATGAAATAACTGATATCGGAAAAAACGTAATTACTGAGGAGATCAACCGACTCAAGGAACTTTATGAAAACGCAAGAAAGTACGAGGGGGAATTCCATGATTAAAAAAGTGATTAAACCACTGTGGAGCTTTGACGTGCAAAAAACAGAACGATGGCTGACAGAAATGGCTGAGAAGGGCTACCATTTCATCCAACTAAATCGTCATCAACGACAATTTGTCTTTGAAAAAGGAAGTCCTAAATCAACAAGGTACCGAATTAGTTACGATAAGCACCATGCCACACATCTCCCTAAAGCTCTAACGAACGACGGCTGGGAAAAGATCAATGAAAGTAAACATTGGACCATATTCTGTAATGATAAAAAAGCCGAAGAGATTAAAACAACCGTTGTCAGAGACGGCATTGTGAAGAAGAACCGCATCCTTTTTTACGTGTATGGCGGAATTTTTGTTTACCTGGTTGTCATTCTTCTGAATTTTCTTGTTCATCAAGTAAACATGTATCGCTTTCCATCTGCTGTGCGTGAGGAATTACAGCGGATAGAAAGGGATACTGGTAATGAACCCCTTTGGTTTATTACCTATGCAGGAGTGATAGTGGCAATTGGCCTTGCTTCACTCTCCCTTTACGCTATGATGAAAATTAAGGAAACTAACAGATGGCTAAATGAAGAAGGTGGAACACCAGATGATTCGGAGGAGTTTGTGGCAGAAGGACAACCGAAATTCTCGTTGGAGGAAGAAACTCAATTAAAGCGCCATGGAAAATTAATCATTCGTAGAAAATTTATCTGGATCTATGCTCCAGATAAGCTGGAACGATGGCTGGGGGAAATGGAGGAAAAAGGCTTTAACCTCTATCGTGTTGGATATTTAGGTGTACAGTTTTATTTCTTGAAAGGTGAGCCACGAAAAGTGAGCTACTGTAGTGAATTTCAAGGACTTGCCAATGAAACCTCTGCGGCTATGAACAGGGAGATGGGATGGAAATGGGCATTCTCCACAAGAACTGGTATTCAAAAATGGACGTTCTGGTATCAGGAATATGCAGGTGAAGAAAAGCCCCAACTGTATAGCGAGAAAACAACCTTACAAAAACAGGCTAAAAAGGTGGTATTGAATTATGGTGGGATTTTTCTTCCCCTTACTGTCCTATTCGGCTACCTTTTATGGAACCACCTTTCTATGGCACAAACCAATCCCAATTTGGATATTCATTGGTTTTTTACAATTACAATCACATTAGCAATTATCATTTATTCCTTCTTAACTTTCAGGTCATATTGTTATTATTTACGATTAAAAAAATCTTATGGAAACAATTGAGGCTTCCTAAAAATGAAAAGAGCAGATGGCAATGGCTTGTCCTCCGTGGTTGCGACAACTTGTGCCATTCTTACAGGGTGAATCAAAAGGAAAAACACAACCTTTTTGATTCATCCTTTTATTTTAAATTTTTAAATACTTACTTTACACCACCTTAACTCACTCTCTGTCACATCTTTGTTTAAAGATAAGTAAGGATATTTTTTGTCTTAGAATAAAAATTTTCCCTTGGGGGAAATAATATCAACTGATAACCACAAAGATTTTCCAACTAGAAAAACAAAAATATTGAAGGGGGTTTTATTTTTTATGAAGATAAAGTTATCTTCTTTCATTGTACTATTAACCATTCTTGCATTTTTAGGTGGTTGTGGAGGTGGTGACACAGCGGATCCAACTCCTGACACTGGTGGAGGTGACACAGCTGCACCGGAAACAGGCGAAGACGTTACAATCAGTTTTATGCACCTTTGGCCAGCAGGTAGTTCAGCGCAACACAATCGAATTGTAGAAGCGATCATCGATGAGTATGAAGACGAAAATCCAGGCGTGACTATCGATGTGGATGTACTTTCTAATGATCAGTATAAGGAAACGATGACCGTATTAGCATCGTCAAGACAGCTACCTGACGTTGGTTTAACTTGGGCTGCTGGGTATATGACACCGTTTATTCAAGGAAATATGTTTACACCGCTCGACGATATTTTAGAAGGTGGTTTAGGAGACCAATTCATTCCTGGTACAATCGAAGCTTTTTCTGATAATGATACTGCCTACGGTTTACCTTTAGAATTAAACATTGCACCGATTTATTACAATACGAACATTTTTGAAGAACATGGTTTAGATGTTCCTGAGACGTACGATGAGTTTCTAAATGTTGTGGAAACACTCGTAGACAATGGTATCACACCAATAACCGTTGGTAACAGAGAGCCATGGACAGGATCCATGTGGTATATGTACTTAGCTGATCGATTTGGTGGACCAGATACATTAACTGACGCTATCAATCGTACAGGAACTTTTGAAGACCCTGCTTTAATTGAAGCTGCAGCAGAAATTCAAAACCTAGTGGATATGGGTGCGTTCGTGCGCGGTCATAATGGTCTTGGAAATGAGGAAGCGAAAGGACCATTTATGAATGAACAAGCAGCAATGTATATGATGGGTACGTGGGAACTGCCAAACTACACAACAAATGAAGATGTTCCACAAGAGTTCAGAGATGCAATTGACTTCTTTAAATTCCCAGAAATTGAAGGTGGACAAGGAGACATTGACAGCTTTGTTGGTGGCCCTGGGGTTGGTTTATTCGTAGCAGAAGATTCTCCTGTAAAAGAACAGGCTAAGGATTTTGTACAATTCTTCGTTCAACGCTGGGGAGAACGCTCTGTAACAGATGCTGGTGTTATCCCGGCAACAACAGTTGAAACAGAAGGCATCGACCTACCTGATATGTACATTGATATTTTAGATGAATTAGCAAATGCAAGTAACATCACATTGTACGCTGATGTGCAAATGAGTGCTGCAGTTGCGCAAACGCATTTGGATTTAATTCAATCTCTCTTCGGTGGTGATGTGACACCAGAAGAATTTGCACGGAGACATGAAGAAGCCCTCGCAGCAGAAGAGTAAAACAAAGATAGCATTGAAAAGGGCATACTAAAATTTCCATGCCCTTTTCAGTGTCCTTAATTTCGATTCCATGAGGAAGTACTCTGGGATACGTCATCCTTTGGTATAGGTCAAAGACTAATAATCATAAAACGGTTCTAGATGGAGCCTCCAAAGCTAGGGGAGAAACTACTACCTTCTCCATGATAATGATCGAACTTTGCTATTAAGAAAGGGGGAGAACGAACGATGAATAAATTTATGTCCAATAAATTCGTTATCGGCTTATATATTTTCCCTGCCCTATTCCTCATTATGGTGTTGATTTATATCCCAATCATTTTAACTGGATATTATGGATTAATGAGATGGGACGGTATTGGAGATATGACGTTCATTGGGCTTGACAATTATATTGCATTGTTAAGTGACAATGATTTTTGGCGAAGTTCATGGCATTCATTACTGTTAGCTATACTATCTACAGTGAGTTTACTTGGCTACTTGGTCATATCACTCATACTAGCCACAAAGATAAAGGGAGCAAATTTTTTACGGAAAATATATTTAATTCCCATGTTATTGTCGTCCGTAGCCATCGCACAGCTTTGGCTGAAGATATACGATCCTAACAATGGGTTATTAAATAGTATTCTCTTTGGCCTAGGAGTCAATAATCCACCAGCATGGCTGGCCGACCGCAGTTTAGTACTATATGCAATTTTTGTTGCGATAATATGGCAATATGCTGGATTTTATATCTTAATCTATTACGCAGCATTGAAAAACATCCCGGAAGAAATTATTGAAGCAGCGAGAATTGACGGGGCAAACCCTATTCAAATTGCTTATAAAATAAAGTTTCCACTAATTATGGGTGTGTTTAAAGTGACCATCATTTTGGCAATTGTCGGGTCATTTAAATATTTTGATTTAATTTGGATCATGACAGGTGGAGGTCCAGCAGGGGCCAGTGAAGTCATCGCCTCGTATATGTATAAAAATGCATTTCGAATGTACAACTTTGGATATGGTAGTGCAATTGGTTTCTACTTATTACTATTTTGTTTAATTGCTACATGGCTCATCCGCAAGCTGACAGCAACGAAAGAAGAGATTCAATATTAATGGAGGAAGCCAATGGAAAAGTCACAAGAACAAAAAAAACAACAATAATTTTCTTGGAAAAATTGGATATGGTCTTCTCTACCTAGTACTAGGTATTATTGCAGTTTTTCAAGTGTACCCATTGTTTTGGCTAGTCTTGTTTTCGTTAAAGACAAATCGAGAAGTATTCAATGAATCGCCCTTCGCCTTCCCGCAAGAACCGAGATGGGAAAACTATGTTACAGCTTGGACGCAGGGTAATATTGGTGTCTATTTCTTCAATAGTGTATGGTACACAGTTGCGGCGGTTGTCCTTACCGTTATACTGGCAAGTTTAGTTACATTCGCCATCACAAGGATGGTATGGAAGTTAAATAAACTTGTTTTAGGCTTATTTATGATTGGAATGATGATTCCTGTACATTCCACATTAATTCCATTATTCAGCTTTTTTCTAAGACTTAATTTGATCGACCATCCGTTAGCGATTATTCTCACTTATACGGCCTTTAACATGCCGTTAACAATCATGATTCTGCTAGGCTTTTACTATACCCTGCCTAGGGAGATTGAAGAGGCGGCCGTCATTGATGGATGTTCTATACACCGAATTTTTTTCCAGATTACATTACCCATGACGTTGCCAGTTATTTCTACAACGGCAATTATTAATATGATATATAACTGGAATGAGTTCGTGTTTATTAATACATTCATTCGTTCAGATCATTTCCGCACACTGACTGTAGGGATCCAAAGCTTCATCGGGCAATATGCCACTGATTGGGGAGCGATTGGGGCGACGCTAGTTATTAGTATTTTACCGATTTTAATTGCCTTCTTTATTTTGAGTAATAAGATAGTGGAAGGTATTGCTGCTGGAGCAGTGAAAGGGTGAGAGTTAGTTGGGGTAAAATTAAACCTTCGGCTAGAAGGTTTAATTTTCCACCGCTGATTTTTGTTTTTCTTGTTTTATTTGCACGTTTAAAAAAGCTTGATAACTTGCCCACATTAAGACAAAGGAACTAACACTGGCTCCGAAAATAAAAAGGAGAGAGGGCAAAATTCTTATCAAACTGTAAATCAAGATTAAGGACAATACCATAACAGTCGTCCAAAACGGGTTCACTAAACTAATAAACAAACTATTTTTTAGTACCTTAAGAAGATTCACTTGGTAATGAACATAGGTTGGAAAAACATATAAAACCATTAAACTGCAAAGAATGACTAACAACAGCAAGGGATATTTACTAAATTGCAACAAAACATAGTTATATTTGTTGATGATGGTAAACTCCAAATAAATGAAAGCTACAATACTGACGAAAATGCCCCCAACTATATTGCTCTTTAGCCATTCTCTTTTGAATGCCTGAAAATAACTGTGAAAGATGGGGATTTCCGTCTCTTTCATGACCCATTTTCTTGTGACTGTAAACATGGCAACAGTTGCTGGAAAAATCCCTGCTACGATGAAACCAAGCAAAGTAAATGCGATCCATAATAAATTGAGGTATGCAAATCGCATGATCCATTCACATAGCTTGTATAAAAAGGAGTTTATTATTGTCATCTACCTCCCAGTCCTAATAGGTAATTATTACTATTATGAACATAGGCTTTCTATTCAATACTAAGATAGAAGTAAACAGTTAACTGGATTCGATCTCTCAATAACATTAGGATTTTAAACAAGGAAGTGATAAGAATTGGAAACCTATAATCAAACCGCCTTTCCGCCATTGGGATTATTTGACCATGAATCCTTTACATTAAAGGGAGAACACGAAGTGTACGATGTGTTCGTAAATGACGAGTCTGTCAAAAAGAAACTGGTAATTACGGAAAATGATAAGACAGACAGTATAGTGGATTTCCTTAAACAACAGGGAGTTAAAAATGTGTCGACCCATATTAATGGGGATCATTACAACATTCAAACGGAGGATGGAGAACGGGTAAAAGCGATAATAGATGCATACATTAGAAATAGGTAGATAAAGAATTTCCCGGTAGTAACTAGTACTATCGGGAATTTAAGTTCCAATTATATTAGAAGGAAGTTTGACCTTGTTGGAAATTAAGGAATAATGCCTCCTTGTGAAAAAAGATTATTCGGGTGGTGACAGGTACTCCACGAATTTCTTTAAAGCTAAGGTGATTTCAGTTAATTTATCTACGTCAATGTTTCCTAAATGGTCATTGCTCGTATGTAAAATCTCTGTTACAATTTCCTCTATATTTTCTGATGAGATGGCAATGGCTGGTATATCATTCATAACAAATAACATATGATCCCCTTGATGCCACTCGTCAATCTTCACAAAGTTTTCATTCTTATAAAGTGTTTCCTTAATGGTCTCCAGAAGCTTCCCGTCACTATTAAAATAACAAAAGGAATTTTTCCCTTTTTTGTACCCGGCACCGTCCACATTCACATTCAAAACAACATCTTGTAAGGTAGCTGCATTTTTTTCTAAATAAAGTCTTTCTCCTGACTGGGCGTAAAAATCTTCTCCGTTAAAAAGAACAAACTCTAGACAGAAGTGGCTATCGTAGTCTTGCAACAAATTAGCTAAGGCCAAAAGTACTGTAACGCCGGTGGCATTATCTAATGCCCCTGGCGTGTCTCTTTTTGTATCAATGTGTGCGGAAAAAACAAGTCTTTCTCGACTAGTCCCTTTCTTATAGCCAATTACGTTGCAACCTTTCGTTGCTACTCTTGTAGAGTCAATTATTAATTTGAGGTTTCCATTTGGTTGGTGGAGAATTTTTTTTCCCTCTGACTCTGTGAGGTAAACAGATGGAATCTGAAAATCCCCATCTTCAATTAAAGGGAAACGAGGCTTGTCTTTACCAATCTGACTGTTGTTTGAGATGATGGCAACAATCGCCATAGGTTTTTTTCTTTCTAAAAGGTCAATGATCTGCTTGTGACGATCTTTAATATAAAAGCTGAAATTCTTCGGCATGAGTTGCTCCTGGCACAGTTCACCGTGGAGGACAGCTATTTTTCCTGAAAAATCCTTTTGCTTAAGTTCATCCATGCTGCTGGCTATAGATAATGGCCCTTCCACATGACAAGGCAAGGAATAAGGACTTATATAAGCCTCTACGCTCTGCTTATTAATGGACAAGAAACAGCCTCCATAATCCCAATCAATACAATCGAACTCTGGCATTTCCACCATATAACCGAGACGAAGGAGCTTTTTTAGCAGCATACTTGGTTGCTTTTTTTGTTGCCCCTACTACCTACGTGCCTATTTTGGCTTACTAAACATAATTCCTTAAGATCTTGTTCCATTTCCTTTTTCAACGTTTTTCTTACCATAATCCATGCCTCCAGTCAGATGTAAGGTAAAAATATGTATACATATTAATGTATTACTATTTATACGATATAAACTTCAGATTGTAAGAAAATACGGATGCGTTCCTAGTTCTAAAAAGAAAGTACATGGTTTTTTATAGAATAAACCATTTTTACTTTGGTAGTAAAGAAAGATAGTAATTATAATTAAAGATAAGCAGGCAGAATTATATCAGATTGCTTGACCCATTTCCCTAATACCTTTCTAGTTCACCAAAATAATGGTAAGCTATTGTAGGGAAGATGTGGAGGAAAACTAATAGACCACATAACCAGAAAATAAATACAGTGGAGGAAACCATAATGCAACAACAAGAAATCATGAGAATAGGGATTCGATTTTGCCTCATGTATGTGATTTTTGTGGCAATTATTTATATGATTCAAGGGCAATTAATGTTGCTCGACGGCTTTATTTTTGCATTAATTTACATCGTACTATTTTATTCTTTCAAAACCTTGTTTGGGGTGTTCAAGAAAAAAAGCAAGCGAAGGAAAAGATGATTCAACAAAATAACCAGATGTAGTTCTCGGGAAAGATTATATCACCTTACTAGAGTAACTAAATATATAATAAACTCGTATGACTGACCCTCCACACATTATTATGTGATAGAAGGTCAGTCTTTTTTTACAAGACGGATGCTGTGGTTTTTTTGATCGGGAGGAAGTTGAGAAGGGTATACTAAAGTAGAAAAGCTAATTTGAGAGAAATAAGGGGGGAGGAGTATGGCCATCTGTGAACTTTGTGGTCGAAGCGAGGTGGAAACGACTATACACCATTTGATTCCGAGGGAAATGGGAGGTAATCACGGTCCAACTGCGGCCTTGTGTATTCCTTGTCATAAACAAATTCATGCTCTCTATACAAACGTTGAAATCTCTCAACGTTTAAAAACTGTTAAGGAGTTGCGTGAGGATAAAAACCTTGCCTCTTTCATCAAATGGCTACGAAAGCAACCACCTAGTAAAATTATGAAAATCAAGAAATCTAATGAACGTAAGAGAAAAAGATAGTAAAGGCTGATACAGAGAGAACTAAACCTGTCTATATGTATCTTTAATCTAAGTTTTTTCCATATAAAATTAGGGAATAGGTAATTAGAAAATTATATATTAAGCAACTGTAAAGGAAGCCCATTTAATAACTATAAAGTTATCGTAACCATTAGTATGTTTACAAGTGTAATACCAGTTTTAAAGTAAGCCCAATCAATAGGAGGTGCAGAAAGGAGTGTTATTTTGAAATTCCTTTCAATGAAGATGTTAAATCAAGTATCAAAGAGGGATGCAATGGGAAAATTGGAACAAGTGAAGAAGGAATATGAACAATTATCTAAGGATGTAGAAAGTAATTCCATGGCGCTTCTAGAAGAAAGATATATAGCTTCCAAAATAATCATGCAAGTAGACCTTTTTTTAAACGAATTGGCAAATAAACCGAAGGAATTTACTGATACATTTGAAAACGTTCATATTAATTTAGGAAAGTTTCAGGATTTATTTGAGGAAAAAAATAATCAACATTATTGGAAGGTAGCTGGAGGAGTCATGAGTGCTGGAGTTGGGACAGGCATTGGAGTTGCTTCCATGGGCCCAAGTGCCGCTATGGCAATAGCGACAGCTTATGGCAAATCTTCTACTGGCACTAGTATCTCGTCACTTCCTCCTGCTGCGGCTAAAACAGCAGCTTTAGCATGGCTAGGGGGAGGGGCCAGAGCAGCAGGTGGAGGAGGAGTTGCAGCTGGTAAAGCTGTGCTGGCTTTGACTAAACCGGTGGGATTAGCTATCGGTGGTATAGCGCTAATAGGAAGTGTGTATTATTTAAATAGGAAGAATAAACAAGCTGCGGAAAATGCCCTAAAGGAGATAGAGTTTTTTAAGAAGAAGTTAGTCAGTTTAAAAGCTGAAAATGAATTAATAGAAAGCCTCCTAGCTCGGACGTACGATATTAGTGCAAACCTTTCGTCCGTATATCGCCAGCTTAAAAATGAGGCTCCATCTGATTATTACAAGTATTCATCGGAACAAAAATCTCTCATAGATCATCTTGTGACTAAATCTATGCACCTATCGGAAGTTATTAATATAAAAGTTGCTTTATGATAGGGGCTAGTCAAACATTTTTACATGAAGAAAAGGGGCGGATGATCAATCCGTTCCCTTTTGAAAATTTAGGATCTTCTGACGAACAAAAAATAGTGGAGCTTACTGCATTTTAAGTCCCTTGCATCATTTAGGCCAATTAATTTATCGAAATCTTTCGAGTGTTGATAGTTCGTATAACTGAAATGATGCTCCTACATAGTAAGAGTTTGAGTATCGTACTTATGAAAGAGTGATACCATGTCCACCCTTTTTTCCACTCAATTAAATTTGATTTCTTAGCCGCAACAGTCTCGATGATGGTTAACGGTACGACAAAAGGGAATAGTTTTAAAATAATGCCAATAGGTCTGCTGTTTAACGTCCATTGATTATAATATAACAGCATTAGGGGATAAAAAATATAATCAAATGGAAGATGAATGCTAGATTTTTGAAATGGTTTTTCAGGATACTCAATGAATCCTTTTGATACTACATAATTATCTGCGAAATAATTACCAATCATACTTACAAGATATACAATTATCCAATCCTTAAAGGATCTCTTTATGATTGCAAATGGTTATAATATAATGCCAAGGATTGTAGTAAAAAGCAAAATGTAATAAGAATTACTTTTTTTACCCAATTTCCTCACCTCCATCCATATTATTTAACAATTGAGCATTTCCTATCCAGAATAATCATTATCTAGACAACGATTTTGCTCCCGTTATGGATGGGAAAATTCTTAAGCAATCCACCTTTTTTGTGCAACAGATATAGATGCGTTGGAATGGAGGGAAAAGAGATGGTTGAACTCATTTGGCCAATTATTTTTGGATTAATGATTTGTATTGCATGGGCGACCAAAGGAAGTAAGTCTCACGGATGTGCTGCCGTTGGTTTGATTGTATTATTGATTGCTGTTTTATTAGTAACTTCCCTTATTAGCTTGTTTTAAGTTTGATAATATGGATAGGTATATTTACTCTCCGTTGCTTGTCCTCAAATTTTCACTTTCTTCCT
Source organism: Bacillus sp. (in: firmicutes) (assembly GCA_021208645.1). Lineage (GTDB taxonomy): Bacteria > Bacillota > Bacilli > Bacillales > Salisediminibacteriaceae > Evansella. Next base: position 12,251 of record JAJOJL010000046.1, on the reverse strand, counting down.
TCCAAACTGTTTTGTTGGAATCCTAATATTTATATCATCATGTAGAAGGTATCTTGCAAAATAACGTGAGGCCTCTTATTCTATAAAAATTTAGATTCTCTACACCAATTATTTTTACAACGTCCAAATAGTAAATACTATACTTTAGTATAATACTTTCATTTATACTGCAATGGTATAATTTATGTTACATATGAAATTTAAAATTATTAAGAATTACGAATCAATTTGAAATTAATCGTGTGAATCTGAAATTGTGGAAGAGACTGCAGTAGCACATAAAATCTAATCTATAAATAAGTATTCCACTCCTTTAAGTTACTGACAGTTTTGAGAAATTCTACTCCTGATGAAAGGCGCGTATCAGAAAACAAGAAACATAAAAGCGTGTTCACTGTTTTTTAGGTGATTAATTTTCAAAATTTTCAATATATATCACCTTTAAATAAAATTTTTTCATGTTAAAGGAGGAGAAATATGTTAGATCAAACAGCAGTGGAACAACTGATCAGCGCTATTCGCGGGCGTCTAATTTTACCAGGTGATGAAGACTATAATGATGCTCGTTCAATTTGGAATGGCATGGTTGATAAGAAGCCTGCCATGATTGCTCAATGTACCGGGGCTGCGGATGTCATAACTGCAGTCAATTTTGCACGTGAAAATTCATTAAAGGTCTCTGTAAGAGGTGGTGGTCACAATGCAGCGGGTAGTGCTATTTGTGATGATGGTCTCGTCATTGACCTCTCACAGATGAAAGAGGTCACAGTAGATCCTAACGCAAAGTTGGCATATGTTAGTGCAGGGGCTACTCTTGGAGATATGGATCATGAAACACAAGCATTCGGTCTTGCAACAACTGGTGGTGTGGATTCAAGGACAGGAGTCGCTGGACTAACACTTGGTGGCGGTATTGGTTACTTAGCTAGGACTTACGGTCTTTCTGCAGACAATCTTGTAGCAGCTGATGTTGTAACTGCAAATGGAGAGCTTATCCATGTAAGCGAGGAGGAACATTCCGACCTTCTGTGGGCTTTACGTGGAGGTGGAGGGAATTTTGGGATTGTGACACAATTTGTATTTCAACTTCATGAGGTAGGTCCGGAAGTCCAAGTAGCTCAGGTATTCTATCCAATGGATCAGGCAAAGGAAATACTTCATTTTTATCGAGACTTTAGTGACCAAGCACCCGATGAACTTAGTTGTTATGTCATGATTGTTCGTACCCCACCTGTCCCACCATTTCCTGAAATGTATCATGGCAAACCAGCGTTGGCCCTTGCTGCCTGTTATTCTGGCTCAGTGGAGGAAGGTAAAAAAGCCATAGCCCCCCTTCAAAACCTTGGGGAGCCAATTTTAAAAGTGATTACACCGATGCCATATAAGATTCTTCAGAGCAGCAATGATGCTGGAACACCAGATGGCTATCGATATTATTTTAAATCTCAATTTATGTCAGAGCTTTCAGACGAAGTCATCCATCTTACGGTGGAGTATGCCAAAGATTTTCCAGGAGAGTTAACGATGTTAGGGTTTGAACCGATGGGTGGTGCTATCAACCGTGTTCCAAAGGAAGCAACAGCGTTCCCCCATCGAGACGCCAAGTATAATTTTGGCTTGTTTTCCGGATGGATAGATCCTAAAGATGATGACAAAATGCTGGCCTGGAGCCGAGACTTCCATCAGGCTATGCAGCCCTACACCATGAGTGGTGTATATTCTAATTATCTCGACCATGACGATGAAAACCGATTGAGAGCTGCTTTTGGAGATAATTTAGAGCGATTAAGAGAAGTAAAAGCAAAGTACGACCCTAGTAATTTCTTTAGCCCAAGTAAGAATATAAAACTATAATATTCGTTAGTAGGATGAGAGTGGTTTTAGTATGTTAGTACTTTGATTAAACATACAGGTAGCTTGGTAGGAGATATTTCTCTTCTACCAGGCTTTTTGTTAGTTTTCAAAAGATGTTTTCGAGTGTGTTAAGTTTGGTCCAGAACGGGGTGAAATAGGAAAAATTTATAAAAGTAAAAAATCACAATGGACTGCTGCGAGAATTTACTCCTTATTAAAGAATAGTTCAGACATCATTTTAGGTACAACACATGCTTCAGTAATAGAAGTTTGTGGACAACTTAAAGAATAATTATAGGTGGGAGATAGTAGTGTTCAGAAAGCCTTCCAGAGGTGTTCTGAAAGGCTATATTTTTTAAAATAGTTGAAACAATCATTGCAGTTAAATTTGCCGTTCAAATATTATCTCAAAGTAGGATGCTGAACCGTATCCAGAAGTTGCAGGAGCAAAAATCTGGACGAACCTCCAGCCATCCATTGCATGTGAGTTTATTATTTCCTGATAATTCTCTTTCGGTTTACTGCCCCATGTAGAGAGTTCTACTTTTACAAATTTATACTCGAACATAATTGGCCACCTCTTTTTATGTGATAATCCTTATACGGATTGTGCCAATAAATAGTTTCAAGTTTATAATTTTCTTTCATCAGCAGCGGAGTCATTTCAATAGAGATTGAAAACTCGCTGTATAGGGCGAAAGCACGGGGTAAATTGTCCCTCGTGCTTCCTTTTGGTGCTTATAAAATATCTAGTTTAACAGCTAATGCGACTAATAGTTGTAGAAGGATTTGGATGTTTGCAGCAACTTGTGTGTCCGTTGTTGAAATTTCAACGTTTTTTGAGTTTTCTACTACCGTTTTTTGCACAGAAACTTGTTCTGTTTTTGATGTTTGCATAAGCTCTTGTGTTAGATCTTCCGCTGTTTGAGAATCTGCAATGGAGATGCTGATCAGCACGGCAAGTGCTGCTTGTAAACCAGCCTGAAGATTGACTGCTGCTTTTGTATCTGTAGAATTAATCGTTACATCGCAAGAATCTTTAATAAAAATATATTCTTCATTTAGTTGCTTTGTTTTGTTTTTATTCGCTGCGTTTTGTGTTTCGTCTTGGACATCCTTCTTGTCGCATAATGGGTGTGCGTCTTTAGGATCTAAAGCGCTCCATTTTTTACTCATCATGAATTCCTCCTTTTTTGAGTCATTCCATAACAACTTATGTCAATTACACAGATTTGATTGGACAAATTGATCAAGAGATATAACTAATTTTTCCATATAGTCTATTAGAATAAAATTTTTAGGAGAAGAAAAGACCGATTTCGGGTCGTGACACCACCCGAATGTCATTATGTATTAATAATTAATTTTTGGGAAAAGGTGGTAATGGAAACGGATTAACTTTAACTTTATTGCATAAGGAGAAATAAAATGGATTTTTGGACTGGAGCAGAAGATTTACCGATATATGGATTTTTAATACGTGCTTTAATTGTGTACGTTTATATATTTTGTGTGATTAAAATACTTGGACAACGTTCCATGGTATCCTTTCACCCAATCGATTTTATCTTCGCCGTTATTATTGGTGATGTGGTTGGAGAGCCTCTTTCAAGTGGAGAAATCCCATTAGGCGGGCCATTGGCAGCTGCATCATTAATCGCAGGTATTCATCTTGGATTGACATATTTAGGATTAAAGAGTCCTTGGGTGCGCCGTGTTGTGGAAGCGGAACCAATCATCGTTGTTAATAAAGGTAAAATTTTAGTGGATCAATTACGAAAATCAAAATTGACAGTCGAAGCATTGATGATGGATTTGCGCCTTAATCAAGCCAGTGATTTGACAGAGATTGATTATGCCATCTTAGAACCCAATGGTCAGATCAGTGTTATTAAGAAAACGAAATATGATTCTCTGTCACCAGATGATATGAACTTAAAACCTGTGGAAAAAGGCTATCCATCTGTTTTGATTCTTGATGGGAAAATCAATAAAGACAATTTAAAGAAAATCGGTCACGATCAGCAATGGCTAGAGAGGCAAATAAATAAACATGGCTTTTCAAGTGTGGATGACGTTTTTCTTTTTACCGTGGATGAAAGAAGTGACAAAGTGTTTGTAAATGGCATGACAACTTTAAAAAATAGCGGATAACAAATATTTGTAAAAATCCTGCCCCCCAGTAAGGTGAGACAGTAAATTACTCGGGGCAGGATTTTTTTTGTGGAACAATCCTTGTGAAACAAGAAAATTCGGGTGGTGACAGGCACCTGAAAGGAAGGAAAGATGGATTGCCTCATCCAATTCGTCATAGAAAAATGAAAAAGTTTATTCAATACAATTAACCAATTTACCAAGGCAAAGTAATCATTTTTCGAACATAGCATGTCAATGTGAATAAACTAGTACTGAACTAAATTTCCGAAAAAGGAGAATGTCAAATGAGTATGAAAGATGAAAAGGCTCTTCGAGAATTATTGCATTTACCTTTAATACGACTAGACCGTAAACTGCGTAATTTACTTGAAGCATTACTAGAAAAATTGCAAGATATCCCTACATCGCTTAGAGATTTGATTGATACTGACCCTTTACCCATTGAAAAGGAAAATTTACTAGATGATTTAACTGATTTGAATCACCTAAGAAGACTAAGAATGAGACTCGAAGATAGAATTGAGTCGTTATTAGATGAATTAGTAAGCCTATTAGAACAACTTCGAAGACATCGTAAAGATAATAAAAAATGTCCACCCCATGATAGGAAACGACTTATAAAAATTGATCCTCTCCTTGTTAAATTTACTTGAATTAAGAAGTTTAATTGATAGATTGTTACCTAGAGATGAAAAAGATAAAAAAACGAGCTTAACGACTCCGTTATAAAAAAGTAAAACTCCGCAATAAGCTAAATTTGGACAACTACCTATAATAATAAACTTGGTTTATCTAATGCCTCTTGTTAATTTTTGTCCGTTATTGCTAAGGTACTAAAGATATATGAAAGTACTTTTATAAATAACCTAAACTGTATTGTTTATTATTTGATAATCAGGTGCTCCCGAAATGAAATTAATTCCTCTAGGGTGCACACTTTTTTTTGCTTTATATTTAACTAAAAAATGTTGAATTCATTATTCTCTTCGATCTAATCCCTTACCTTCTAGAAAATATGACAATGCTGTGAACAAAGAGGATTTGTTAGCGGCATTGTGCAACTAATACAAAGATGATATGAGTAGAGTACTTGCTACCACAAGATATGAATACAGCATGCTCTATGGCTAGATAAACTAGATTGGTTCTTGTGGACAAGCATTAGGAGAGGGATATAATGATTACATTGAGAAAAATAATGTGTTTACTATTTGTAATGTTTTTTCTATTGCTCCCAAGTTTAAATAAGAATCTAGTAACTGCGTCTACTTCAATGATAAATTCCCAAGAAATAGAGTCATTTATGGACACGGTGATTGGTGAACAGATGGAAGAATTCCATATTCCTAACTTAACCGTTTCCATTGTCCACAAGGGAGATATTCTGTTTGCAAAAGGCTATGGCTTTTCTGATTATGAATCGCAACAACCGGTTGATCCAGAAAAGACCCTTTTTAGAATTGGGTCCGCAGCAAAGTTGTTCACCTGGACTGCTGTGATGCAGCTGGTAGAGGAAGGAAAGCTCGATTTAGATACGGATGTGAATGAATACTTAGACTTTACTATTCCCGATAGACTAGCATTCGAACCTAAGACTTCAAAAGCAGCCCCCATAACAGTACGGCATCTTATGTCACATACGGCTGGATTTGAAGACTATATGTCCAACGTTTTTTCCATTACTGAAGATTCGTTGACACCACTTTCTCAATCTGTGAGAGAGGAACTGCCAGCAAGAGTTTTTGCCCCTGGTGAAGTAATTTCTTACTCTAATTACGGGACTTCGTTAGCTGGCTATATTGTGGAGGTTGTTTCAGGCGTCCCATTTGCCCAATATATTGAAGACAATATTTATGCCCCTTTACAGATGGAAAATAGCAGTTTCCGCCAGCCATTGCCTAATGAACTGGCTAAAAATATGTCCAAAGCGTATCGAAATGTAAATGGGGAGTTTTTAGAAGGGAAGTTTGAGTTTTTCACGGAACCATCAGGAAGCATGAGTAGCACCGCCGTTGATATGGCAGCGTTTATGTTAGCTTATCTCCAAGGGGGACAATTAGAAGGAGGCCGGATATTAAAAGAAGAAACTGTCTACACCATGTGGTCCGACCCCTATACCCTTCATCCAAGCATTGGTGGTATGGCTCATGGGTTTATTAAAGGACCCCTTACTGGTAGAGATATATTCTATCATCCTGGAGGAACGATGCTCTATGATACTGGCTTTTATTTGCTCCCAGAAGAGGATTTAGGCTTCTTTATCTCCCATAGCGGTGGGAGTTTTCTAGCGAATCAGGAGATTTTCTATTCATTTCTCGACCGCTATTTTCCAATGGAAGAAACCCCGGATGCCCTTGAACCGGCTGCAGGTGTAGTGGAACGGTCGCAGGAATTTGCAGGAGAGTATTATAATAATCGAAGGTCTTTTACGACCACCGATGCGTTTTTGAGTTTAATGTTCGGACAAATTTACGTGGAAGCAGATGAGGCCGGTTACTTACTTATAACCCATTTAGGGGAAAAAAATCGATTTGCAGAAATTGAACCAGGTGTTTATTTAAATTTACGGGAAGGCCGGAGCCAAGATTATGGAGGTGACTTCTCAACGATTGTGTTTGGAACTGATACATTAGGTAAAACAATGCTAATGACCGATGGACCCATGAGTTATTCGAAAGCGGGATGGTACGAGAGTTTTGGTTTCACGTTAATGCTGCTCATTTCGTCTGTGCTGTTCCTCGTCGGGAGTTTATTCTATTGGGGGATAAAAGCTCTAGTTGCAAAACTACGGAGGAAACACCCGGAAATTATAGAAAAACAAAAGATTGCTGGGTGGGCAAAGAGGACAGCAGTTTTCCAAGGGAGTCTAACCCTTATTTTTCTTGTTACATTTATATCTGCTGGCGAACCAGATCCTTTATACGGGTTGCCTAAAGAGGCATATTTACCACCTTCTTTGTGGAGTCAAGTAATAGATTTGATTGTGTCATATGGTATAGTACTTTTGACATTTGGAGTTGTAGCATTCAGCGTCATTGCATGGAAGAATGGGCATTGGAAGCTTGCAGGGAGAATTCATTATAGCTTCTTTGCTTTATTTTCTGTATTTTTATCTTGGATATTTTATTTTTGGAATGTCATTTAAACTGTTCCTATCGAATAAAATGGAGTCAATTATCTAATGGCGTGGTCTGTTCTGAAACAGAGCCTAACTTTGTAATGGTGCTTTATTTCTTACATATTGAAAAAGAGGATTACCCCTGTTAAAGGCGAATTCACTATTAAGCACAAGGAAGCGTTGCAGATCTTGTTCGTGGAACAGATTGATAACAAAGTATCTGCAACCCTCCTACCATAAGGGGGATGTGTATGAGTTTTTCTGAAAATTTTAAGAAAAAATCCATAGAAGTTGGTAGGAAAACCTTTAAGGGAGTACGTGATTTTTCGGAAAAGGTTAATGAGAAGGACCGGGACTTAAAGGCTACTACAGGAAAGGGGATCGTTCAGACGGCAGGGAACCGGACAGGCTATTATGCGGGCTGGATGATTGGAAAGCCATTTGAATATTTAGGTCAGAGGCTTAATAATAAGTTTATTATGGGATTAGGTGAAGGTTTCCATAAATCCACCCATTTCACAGGGGATATGACAGGACAAATGGCTCAAGGCACTTGGAAAGCGGTTCAGGGAATTATTCGCAAGGACGGCTCTGAAGCCTTCGAAGGAGTCGGTGAAATTGGGAAAGGCGTAGGTAGAGGAGTAATTGCCATTGGAAAAACTACCTTATATACACTCCAAAATAGTGGGAAAATCATCTCTGGTATATACCATAAGGATTACGAACAATTAAAAATGGGGGCAAGCGGGGTTGCAAAAGTGGTTATTATCGGTGGAACGGCTTTTGCCATCGTTGATTTGGTGGACGGAGACGATATTGCCATTGCAGATGACGGTGCTTTTCTTCATACCCATAATAGCCATTTGACTGGAGACATCCACCCAATAACAGGCGTTTCTTTCGATACACAGACAATCGAGTTAGCCGATGGAACCGAAGTAATTGGTGTGTTTCCAGATTTTGATGCAGCAGCGACGGTTAATCTGCCAGAAGAGTTATATTTAAGTAGTGATTACGTTCATTTTACCTATGCAAACATGGAACTGGCCGAAATTGTCAGCCAAAATCCAGAAATGGCCAGCCAGTTTTCCCTAGACCAACTTGAACAAATTTATGCTGGAGAAACACCAGACGGCTACTCGTGGCATCACCATGAACAGCTTGGGAAAGTAGAGTTAGTCGACGAAGAAATTCATGCGAAAACAGGACATAGTGGAGGAAGAAGTATCTGGGGAGGTGGGTCAGATGTCAGGTAAATTGGAATGGAAATTTGTAAAAAATCCAGCTACTGATCGTGTACTGCAAGAAATTGAAAGGGAGTTCCAAATTACCCTTCCTGAGGCCTATGGTGATTTAATGAAACAATACAACGGGGCACGACCAAAGCCAAATCAGTTTCACCGAAAAGATGGGGAAGAAAATGTGGTAAAATCATTCTTAAGTGTCCATCCTGTAAAAGGTGGTGTAAGGGATGTTAATTATTGGTTAGTTGATAAGCTTCCCCGTAGAGTTTTTCCCTTTGCCAATGATCCATTTGGAAACTACATTTGTTTTGATTATAGAAAAGGGAACTACTTTGAACCCACCGTTGTCCTTTGGGATCATGAAAAGAAAGAACTGAAAAAAATAAGCGATAGTTTTGCAGGGTTTCTAGATTTGCTGTGTTCATAGAAAAACGCACAATGCCCCTAGGATCTAAGGAGGTTTGTCAATGGACCAATCTTATGACACAAATATAAAGTGGGTAAAAAATAAATTTTTTTCTCCTCATTCTAAGGGGGAGGAGCTTTCTCCTTTTCAATTGGAGAAATTACATACAGTCCATACTTTTCAAAAAACACATACAGCGTTCAATGAAACGTCCTTATTTAATTTAAAGAATTTAGCTTGCGATCTTAACCTAGCAGAAATTAGGGTAAAAGATGAAGCAACTAGATTTGGTTTAAATGCATTTAAAGTGATGGGTGGCATCTATTCTGTTGGAATGTATTTGGCAAACCAACTGGGAATAAACATAGAAGGTCTATCCTTTCAAGATTTGAAGGAATTGAAAGGTAAACTAGGTGAACAAACTTTCATTTCTGCAACGGATGGAAATCACGGTCGGGGGGGTTGCCTGGGCTGCCAGAGAACTGGGCCATCAAGCTATCATTATATGCCAAAAGGATCATCTCCTCAAAGACTTCAGGCTATACGTGGGGAAGGGGCAAATGGAGAAATTACTGACCTGAACTACGATGATACAGTGCGGATGTGTCCAAAATTAATGAATGAGCATGGATTTGTAATGGTTCAAGACACTTCATGGGAAGGTTACGATGAAATTCCACTATGGGTAATGCAAGGGTATGGTACCATTGCATTAGAAATTATGGAGCAACTGGAGAAAGAAGAGGTACAACCTCCCACACATGTTTTTTTACAAGCTGGAGTGGGTTCGTTTGCTGCAGCAATAACTGCCTCCTTACTGAATTTCTATAGTACTAATCCTCCGCAATTTATCCTAGTTGAACCGGAGCAGGCCGATTGTTATTACCGTTCCCTTTCCAATAAAGAAGGCCAATGGGAAGCGGTTATGGGTGAAATGAATACAATCATGGCTGGCTTAGCATGTGGGGAACCTAACAAAAAGGCATTTAAACTTTTGCGTCAGCATACTCGAGCTGCTTTTTCATGTGATGATAGTGTTGCTGCGTTGGGAATGCGAATATATGGAAATCCGTTAAGGGATGATCCGAAAATTATTTCAGGGGAATCTGGTGCTGTTACTCTTGGGTTACTTTTTGAGCTGCGAACAAATAAACGAAATAATGTAATTTGTGAGGAGTTAAACTTATGTAAGGATTCCCGTGTATTGGTAATTAATACAGAAGGAGATACGGACCCTGAGCATTATAAGAAGATAGTCTGGGGAGGGTTTTATCCATATTCATAAGAAGGTAAGAAACGTCTCATTTTAGTACCTAGATAATATATAGATTAATAGTTTATAGGTGGTCAAGGAAGAAGTTACCAGCACCACCTTCTTAGAAATTCAATTGGGAGGATTTTAGGATGATAACAATTGCCCTTGATGAAAGTGGTTCATTTGAAAATAGAAGCGCCATTAATTTAGTTGGTGGCCTAATTTTTAAAGGTGATTATGAAACGGAAAAACAGGAGATCGAATCGTTTTTCGAAAGGGAATGCAACGAGTTAGGACTTCAGTATCCAAAAGATATTCATGCCGTAGATTCTTCGTACAGGACTGAGATACAGCAAAAAGGAAACATCTTAAAAGGGAAAGTGAAGGAGTATATACAAGAGAACGGTAACTATCAATTTCTGTTTATTCTCCGTTCTAGAAATGAGAGGGAAGATTACAAAAACATCTCTAATCTTGTAAATGACAAGGTAGCCAGTAATTTATACGAGCATATGGTTACGCAACTATTAGTGAATTGCCTCTTTTACAACACTTATCATCAAGGAGAGAAGGATATTGTTTTAGAGTTGGCAACACGTACCGTTCCAGTCTCAAACAGCGATACAGATACCATCCATATGTACAAACAATTAGGCTATCGTTTTAACGAAGGTGGTAGCAGACATTGGTTTTATTTAATAGACAAGTCTACGTTTAAAAACGCATTGGCCTTGAAGATGATGGATTCGCGAATTAAGAGGGAAATAGATGTTACTCAATATATTTCATCCATTAATTATCACAAACAACTGAAAGATGAAGCTAGACCGACAACGCCTTTTCTTTATTTAGCAGATTTAGCCTGTGATATTATTCGAGAAACAATTGACCCAAAGGTAGACGATTTTGGAGTGGAGCAGTTTTCCCACAAGGCACAACAATTGACTGGGAATGAACTCCTATTTTGGGCGTACGCTGACATTGATCAATTATGGAATGATTTGTATTCTAGTTTTGAAGAAAAGGATTTTATTAGCTTTCTAGAAATTGCTTATGAACTAAGAAAGAATGCCTCTGACTTTCGAGATTACTATGAAAAAAATTGGCTATCTAAGCTTGAAAACCAGTTGATGAAAATCTTCAATCCAGACAAAATTGGTATCTACGTCAATCAGCTTAGATTTCACTTGGCAAAGGAGCGACAAGCCATCAGTAAGCAATCTCCTTCTGTGACGAAAGCCATTTATATTGGCAATACGTTACAGTCTACTATTTCCGAGTGGGAAAGGACCAATGGAAAATTTGTTATCCAGAAGGACAAGTATCAAATTGCCGATATGATGCTAGGGGCATATAATCACCGTGGTGATATTACCAATGCCCAGCTTCAATTTGAAACGTGTAAGCTTCTCCGCAACCATGTGCCACCACAAGATTTTTTTGGGACAAAATTAAATGTTGCACAAATGCATGCCAATTCCTTTGATTTTCAAGGAGCGCTCGATTCCCTAGAAAGAAGCGAAAGGTTTTTAGAGTTATATAAAGAAATTACCAAAGACATTGCTGAGGAAATGGGGTACGGCGACTCTGAACTTGGAAATCCTCTACTAGGTAAAATAAGAAGCTCCTTTGGTCAATTTTATTCGTTCATGAGGAAGAAGGAAGAAGCCCTCACCTACTTTACAAAGGCTTTGAAGGAATTTGAGAAAGGCTCTTTGGATGAAAAGATTACCGTTTCCTATCTGCTTCATATGGCTTTAGATTCAAGAGACAGGGAACTTTATGATACTTATGTAGAGACGTACCTAGGAAGTAAAGATGTGGTGGAACAGTTTGAGCTTATTTTTAATAGAGAGTACAAGGATAGCTATCAATTATTTCTCTATGTAAAATCCCTAAATGTTTTTTACCAGGAAGAAGGGAAATTACTTCGAAAACAATTAACAAAAAACGTTAAGGAAATACTTCAGCTAAATAAATTTGATGGTCACCCTTGGGAGTTAATTTATAAACATGTTGCCATTTGGCTCTATCATTTTTATGGAAATTCATCTTGGGTCTACGAATGTATTGATAGAATGAATCGTATTATCACTAATCCAGTTCAGGAAGTAACAGTGAAATGATAAACATCTCAAATCATCTTCTCCTCCTTGATCTTTGCGGTTCAAAAGACACAAAAAAAAATTAATGAATTAGTGAGGGAATGGAAAGACT
>JAJOJL010000001.1 GCA_021208645.1 Bacillus sp. (in: firmicutes) | reverse complement strand
AAAACAACCATGGCTTTACAGCCACCACCATGAATAGAAACTTTAAATGTGTATTGATTTCAGCTACAGGCACTCCCTTTCCGCGGGAGGTTGTGGAGCCTCCTCGGCTTCGCCTGAGGTGTCTCCCCTTAACCTCTTTTCCCGCAGGAGTGTCGTGCCTTACGCTGAAATCAACTTTATTAACCATAGTTTCTGTATAAAAAGCTCTGTATTCAGTTTTTTGAATAGACTCTTCATTAAAGGAGAAGAAGTAAATGAGGCCGAAAACAGCAATTTATATCGCCCTTGCAGCTGTATTTTTATTTATCTATGCTTTTTTCATCCACGAGACGGAATATGAGCGTCCAACGGATGTGAGGGACGATATTTGGTATACCAGTTATGAATATATGGAAGAAATCATTCTTCATTCCTCCCCTTATGAACCAATGAGTGAGGAGCAATATCAGGAATATGAGGATTTTGTAACAAGCTACAGCTCAAATGAGGACATTGAATTATCGGAGAATGAAAAAGAAATTTTGTATTATTTAAGGGGACTTGCCTATTACGCACAACAATTTCGTATCCTTTACGAGGAATGCGGAGGATGTCGAACGGAAGAGATGGACGAGTATTTAGATAAAATGTGGGAAAGCGAAATAGAGTTGATCCGGATTTACGGTATTAATGCATCTGAGTTTTATAATTGATTTTAGGTGTCTCTTTTAGGGACACTTTTTTTATTGAAGTGACAGGTGAAGCTTGAAAAAGGAATGACGTGTCACTAGTGAAGGCCGGAAGTGACAGGTGAAGCTTGAAAAAGGAACGACGTGTCACTAGTGGATGCCGGAAGTGACAGTTGAACCCTGCATCTGATCCCACGTGTCAGTTGCAGGTGTCCAATATATAAGTAAGATCAACATTCTAACAGCGTCTTCACCAAAAGCTTGTAAAAATGTTTTTTGCAAAATCCTCATTTTTAGTAAATGGTTAAAATAACATTAAATATAGAGACCGTTTTTACTAAATTTTGGAGGGGAGAGAATGCTAAGTAGATCAGAAATATATGAGATAGTAAATAATATTCATGACCGCCTTCCATTATCTGGAGTTGTCTATGTGAAAGAAAGAAATAATATTATGTTTGAGTCTGGATATGGGTGTGCAATTAGAGCGGATGACATAAAGAATGATGTAAATACCAAGTTTAACATGGCAACAGCAAGTAAGCTCTTAACTGCAATAGCCATTTGTCAGCTCGTGGAAAAAGGGCTGTTTACCTTTACGACAAGATTGAAGGATTGCTTAAATTACAACTTTCCAAATTTTGATGAAAATATCACGATCCACCACTTACTTACACACACTTCTGGTATTCATGATTACTTTGATGAGGATACGATGGAAGATTACGAGGAACTTTGGGAAGAGAGGCCAGTATATAATTTCAATACACTTAAAGACTTTCTACCACTATTTCAAAAAAATTATATGCGATTTAAACCAGGGGAAAGGTTTCATTATAATAATGCCGGTTATATTTTACTAGGGTTGATTATTGAAGAGCAGACAAGAAAATCGTATACCGATTATATTAATAGAAATATTTTTCACCGTTGTAAGATGAATGACTCTGGTTACTTTTATTTAGATCGGCTTCCTCCCAATACGGCAATTGGGTATATATACGAAGAGGACGAAAAAGATTGGCGCTCAAATATATATTCCATTCCTGTTCGGGGAGCATCTGATGGGGGAGCATTTATTACTGCCCCTGATATGGTAAAACTGTGGGAATCCCTTCTGAAGTTTAAGCTGTTAAATAAGGAAACGACAAAAAAATTGCTTTCTTCACATATCCGATTATCAGAAAATGTATATTATGGTTATGGACTTTGGATAACAAAGCTGTTTAATTCTACTTTTAATTACTTTGTAAAAGGGCAGTCACCTGGTGTCTGTTTTCATTCAGCTGTTTACCCTGCGTTAGGACTGAAACTCGTTGTTGCCTCAAACCAAAAGGAAGGACCAGACCAAGTCACAAAGGCAATTGAAGACACACTCATTCAGCCACCATCATTTCCAACCATTTAAACCAGTTAATTTGAGTCCACTTTCGTCATTGAAAGGGGCTTTCTTTTTTGTTATCTATTGTCACAGGTATCTAATTAGACTATAATCTAATTAGATGAACATAAAAGAGGGGGTATGACCACCATGCAATTGAACCGATTAGTAAATTTCCATAAAACAATGGGAGACAAGACAAGGATACGCATCATATCCCTTTTAAAAAATGGCCCGCTTCACGGTCAGGCTATAGCTGGAAAACTAGGGTTAACGGCACCTACTATATCCCACCATATTGCTAAGCTAAGGGAAATTGATCTTGTTTACCAGCGCCGTGAAAAAAAACACAATATACTTTTACTTAGATGAAAAAAAGCTGCAATTTATGGCACAAGCAATAATTAAGATTGGAAGTGAGGAAGAGATGGAACGTTTTCATGTTGAAGATGAGGAGAAATACAAGATTCTAAATAATTTCCTAAAATCTGACGGTACACTAAAAACAATCCCAGCACAGTTAAAGAAAAAATTGATCGTACTAGAGTATATTTTAAAAGGGATAGAAGTTGGGAAAGTATATTCTGAAAAAGAAATAAATGAGCACATTAAAAAGTTCCATGAAGACTATGCAACGATCCGCCGATTGTTTATTATGTGTCAGTTTATGTATCGCCAAGATGGAAACTATGAACTAAATCCGAAAGAGATGTGGCCGATTTAACCAAATCGGTCCATTTTTTTCACAAGAAATTAGATGATTATCGAATTAGGTTTCGATCAATGGAATGAGTAAAAGCTGTTCTAAGCGTATTATCTTCAAAAAGGGAGTGTTGTAATATGGGAAAGATCTATCAAGCTTGGAAAGGGGAGCGGGGTTACCGGCGATTGTTTTGGGCAGGTACAGTAAATGGTATCGGGAACCGGTTTACACAAGTAGCCGTTTTTGCATTACTTTATGAAATTACAGGTTCTGGAATGGCAATAGGGTTTGTCCTTGCCATCCGGATGCTTCCATTTCTAATATTGGCACCTATAGGCGGGATGCTGGCAGATAAATTTTCTAAGAAGAGGATATTAATAACGATTGACCTACTTAGAATTCCAGCTGTTTTATCGTTGTTGTTTGTTCAAGGAGCAGACCAAGTATGGTTGGTGTATATTCTTTCTTTTTTTACTTGCAGTTGGAGAAGCTTGTTACGGACCTGCGAGAATATCCTCTATTCCTGTTCTGGTCAAACAGGAAAGGCTTATTCATATTAATGGTATTGAGCAAATGATGGTTGGTGTAATACTCGTTTTAGGCTCATCTACAGGGGGAATCATCTCCCATTTCTTTGGAACACATATTCCTTTCGTGCTAAATGGTGTAACCTTTTTGCTGTCAGCCATAATTTTATTGAGAATTATAATCCCTGTGCCAAAGAAACAAAAAACAACGCAACTTCAAATGGGTAATGGAATCTCCTTGAAGCAGATGTTCAAGTATACGGCTCTCGCCAGTTTTTTCATCATAGCAATTACTATGCCTCTGGCGAATGGAATTGATAATGTACTAATGAGTATTTATGCGCTGGATGTTTTTGGGATGGGCGACCTTGGGGTAGGTTTCATCTATGCGTCTTTAGGTTTAGGATTTATCGTAAGCTCTTTTTTTTTCTGATTATTTAAGGCGAGGTCTTCTAATCCTTACAATAGTATTTATCGCATTGGAAGGTGCAGGGCATCTTTTGTTAAGTATAGCCCCTACCTTTACAGTTACCCTTATGATTGTTATTTTCATAACTTTCGCAGGTGGTATTAGTAACATTTGTATGGACACGATAATGATGAAGACGGTACCAAAGTCACGGCAAGGGACATTCTTTGGTTTCATGGCGACCCTTTCTAATACTGCTTTAGGAATTTCCATGGCATCTGCAGGCTTTCTATTAGAGGTTTTTTCTCCAAGGGAATTAAGCTTTTTAGTAGGGGTGGCATATATCGGTTTAACATTGTTATACGGATTTTTGTTTACAAGGGTAAACATCGTGAAGGAAAAAAGAGAGTTGTATCGAAAACTTAGTTAAAGGGAATTTGTTTCACTCTTAAAAACTAGCTTTAGACTGGGGGATATACAATGAAGGTAGATATAATTATCAAAAACGGGTTTGTAGCGACGATGGAGGGTAAGGGTGTAGGCATGATCGAAGACGGTGCTATTGCCATTAAAGGGAATCAAATCCAAGCTGTTGGGTCAAGCCATGAAATTATACGCGACTATACGGCAGAGCGGGTAATTGATGGGAAAAATAAGCTGGTGATGCCTGGCTTTATTGATGCACATATACATACTGGTCTTTCCATTATTCGTGGTGTGGCACAAGACATGACCCATTGGATGCAAAAGGGGATATGGCCATTTTCAAAACATATTACCACAGACGATTATGTTAAGGGATCCATGGTAAATATCATTGAAGGGATTCGGGCTGGAACTACGACCTTTGGAGATTACGACGGGCATATGACGGAAATTGTTCATAACTATATAAAAATCGGTGCTAGGGCAAGGGTTGCTGAACTCGTTAATGAAATTCCTGATAATATTGGAGATCTTTCTGTAGGTGAACTCTATCCGTTTCATTCTTCCATTGGGGAAGAAAAACTTAAGCGAAATTTGGAATTAATGGAGAACTACAACGGGGTGGAAAACGGAAGAATTACGAGTATCCTCGGTCCTCACGGTCCCGATATGATGAGCTTGGAACTACTACATGAAATGAAAGGATTAGCAGAAAAGTATGACACAAAGCTTCATATGCATGTTGCTCAAGGGGATAGGGAAATTCTTCAAATTGAAAAGCGCTATGGGAAGCGGAGTATTGATTTCCTTGAAGAGAATGGTTTTTTAAACGATCGTTTAATTGCCGTCCATTTAACGGAAGCAACGGACGAGGAAACAGAACGGGTGGCAAAAAGCGGTGCTGGAATGATTTACTGCGCAGGCAGTATCGGCATCATTGATGGTATTGTTACACCAATGCTGAAATTCATTGAAAGTGGCGGGACTGCTTGCCTAGGCTCTGATCAGGCGCCAGGGAATAACTGCAACAACATGATCAATGAAATGAAGTTTGCAGCCATCTTAAATAAAGTTAAGTACGCGAATCCTTCAGTATTTAACGCTACTTTAGCGGTGCGTTCTGCAACAATTGAAGCTGCGAAGGTGCTGGGAATTGAGAATGAGGTTGGGTCCCTGCGCCCTGGGAAAAAAGCGGATATTATACTGATGAATCTGGAAGAGCCTTCTTTTATGCCGGTGCTGACGTATCCTGTCCGGAACATTATCCCTAATTTAGTTTACTCTGCCCGTGGCCATGAGGTGGAAACGTCGATTATTGATGGGAAAATAGTAATGGAGGACCGTAAAATAGTTACGATTGATCAGAAAGCAGCTGTAAAAGAGGCGCAAGAAGCAGCAAATGGTATAGCCGAGCGTGCCAAAGATGATATTTTACAGGCAGATAGTGATATATTAACAATGATGCGGGAAGGGATGCTTTAAGTTTGTTCAAAAATATTAATTGAAAATATAAAAGGTGGCTGTGAGGTTGTAGCAGTCACCTTTTCTAATAGTTAGAGATTAACGGGGGATCAATTCTGTTCGATGTCATTTTGAACATCCTTTTAGTATTTTAGTCCTATATATAAATAACAAAAGATAGCCATACTAAGGTTGATTTTGCATATGAAAATTTTGAAAAAAGAGGTGGAACAATGCCAAATCCCTTTGAGGCAGCTTGGAATGCAATTAAAATGACCATCGATAATATGGATGAACCGGAGTCACCGCTCCATGTGATCGAAGTTGGTGACTGCTGGCAGTATTTAGCAACCGTAGAAGAATTCATACGTTATGAAGAGATAGGATTGAACACTACAAAAGACGATGAGTTAGTTGAAATGCTGACAGATGCTATTAAATTATGTGAATCTCATGTTGACAAGCTTAGTAAATTTATGAAAAAAGAAGGAATACCATTACCTGACGTTACTTCTACTAAGCCCAAGTCAGAACCAAATGATGTTCCTTTAGGTGTTAAATTAACAGATGATGAAATTGCCAATGGGATTGCCTTTAAATTAGTCACCTGTATGCTTTATTGTGCAAGAGGACAGGCAGATGCGATTCGAAGTGATGTAGGTATAACGTGGCTTAACTTTTTTTCAGAGTGGGTGACATTTGGAACCACTTTAAAGACCTTGATGAGAAAGCGTGGTTGGCTTAAGGTCCCTCCATATTACTACCCGCCAGGAAATCCACAATAAATGTTTACAACCAACTCAAAAATTGGAGTTGGTTGTAAACATTTTTTTGGAATCGAATCGAGCAAATTACCTTAACAATATTTCATTTTATGGTATTGTATAAAGAAGGAATATTTCGATGAACGAAATGTTACTCGATTTATTTTCGGAAAATTAAAAATCTGTTTAACATATAGCATTTAATACAGAGGACTGTTAATAATCTCTAACCTTTAGCAGAGAAAAATAGAATATAAAGAAAGAAAAAACACCTTGGAGGAACATATGTGGAAAGTACTTAAGTTTTTAGGACCTTATCAAATAGCAGTTTATATGGCATTATTTTTTACTTTAGTAGAGTTAGGTGTGGAACTATTCCAGCCATTTTTAATGGCGAAGATTATTGATGACGGGATTATGGCCGGGGACCTTTCCGTTGTTATGACCTGGGGCGGGGTAATGATAGGAATGTCTTTAATCGCCTTTGCATCAGGATTATTAAATTCTTTTTATGCAGCCCATGCCAGTCAAAGTACCGGTTACGACTTACGAAGTGCATTGTTTAATAAGGTTCAATCCTTCTCCTTCGCGAACTTCAGTCAGTTTCCTACCTCATCTTTGATAACAAGAATGACAAATGATGTGACTTTGCTGCAAAATGCCATGTTTATGGGATTAAGGATTATGCTACGAGCCCCTTTATTAGTAATAGGTTCCGTTATCATGGCCCTGATTGTAAATGTGAAATTGGCGTTAATCCTTGTAGTTGCAGTACCACTGCTTATAACCTTTCTCGTTTTCATGATGAGTAAAGCGGGTAGAATTTTCCGTTCTGTTCAAAATAAATTGGATGGCGTTAATAGTGTTATGCAGGAAAACCTCGCTGGAATTCGTTTGATTAAGGCATTTTTAAGACGTAAACACGAAGGGAAACGATTTAATAAAGCGAGTGGCGAGCTGAGGGATCGTACTATAAAGGCTTTGCGACTCGTGGAACTGGCAATGCCTGTCATTCTACTTATTATGAACGTCAGTATTATGGCTGTTCTTTGGTTTGGTAGCTTTGAAGTGAGTGCAGGTGGGGCGTCAGTTGGTGAAGTAGTAGCAATTGTGAACTATACCACTCGAATGACCATGGCACTATCTGTTTTTTCCATGATCGTCATGTTTTTCTCAAGGGCGAAGGCATCGTCTGCCAGAGTGGTAGATGTGCTGGAGGCAGATGTTGATTTAACAGATACGAAAGAGAGTAGTGAGTCTGTTAGGATAACTGACGGCAACATTGTATTTGATTCTGTATCCTTTGCTATCCTGATACAAAGATAAATGTTCTTGAAGACTTAACCTTTGAGGCAAAAGCAGGAGAGCGGGTGGCAATTTTAGGAGCGACAGGTTCTGGAAAATCAACATTATTTCAGCTAATCCCACGGTTGTACGATGTGGATGATGGCAATATTTTAATCGATAACAAAAATATCCGTTCCATGAAGCTAAATGTCCTTCGAAAGCAAATTGGTTTCGTACCACAGGAGGCGATGCTTTTTTCTGGAACTATCCGTGAGAACATTGCTTGGGGAAAAGAAGATGCAACCATGGAGGAGATCGAAAAGGCAGCCAAGCATGCTCAGCTCATGGATACGATTGAAGGACTACCAAACAAGTTTGACACGATGCTCGGGCAAAAGGGTGTGAATTTGTCAGGGGGCCAAAAGCAGCGTTTGTCCATTGCGAGAGCATTAGTAAGGAATCCAAAAATACTTCTCTTAGACGATAGTACCAGTGCATTAGATGTGAAAACTGAGCAAAAGCTGTTGCAGGCATTAAAGGAATATTCCTGTACCACATTAATGATTACACAAAAAATGAGTACGACCATGAATGCAGATACGATTTTACTATTAGATGATGGCCGTCTTCTTGCTAAGGGGACGCACGAAGAATTAATGAAAACTTGCTCCCTGTACCAAAAAATCTATCAATCCCAATTTGGAGATGGGGGGATGCACCATGCTTAGTAAACTAAAAGAGCCCTTTCAGCATGAAAGGATCAGCTTAAAAGACTATGCCCCGTCGAAGGAAAAAGGGGAGGAGTCTGGAAAAAAACAAAGGTCCAAGGTTGAAAATTGGTGGGGAACCTTAAAGCGGATTTGGTATTATCTATCGGAAAGTAAAGGAATGATTATGCTTGTTCTGTTCCTTGTCATTTTAAGTTCCTCCATGGCTTTGTTAGGCCCTTTCCTGGTAGGTTGGGGGATCGACGAATACATCGTCACTCAAGACACGAGCGGGTTAACGCTTCTCCTTGGGGGATTAGCCGTCGTCTACTTTCTCCATTCCCTTGCCACCTGGCAGCAGGCGTTCTGGATGATTCGCATCGCACAAAAAACAGTTTATACCATGCGAACACAATTGTTTAAGCATTTACACAAACTTCCTATCCCATTTTTTTGACAAACGGCAGCATGGAGAGTTAATGAGTCGTGTCACAAATGATATGGAAAACGTCAGTAACGTATTAAATAGTTCAGTTATTCAAATCTTTACGAGTGTTTTGACCCTCGTTGGTACTATTTCAGTCATGCTTTACTTGAGTCCGTTACTAACGTTGATTACTTTGCTGATTGTACCAACGATGGTGTTTGGAATGAAATGGATCACGAAGCGTACCGGTAGGTTGTTTAAGGAACAGCAACGGAACCTAGGGAGGCTTAATGGCCACATTCAGGAAACCATGTCTGGTCAGCGAATTGTCAAAACCTTTTCCCAAGAGGAAAAAGTCATTGCTGAATTTAAGGAAAAAAACGCTAGTTTAAAAACCTCAGCTTTTTGGGCACAAACCTTTTCAGGTTTTATACCAAAACTGATGAACGTCCTTAATAATTTGAGTTTTGCCATCATCGCCGGAGTCGGTGGAATTCTTGCCCTTAATGGGGTTGTAACCATCGGGGTAATTGTAATTTTTACAGAACTGTCAAGGCAATTTACTAGACCTTTAAATGATTTGGCCAACCAGTTCAACTCGTTGCTTTCTGCCATTGCTGGTGCAGAGCGGGTGTTTGACATTCTTGATGAAGAAGAGGAACGCTCCGATGAAAAGAATGCCATTGAAGTGGAGAATGTTTACGGAGAAGTGGAGTTTTGTAATGTTTCTTTCTCCTATGAAAAAGATGGAGACACGGTGAACGATGTGAGCTTTCATGCACGTCCAGGTGAAACGGTGGCCTTTGTTGGACCTACGGGTGCCGGGAAAACAACGATGATTAACTTAATATCTCGTTTTTATGATGCCAATGAAGGTAGCATATTAATTGATGGTAGGGAGATTCAAGACATTAAGCGGGAAAGTCTCAGGTCTCACATGGCGTTTGTACTGCAGGACTCGTTTTTGTTTCAAGGTACTATTAGGGAAAATATCCGTTATGGCCGCTTAGATGCTACAGACGAGGAAGTGGTGGAAGCGGCGAAGGTGGCTAATGCCCATTCCTTTATTATGAAAATGCCTGATGGCTACGATTCTTTAATTGATGCGGACGGGGGCGGAATCAGCCAAGGACAAAAGCAATTGTTGTCCATTGCGAGAGCGGTTTTGGCTAATCCTAAAATATTAATCTTAGATGAAGCAACGAGCAGTATAGATACGGTTACGGAAATTAAAATACAGGAAGCCCTTGAGCGTTTGATGGAAGGAAGAACAAGCTTTGTTATCGCCCATCGCTTGAATACGATTCAAAAGGCAGATCAAATTTTGATTTTGAAAGAAGGAGAAATCATTGAGCGAGGCACCCATGAATCGTTGTTAGAGGAAAAAGGGTTTTACGCTTGAAACTCTATAATAGCCAGTTAAAAGAGAAGTATTGCTAGGGTAATTTTTTATAGTTTCTTATTGCGATGTAAGTCCAGTCCTTTGTGGCTGGGCTCTTTTCTCGTTTTAGATAAGATAAAGACGTGTATTCGTATCAAGTTAAGCATCTGATTTAATAAATAGACGGAAAAATTCCGCTTAATTAGTAAATGTTATAAAAAAAAAGCTCAAATAGACGGAGAAATTCCGCCTAATGACTCGAAAAATTCGAAAATGGACGATTTTGCTTTGCTTAACCGGAAAATCTTCCCTTATTTGCACCCAAAACGAACTCCATTCTACATATAACCGGAAATTTTCCGTTTATCTTAATCTTGCTCTTTACTCAATTAAAGACCTGAGATCGCCACTATTTTCCCCCTGAACCTCCATGTATTTTTTCACCATTTGAAGAAAAACCTAACGCTTAAATGCTAGAAAGTAAGGTGAGCATCCAATGAACCGAATATTCTTTTGGACAACTGCAGCAGGAGTTCCCATCTCACTTATTGGGGCGCTCTTAAACTGGGATCCTACCATCATGTTTGCAATTTATGCCATTACTATCCTCGCCTTGGCATCCTATATTGGCAGGGCCACGGAAAGTTTGTCGATTATTGCAGGACCAAGGATAGGGGGCCTTTTGAATGTTACGTTTGGTAACGCTGTTGAATTAACCATTTCTATTTTTGCATTGAAAGCTGGATACCTCACTATTGTCCTTGCATCTCTAACGGGTGCTGTAATAAGCAATCTTCTGCTTGTTGCCGGGTTGTCCTTTTTTATTGGTGGCTTAAAATATAAACGGCAGTCGTTTAATATTCATGATGCAAGGCACAACATGGGCTTACTAATGTTTTCTATTGTTGTTTCCTTTGCCTTTCCGTATATCTTTTCTTTTCAACTTACGGAAAATGAAACATTAGCTTTAAGCATTGGAATAGCAATCGTCATGCTTCTTTTATATTTTTCCGCTTTGTTTTTCAGGTTGGTTACCCACCGAGGCGTTTACGTGGTGGAGAGTGAAGAAGGCCAAGAAGAGGAAGAACCAGAATGGGATAAGAGGCGTTCTATCATCATTTTAGCCTTGGCTGCAATAGCCGTTGCCTTTGTAAGTGATCAGTTAGTAGATACCTTTGAAAGTGTTGCTGCTTCATTTGGCTGGAGTGAGGTATTCATCGGGGTGATTATCGTTGCTATTATTGGGAATTCAGCGGAGAACATAACGGCCATTCTAATGGCATTAAAAAACAAGGCAAATATCTCGGTAGAAATTGCTGTTGGCTCTACTTTACAAATAGCCATGTTTGTTACACCTCTGCTAGTATTATTGTCCCTTATATTTCCTGCACCGTTGTTGTTACTTTTTTTCAAGAGAGGCACTTATTGCCATGATTTTATCTGTATTTCTGATCATTATGATTATTAATGATGGCGATACGAATTGGTTCGAGGGACTAACCTTGTTGGCAGCTTACTTAATTATGGCTATCGGCTTTTATCTTATGTAAAAATACAACCGCAATTAGTTCTTTAGAAAACGATTTTTATAAAAAAGTAGACAAGTTTTCCCCTGTGACCTGCATATATATGAATGGAAGAGGTCCATTTGCAAGAAAGGGGAGAAAACATGAATTTCTTAGTAATCAAGAAGAAAACGATTTTGGCATTTTTCGTATTTGGACTAGCAATCGTATCCGTTTGGGTTTCATCGTCTCTATTTCATTCGCCTGATGTACCAGTAATGGGGCAGGGGCAAAAAGGTGATGTGAGAGAAATCCACATGGTGACTGGTGAGTTTAAGACTACGACGGAGGACGGCAGGGAGATCGAAGCTTATCGGTGGGATCCAGGGACAATTTTTGTTGGTAAGGGAGAAAAGGTAAACTTAATTATCTATGGCGTAAACGGGAAAGAGCACCCGTTCTACATCGAGGGTACGAACATTGAGGGAGTTGTGAGGAAAGGACAAGAAACAACCGTACCTCTGCAGTTAAAAAAGGCAGGGGTTTACCGTCTCGTTTGTCCAATGCATGCCGATAAAGATAAAGACGGTCCGATGATTGCTTACATCGTTGTACAGTAAAACAACAAAAAGAGTGATGCATGGGACATCACTCTTTTTGTTGATAGACAACGATTTATGCTCATTAAAGGAGAACATACAGGTGAATAAAAACTTAGTTGGTACTTTCTCGATAAATATGATTGTTAGCGAGAAGTTCCATATTCAGAAAATCATATGCTTTTTTATATCTTCTATTTTTAACTGATAGTCGCCAAATTCTTTAGCGATATCCAAGAGATCAAACCAATATTCCTTTTTGTAAAAGTACATAAGTGCTTCTTCCATTAAGACTTCATATTGTTTAAATTGCCCTAATAGATAGTGTTTTTTTGCAAGTTTTGATTGGATTAACATGGTTTCATAATCACCATTAGCGGCAATTTGTGCTTTTTCCAAAAAACTATCAAATTTGGGCCAATTATGTTCTTCTAAGCAAATTTCAGCTAGTGACGCATATGAAATGAAAACTCCGTCAGGGTCTACCTCTAACTTTAATCGTAGGCTTTTTTTGAAAATTCTCATAGCTGGCTTTAAAATCTTTTTGCTTATAATGGATTACGCCTAGGTTATGAAGTATCCTTGCCTGTGCGGGAAGCATTTCTTGTTCAGTAGCTAAATTCAAACCCTTTTCCAGAGTATCTTTTCCCTTTGAAAACTCTTTTAGTTCAATATATAAAATACCAATTAATACGTATGTGTCTACTGTATTTCTCCATTTGTGCAAATTTAAGTAAATATTTTTTGCATCGAGGGCGTGATAAAGCCCTTTTTGTATTTGGTTGGTACTAAAGAAAATCAATGCTAAGTTAAACAGAATTCTACCCCGTTCTTCTTCTGAATCTGTATAGTTCAGGGCTGTTTCATACAGGTGAGAACTACTTTGAAAATCTCGTTCATAATAAGACATTAAGGCAGAAACGTAATAATATTTGTAAATACAATCAGACGGAAGGGTGGAGATGTTTTCACCATTAACATAGAAAGACAGTTGACGATAATAATTTTTAGCTTCTTCTACATCTCTTTCCTTAATATAAACCTGACATACCGATAACAAATATCTGATCTCCTGTTGTATAGATGGAATATACTGTAGTTCTTTAGTTTTTTCCTGTAAGAATTGAATGGCTTCTTTACCGTCTTCCTCATTCAACATTTCATTTAGAGCAATGAGTACTTCATCTGTTTCCAGTGAATCTTTGTGAATACCAGTTAAATAATTTGATGGTACAGCTAATCTTTCTGCGATTAATTCAAGTATATCCTCCGAAGCCTCATATCGTCCACTTTCTATGTTGCTATAATGAGAGGGAGACACAATTCCTTTACAAACAGATACTTGAGAAAGCCCTTTTAAACTTCTTATTTTCTTTAATCTATTGCCAATATGCAAAAATACCCTCTCCTTTCTTCTGTATGATGTCTCACGAAATTCATTTGTATTATTTTAAATGGGAGAATATATTTATATAATATAATTTCCAATGGATGGTATATAGTTCTATCTTATATGGGATATGAACTCTGGGCAAATAAAATATATTGAAAAATTTGTAATATCTAAGTTGGGAATGTCGATGTATCTGCTGATATAATAATCAAAGCTGGGAAATGGTAGTAAGAGAAGAGTTATAATTCGGGAGAGAGGTGGAACGCTGCTATGGGGCATCAGTTATATGAAGAAGCAAAAATGTTTGTTGAAACATGTTATTTAGAGCTACATAAAGAAGAAGCTATTGGACCTAGACTAGCTGAAATTGAAGATGAAATAAAAGTGACAGGTGTCTACACTCATACATATGAAGAACTGGAGCATGGTGCGAAAATGGCTTGGAGAAACAGCAATAAGTGTATTGGTAGACTGTTTTGGGATACGCTTCATGTACGGGATGCCCGTCATTTAAATGACGAAGAAGAAATTTTTAACGCATTGGAAAGTCACATTGAAGAAGCTACGAATGGTGGAAAAATAAAGCCCACCATAACGATTTTTTCACCGAAGAATAGTGAAGGTGATGACAGTGTGAGAATATGGAATCATCAACTTATTCGCTATGCTGGTTACGAAACAGAATCGGGGAATGTTGGTGATCCCATGTCTATACCGTTTACTAAGGTATGTGAGGATTTGGGTTGGCAAGGAAAGAAAACAGATTTTGATATTTTACCTCATGTCATTCAAGTCCATGGACGAGAGCCTGTTTGGAGGGAAGTAAGGAAAGATATTATTTTAGAAGTGGGACTTAATCACCCTGAAATAAAGGAGTTAGATGATTTACAGTTAAAATGGTACGCTCTCCCGGCCATCTCTGATATGAAGTTGGAAATCGGTGGGATAGACTATTCCGCAGCGCCCTTTAACGGATGGTATATGGGGACAGAAATTGGTGCAAGAAATCTCGCTGATAGTGACCGTTATAACATGCTGCCAAAGGTAGCTTCAATTATGGGGTTGGACACCAGCAGAAATAGTTACTTATGGAAAGATAAAGCGTTGGTAGAATTAAACCGTGCAGTCCTCTATTCCTTTCAAAAAGCTGGTGTCAGTATTGTGGACCATCATACGGCAGCAGAACAGTTTAAGCAGTTTGAAAAACAGGAAACAGCAAAAGGCAGAGAGTTAACGGGCATGTGGAGTTGGCTCATTCCTCCTATATCTCCTGCCACAACCCATATTTTCCATAAGCCTTACAGAAATAAGCTCGTTAAGCCAAATTACTTTTATCAAGAAAATCCTTATTAGCTAGGGAACGCAAAAAATCCACCGCTTAAATTAGGTGGCTTTTCTACCTTTTCTAATACTGTAGTAGATCAAAGTTCCTCTGTTTGACTGTGTTTGCCTTTTAGATTGTCTTCTAGACCTGTGTCAAAATGCAGATCAATTTTCTTGAATTGAATATTATCAACATTTAAGCCATTGCCTAATGAACCAATGATTCTTTGTCCTTTTGGATCCACAAATTCATGTTCTTGAAAGTAGACACGAGGTGTTTTCCACAAAGCAATGAGAGCTTTTTGCATTGGCATTTCATGATAACGCTCTGGCCAGTATGCTTTAATATGTTGCTTTACTAGTGGATAATATTTCGGACTCATAGTTGGAAATATATGATGCTCGGTGTGGTAGGAGAAATTAAAATGCAAAGCATCTACCCACTTTGGTACCGTTACTGTCAAACTGTTAGCCAGTGGATCATTGACATCCGTTAATGGATTCAACCGATGGTTAGTGGAAATATAGGCCATGACAATAAAGTTGGCGATAAATAACGGGATTAAGTAAGCTAGAAGCCAACTTTCCCATCCCATGATTAGTAGTAAGGCAATCCAAGTTGTCCAAGGTAGAATTGCCTGAACCCAAACCTTCGGTCTTTTCCGTGGCTGAAATTCTTTTATGTAAAGTTGAAAACATTTCATTGAATGG
Organism: Bacillus sp. (in: firmicutes); assembly: GCA_021208645.1. Lineage (GTDB taxonomy): Bacteria > Bacillota > Bacilli > Bacillales > Salisediminibacteriaceae > Evansella. Next base: position 9,679 of record JAJOJL010000001.1, on the reverse strand, counting down.
GCACTAAACTGGACAGCTAGAGTCAAGAAAGCAAATGTTGAGCGAACAGACTGGGGTAGACGGTATACCCAGGAAAACAGCTTCATCTTTGCAAGTTTATTAATGGATGGCCATGAGTCTGGGTCAAGCTCATCATGTTGGGTATGGACATGATGGGTCATATTATGCCATTTTCTCCAAAGTTGAGGGCCAGTGTTTAATGGCCAAAAGGCAATGGCCCCTAATAGGTCTCGAAGCCAAGGTGTTCTTACAACGGTGCCGTGTAAAATCTCATGCCCTAAAAAGCCAAGTCCAGCGAAACAGAGACCAATGATGATGGATACTGCTAAATTAACATAGCTGGGCAGATGAAGCATGCCTATTATAAGAAATCCACCTATACACACAATGAAATAGGCAAGACCTCCCCAAAGGCGTGATGGAACAGGTTGGAAAGCTTCTTTCGGTAAATGTTTGGAAATTCTTGCGGCATACCAGCCAAATGAGTGTAAATTATTCAATATAGATGCTCCTTTTTAAAAATATTACCTCCTTTATATTTCCATTAAATTGATTAAATATGTATTATTTTCTTTCAGGAAAGAAGGTGCTCCCAAAAGGTTAGCTACAACACTTTTAGGACACCTTCTATTAGGGAATTTCTTTTAATGAGTATTAAAGCTTAGCTGTGAGGCAACACGAATTGCGAAGTAGCTCACCTCATCTGGAAGGGCTTCTTTTAATGGCTTTAACCCCTCCTGTAACCCTACTTCCTTGATTGTTCGTTGAATCAATTCCAATGTTTCCTGATCTATTACTTGAGACAGGTCTACTGCCACGCCTTCTGCCATACCTTTTAGGAGGTGCCCTTCAACGGTGGTAGTAGCAATATTACGCATTGCTGCTATCTCTTTGATACTTTTCCCCTCTTGATATAGTTGTGTACTTACAAGGTGACTTGCCGTTTTTTCCATACCTGGTATAACTGGAACGGCTTTTTTTAGCTGGTCTTTCATCATTAATGGTTTGCTCAAATTCCTCACCCTCAAAATCCGGATTATCTTTCAAAAAAGAAGTTATTACTTCTAAGAATGCTTCTCCGTATTTGGCATACTTTTGTTCGCCAACCCCTTTAACGGAAAGCATATCACTAGGTGATGTTGGCAGTTTTACACATAGATCATTTAAGGTTTTATCAGAAAAAATCATATAGGGAGCAAGATTTGCTTCCTTTGCAAGGGTAGACCGAAGCTGTCGTAGCTGTTCAAAAAGTGGATGATCTTTTACTACTTGAACAGGTTGCTTTTCTTGTTTTCGCTCTACATTTAAATCCCCTTTTAGAACCTGTACAGCTTTTTCTGTTAACTGAATAACGGGATAGCTTCCATCACTTAAGGTTAAGTATTGAGAGGCAATTAAATAATCAATAAACTGACTCACATCTTTTTGAGTACGATTTTTCATTAACCCATAGGTGGAGAGGTGGTGGAAGTCCAACTCCCGTAATTTTTTTTACACTAGATCCGATTAACACTTGTGCTACCAATGTTTTTCCGAAACGCTCTTTCATTCGTTTGACGCAGGAAAACACCATTTGTGCTTCGCGAGTAACGTCCTCTGATTCCCGATCATCGTTACAGTTACCGCATTTACCACAAGGTGAATCTGCCCTATCACCAAAATAACTTAAGATGTAGGATTGAAGACAACTTTCTGTATGGCAGTAGTTTGTCATTGCTTGAAGCTTGCGATATTCATTTTCTTTCCTATCTTCACTCATGTTCGTCTGTTCAATGAGGAACTGTTGAATACGAATGTCTTGTGGAGAAAAGAGAAGAATACACTCACTCTTCTCTCCATCACGTCCGGCACGTCCGGCTTCTTGATAATAGCTTTCAATATTCCTTGGGAGCTGATAGTGGATGACAAAGCGTACATTTGATTTGTTTATTCCCATTCCAAAGGCGTTGGTTGCTACCATGACTTGAAGCTGATCGTAAACAAATTTCTCCTGCATTTCTTCCCGTTCTTCATTGGACATGCCGCCGTGATATTTCCCCACGGAGATATTCAATGTTTTAAGGAACTCAACTAACCGCTCCACTTCCTTTCGTGTAGCAGCATAAATTATTCCAGAAGCATTTCTATTTCGAAGAATATAGTCTTTTATATAAGCGTCCCTGTCTTGCCCTTTTAAAATATGGAAGGATAGATTTTCCCTTGCAAAACCAGTTTGGACAACATAATCAGGGTGAATGTCAAGGGCTTGGCAAATATCAACCGTAACCTCTGGCGTGGATGTGGCGGTGAGGGCCAAAACTTTTGGCTTCCCTTTAAGCTTTTGAATTAATTCAGGTATCCGCATATAGCTTGGCCTGAAATCATGTCCCCACTGGGATAAGCAGTGAGCTTCATCGATAGCAATTAAGGAAACTTCTAAGCCAGATAGGGCTTGAAGGAAAGAGTTTCCGTCGAGTCGTTCTGGTGCAATGTAAACAAGGCGGTACTGACCTAATTGCATCATGGTGATTCGCTCATTAACCTCTCGATTTGACAGACTGCTGTTGATAAAAGTTGAGGATATACCTAGCTCATTTAATTCATCCACTTGGTCCTTCATCAAAGATATAAGTGGAGATATGACAATCGTCAACCCTGGTACGATTAACGATGGAATTTGATAACATATAGATTTCCCTCCGCCTGTAGGCATGATTCCCATCGTTCTATTTCCGTTCATTACATTCGTAATGATGGCTTCCTGTCCCGGCCGAAAGCTGTCGTAGCCATAATGCTGTTTTAAAAGGGAATGGGCATGATCAAGCATAGTAAATACCCCCTAAAAAATTTCACTAACTATTATTCTACCATATTCCAATGTGAGGAGTAGGGCGTATAACGTGCAAATATTTGTTATACTTTGGTAGAATGATCATAAATAGAACAATAAATAACTGAAATACGTTCTGAAAATTCTATATATTCAATAAATTATTGAAAAACTTTTCGTTCTGGAATAAAATTGGAATTATGTTAGCTACTACCGTTGAGTTATTGACGTAGTCTTGTCTTGTGGGGGGAGAAGTGAATGAATAGGGAGAAAATCTTAATTGTTGAAGATGATGAGGATATACGGGAATTGACAGCATTATACTTCAGAAAGGAATATCAAGTTTTTACAGCTTCCAATGGACATGAAGCTTTAGACATAGTAGATTCTAAGAAGCCCAACCTCATCCTGTTAGACGTTGTACTTCCGGGGTTAGAAGGCTATGAAATTTGTGAAAAAATTCGGCTTGTTTCTAATGCACCAGTTCTTTTTCTCAGTAGCAAACGGGCCCCAGCAGATAAGGTGAGGGGGCTTGAGGTTGGTGGAGACGATTTCATTACTAAACCGTTCGATTTAAAGGAATTAGATGCCAGGGTTAAAGCAAATTTGCGTCGTTGGTCAATAGAAGAAACGGAGGCGCAGACGAAACGAATTTTTACACATGAACATTTGTCGATAGACTTGGAGAGTTATGATGTTTTTGTTGATGGAAAAGCAGTTTCCTTATATACTAAAGAGCTACAGCTATTACTAATGTTAGCGGAAAATCCTAATCATGTATTTAGCGCAGAGCAGTTATATGACTCAATTTGGGGAATTGACAGCATTGGGGACTTAAAAACTGTATTAGTTCATATCAGTAACCTGCGCAGGAAAATTGAAAAAGATCCTGCTAAGCCAAGAATAATAAAAACCGTAAGAGGTTTTGGTTATAAGCTGAACACAAAATAAATATAATTTTAAATTTATTTTTAAATTTTTACCTAACTTTAACCAAATTATATTATATTAATTATCAGACAATATTTAATGTTTTGATTTCGTAAAAAGGGGGGAGAAGGGTTCTATATAGTGGATACTAACCATAAACTGTAACAGATTGTTGTGAGTAGAGATTTGCAAAAAAAATAAGTAGCAAAAAAATCCTTCTAGAAAAGGGCAAACCTATTGAAAAATAGGGGCGCAAAGCGACGGGTCTACTGGTACATACTTCCAATGACGGCCGAGCTTCCTGGTTGGTAAATTCGAAAGGGGAAAGTAGAAGGTATGGAGAAAGTTGTAAATATCATCAAAAATCAGCTTGATGAAGAATGGGTGCAACTGCTGGAGGAAGCTAGACAACTAGGAATCACCCCTGAAGAAATCCGCTTGTTTTTAGAAAAAGAAAATACTCACTCTAAGGTACAATAATACGTTACAGCAATAGTTTATTTACTTAGGTAGCAGCTCCCTCGAACGGCAAAGAGGGAGCTGTTTTGCTATGTTCTATAAAGTGTATGGTTATTAAAACAGTAAGTTTGAGAGAGTTAATAAAAACATAATAATCCCATTTAACATGAATATTTGAACTGTTTTTTCGTTTGCTGGTACTAGTTTTTGTGTATTATTATATTCTCTCTTTGCAATAGATACTGCTTTGAAAGCTATTGGAGCTGTCATGAACCCAAAAATCCATAATGGATTTTGGAAATAGACGGCTAAGACGATGAACATTGCATAAGCAAGAATGAAGAGTAAGGCATAAACAATGATTCCTTTTTCTTTACCTAATCTAACGACACCATTTCGCTTGTTACCTTTAACATCAGCCTCGTAATCGGGGTATTGGTTGATCCACAGGACATTGGCTATTAAAAATGCAATTGGTATAGAAACTAGTATTGGTGACCAGTCAATTGTTCCAGCCATTAAAACATATACACCGCTGACCATTAAAGGACCAAAAGTGACGGCAACGACAACCTCTCCTAATCCTTTATAAGCAAACTGAAACGGAGGCAGACTATAGAATATGGCTAAGGCCATCCCAGCAAGACCAATCCAAAGAATATTACTTTCTTTAAAAAGTACGATGCTTAAGCCAATAATAAATGCGGTTGTTAAGGTGATTATGCTTATCCAGTTCACTTGAGTTAGGGTAAGCTTCTTATCAACGAGCGTTTTTTTTACCACCGCTAAAGTCTGTTTTATGCTTATCAGTAACATGAAGATCTACTCCGGAACGGAAATCGACAGCTTCATTGACTGCATTTTTACCTATCTCAATGAGGTAGATAGCAACAAGGGCAATAAGAAACCATAAGAAGCTAAATGGAATTTGATTACTTATAACAAGTCCTACCCCTATTAGCATGGGCACAGTGGACGCAACCCAGATTTTAGGGTCAGCTAATTGCCAGAAGCCTTGCCAAAAACAATTAGTATCGGTCGATTTTTTTTGGGGGGAAGTATTATTCTCTGCTGTAAGTTTATTCATACTAAATCACCTCGGAAGGTAGAATAATAGAGGCGTTAGATAAATAATTTTAGGGAAATGCCTCTTCTATTTATAGTGTATCATTGTGAAGAATTGAACAAGGTCTTGAGACTTTACATAAATTTGACGATTAAATGTATATTTTGTTAACAAATAGTAAGGTATTATTAATCGATCATTATTTTTGTCATAAGAGGTTAATTGTAATAAAATAAAGATACTAACTTTTAGAAAGCTATTTTTGTGAATGTCAGATTAGCTAGTTGTATTAAAGGGAATTGATAATGATGGAGGGTGAATAAAATGAAACATATTTATCAACAAGGTAAAGAAGGAAATAACAATACGCTTTTATTGCTACACGGAACAGGGGGAGATGAGAAGGATCTGTTACCATTAAAAGATATGATTGATCCGGAAGCTTCGGTACTTAGTGTAAGGGGAAACGTGGATGAAAACGGAATGAATCGGTTTTTTCGAAGGTTAGCAGAGGGGGTATTTGACGAAGAGGATTTAATTTTTCGCACAAAAGAATTAAATGACTTCATTGATCAGTCGGCAAAAGATTACGGGTTTGATCGTAATCAGGTCACAGCAGTAGGCTATTCTAACGGTGCGAACATAGCAGGGAGTCTTTTGTACCATTATGGGAAGGTATTAAATGGAGCGGTACTTCTTCATCCCATGGTACCACGCCGGGGGATCGAACTGCCAGAATTAACTGGATTACCTGTATTTATTGGTGCAGGTGTAAATGATCCTATTTGTCCGGCACAGGAAACAAAGGATTTAGAGAGTGACCTTTCGAAGGCAGGAGCGGAAGTGGAAGTTTTCTGGGCGAATATGGGTCATCAGTTAACGAGAGACGAAGTGGATAACGCAGCTGCTTGGTATAAAAAATACATGAAGGGAGAGTAATGCTTCATGAAATCTATTGATCCAAAGGAATTGTCCAAAAAGGAGAATTACGTATTACTGTCGACAACGGTGATGCCGAGGCCCATAGCCTTTGTCACATCCCAAGGGAAAGATGGCACCTTAAATGGGGCTCCGTTTAGCTTTTTTAACATTGTATCAGCTGAGCCACCACTCCTATCCATCTCCATTGGCCGTAAAGCAGGGGTGCACAAGGATACGGCAAGAAATATATTGGAGCAAGGGGAATTTGTGGTTCACCTGACGGATGAAAATAATGTTGCTGCCGTGAATGAAACTGCAGCGAATCTACCACCAGATGAAAGTGAGATCGAGAAGGTTGGTTTGACTGCGGTGGCAAGTGATGTGGTGAAGGTGCCAGGTTTAAAGGAATCCCCTGTACGTTTTGAATGTAAGTTGGAAAAGCATCTAACTTTCCAAGAAGGGGATACAATAACGGACTTTATTATCGGCCGCGTGGTGAAGTATCATGTTTCTGAAGAGGTTTATGGATCGGATGGGAAAGTAGATTCAAACTTGTTAAGGCCGATAGCAAGGCTTGGTGGGAAAGAATATGCCAAGCAAGGGGAAGTTTTTGAGTTGGAAAGACCGAAATGAATAGCTTCAACAGTCACCGTCAATAATGCCGGTGACTTTTTTATTTTGAGAAAAAAGGACGGGATTAGTTCCTATGGGTACTGATAAAATGGAAGTATGATAATTATCTAGTATGAGGAGTGCTCCCCTATGAATTATTATGAAAGAATTCAGCGCTCAATTGATTATGTAGAAGAGAATTTAGAAAACAAAATTGAACTTTCTAAAGTAGCAGCTGCAGCTTATATGTCTTTAGCAAACTATTATAGACTGTTTTTTGCGTTAACTGGTCATACAGTCAAAGATTATATTCGCCGAAGAAGAATAAGTTTATCAGTAGAAGAGATGGAAAGTAGTCAACTTAACTTACTAGAAATTGCCTTGAAGTACGGTTATGAGAACGGTGATAGTTTTTCAAGGGCATTTAAGCGAATTGTCGGGTGTAGTCCTACGGATTTTAAAAGGAATGAACAAGATTATTGTTTTAGGAGGGTAAATGTTATGGACAAATATTTCGATATACAAAATCCAGAGTTACTAGAGAGGTTTCCGGAAATAAAGATTTTAAAAGAATTAGAGCCAATGAAAGTAGCATACTACTGTTTTTTCGGCCAAGAACCTGAGGACAATGCATTTAAAGTAGTATCAAAATGGCTTAGACATAGTGGGCTAAATATGGAAAAACATAAGCTTCGTTTCTTTGGATATAATAATCCAAGCCCGAGCAAACCTGACCAAAAGGAATATGGGTATGAGGTTTGTGTTACCATTCCAGATTATTATGAAGTAGATGATAAACTAGTAAAAGAGAAAATTTTACCTGGAGGACTATATGCCGTTTGTGCAGTAAAGAAGGGTGTTTCGGGAGGTTCTGGTTGCGATATAGCATATACTTGGGAGCGGTTTAGTGAATGGTTAAAGGATAGTAAATATACATTAGGAAATCATCAATGGCTGGAGGAACATCTTCAGTTCAATGGGGAATTTGAGCACATAGCTGGGATGGATTTGTACATGCCCATCAAAAAAACTAGACTAATATAAAAATGAGGGTGTCTAAAAGCATAACCGCTTTTTTAAACACCCTTTTCCTTATAATTAAAAAATCTTCGTTGTCCAGTTTTCCCCGTTCCATATATCCGTAACTACTTCTTGATAAAACTCTGGCTCATGACTGATTAACAGAATGCTTCCAGTATAGGCTTTTAACGCACGCTTTAACTCTTCCTTGGCGTCCACATCCAAATGGTTGGTAGGCTCGTCGAGAACTAGGATATTTGTTTCATTATTAATTAATTTGCATAGACGAACTTTTGCTTTCTCTCCGCCACTTAAAACGGACACTTTACTTTCAATATGTTTTGTTGTAAGTCCACACTTTGCTAATGCGGCACGAACTTCCGCTTGATTGAAGCTAGGGAACTCACTCCACACTTCTTCTATGCAAGTGTTTTGGTTTTCCACTTTAATTTCTTGTTCGAAGTAACCGATTTCTAGGAATTCTCCCCGTTCCACCTTACCGCTGATTGGTGGAATTTCTCCAAGTAAGCTCCTTAGTAATGTTGTTTTACCGATACCGTTAGCACCAACGAGGGCAATTTTTTGTCCCCGTTCCATACGTAAATTCAATGGCTGTGATAATGGCTCATCATATCCAATTACGAGGTCTCTTGTCTCAAAGATCGTTTTACTCGGTGTCCTAGCCATTTTAAAGTGGAATTCTGGCTTTGGTTTTTCTTTAGCAAGCTCAATAACATCCATTTTGTCCAGCTTTTTCTGACGAGACATGGCCATGTTACGAGTGGCTACACGAGCTTTGTTTCTCGCAACAAAATCCTTCAGCTCTGAGATTTCTTGTTGCTGCTTTTTATAGGCAGATTCTAGTTGTTGTTTTTTCACTTCGTATACATGCATGAAGTGATCATAGTCGCCCACATATCTGTTCAACTCCTGATTCTCCATATGGTAAATCAAGTTGATTACACTATTGAGGAATGGAATATCGTGTGAAATTAAAATAAAGGCATTTTCATATTCTTGCAAATAGCGTTTCAACCATTCAATATGCTGTTCGTCTAGGTAGTTGGTCGGCTCGTCCAATAAAAGGATATCGGGCTTTTCCAACAGGAGCTTTGCCAGAAGGATTTTTGTGCGTTGTCCTCCGCTCAGGTCATTCACATCACGGTCGAGACCGATTTCGTCTAAGCCTAGTCCGCGGGCTACTTCTTCTACTTTTGCGTCGATTGTGTAAAAATCATTGTTCGTGAGCATATCTTGAATGACGCCAACTTCTTCTAATAACTTATCCATTTCTTCTGGAGTAACATCCCCCATTTTTTCATACATGGCATTCATGTCTGCCTCTAGATCGAATAAATATTGAAAGGCACTTTTGAGAACGTCACGCATCGTCTGTCCTTTTGCCAACACCGTGTGCTGATCGAGAAACCCGACCCGGACATTTTTCGCCCATTCAATTTTCCCATCATCAGGATCCAATTGACGGGTAATAATATTCATGAAGGTGGATTTACCTTCCCCGTTGGCACCGATTAAACCGATGTGCTCTCCCTTTAATAGTCGAAAGGATACATTGTTAAAGATGGCACGGTCACCGAAGCCGTGACTTAAATTTTTTACAGTTAATATACTCATAGGATCAACATCCTTTATGTTTTGATATGGATGCAAGGGGCGGTTTCGGTGCTTCCTGGAAGCACCGGAACCGTCCCCTTGCTTCTTCTTGCTCATCTAAGCTACAATTTGGAGTACAAAGAATATGCATTGCTACACTATAGTTAAAGAAGGAGAATGAATATAAAAATGGACAATACATGGTCTATCATACATAGTTTTCAGTCATTTTTACAAGAGGGTTGGCA
>JAJOJL010000038.1 GCA_021208645.1 Bacillus sp. (in: firmicutes) | reverse complement strand
TTTAAAAAAGCTAATTTACACAACAAAAGTAAAACCAAGAAATCGAGAAAGCGCTATCAAAACAACGAGCAAAAAGAGGCATTATTTTCTTCCAGAAAAATTGCCCACTAATACTTGACTCAATCACCTTTTAGTTGCCATGATCATTTGTTCCTTTGGTGTGATAAAATATTTAAAACGATATACTATTATTTTTGAAATAAATTAGAGCATCATGCTAGGAATGGGGAGAAGGATGAAAAAGGGAAACGTAAAAATTTCATCTGCACATAGTTATTACGGAATGGTTTCCACTGCCTCCAGCTATGCCACGGAAGCGGGAGTGAAAATGCTTGAAAAAGGGGGAAATGCCGTTGACGCTGCTGTCGCTGCTGCCCTATGCCTAGGAGTAACGGAACCTCAAGCCTCTGGTTTAGGGGGACAATCGATGGCCCTCCTTTACCTTAAGGAACAGGACAGGGTATTCGTTCTCGACGGCTCTTCTCGAGCACCCTTTAATGTACAACCAATGAAGACACCGGAAAAACCTATAAAGCTCGGGATAAAATCATCAACTGTCCCATCTACACCAGCAGCATTAGGTTATATGCAAGAAAAATACGGAAAGCTTTCCTTTAAGGACGTATTAGCCCCATCCATTGAGGCAGCTAAAGAAGGTTTTACGGTCACTCCTTTAATTCATCGCCTCCTGAAAAAGGAAGCGGAACATTTAAGCCAGGATCCAGGCATCGTCAAAAACTTTTTTGAAAATGGTGAACCAAAACGGACTGGTAAGTTAATTAAGCAACCTGAGTTGGCCCAATGTCTCGAGATAATGGCGGACAGCGGTTGGCAAGACTTTTATCTTGGCAGTATAGGAATGAAAATTATAGAAGATATGAAAAATAGGGGAGGACTCATCACAGCAGCAGACCTTTGCCAAATACCAGCACCTGTGGAGCGGGAGGTACTTGCTAATACGTACCGTGGATATGATATATACACCTTTCCACCACCTGGGGCAGGGAGAGTATTGATCCAAATATTAAATACCTTGGAAGGCTTCCCACCTGAACTGCTTGACTCAGAAGACCCTGTAGGAGCGGTAATCTACGCCCTTGCTTTCCGATTCGCGTTAATTAACCGCCAGCGTGTACCCATCCATCCCGATTATTTTTTACAATCGGTCAATCAGATGATGTCTGACAAAGGCTATGCGAAAGAATTGACGAATCGAATATATGATATATGCAGTTATGCGTTACAGGAAAAATACCCGCCGCCCCCTCACTCAGGAGAAACTACCCACCTATCGGTTGTAGACAAGGACGGAAATGCGGTCGGTATTACCCAATCCATTGAGCTTGTGTTTGGCAGTAAAACGATGGCCGATGGGCTAGGATTTTTTTATAACAATTACATGAGTGCCTTTGAGTATAAAAACATGACCCACCCTTATTATTTATTACCTGGTGGAAAACCTTGGAGCAGTGTTGCACCTGTTCTTATGTTTAAAAACGGTTTACCCAGATTCTTATTAGGAAGTCCTGGCAGTGCTCGTATTTCGACCTCCTTGGCTCAAGTAATTACAAGAATCATTGACAAACAGGAAGGTCTCGATACTGCCATTGCGGCACCGCGATTCCATTCATCTGATACAGGGCAACTGCAAATAGAAGAAAAACGATTTAATCAAGAAGTACTGCGCTCTTTGACAACAACTGGGTTTCAACTTAAAAACCGTGGTCCATACAGCTTTTACTTAGGCTGCGTCCAAGGGGTTCAAATCCCACTACAGAAAGGAGAGCCGTTTTTCGGAGTTGCTGACCCCCGGCGAGACGGAACTGCCAAAGGTCCTTCTAAACTTTAAAAAGAGAGGTGTATGCAATGAAAATCGCAATCGTGTACAACCGGGAAAGCCAAGCAGTTATTAACCTGTTCGGAACCCTCAACCGAGAGAAATACGGGCTCGAAACCATTAAAAATATAAAAGACGCTTTAGTCTCAGGAGGCCATCAAGTAAAAACCTTTGAAGGTGATAAAAACATCATTGCTAAGTTAGAAGATTTCATGCCTTCCGTCATTTCCGGAGAGCGGCCAGGACTCGTGTTTAACTTAAGCTACGGCATTCAGGGAAAAGGTCGTTACATGCATGTTCCAGGGATTCTTGAAATGTTAGGAGTGCCTTATGTAGGCTCTGGACCTGAAACACATGCCCTTGCCTTAGACAAAGTAGTGACGAAAATGATCCTTATTCAAAAAGGGTTACCTACCCCTAAATTTACTGTCATGGATAAACCTGATTCACCTGTTCAAGACAACTTGAATTATCCGTTGATAGTTAAGCCTAAAGACGAAGCCGTTTCCTTCGGCTTAAGAATCGTCCATAACGAAGAGGAACTGCGAGAAGGGGTTCAGACAATCTATGATACCTTCCATTCACCAACATTAGTAGAAGAATATATTGAAGGCAGGGAAGTGAATGTAGGCCTGTTAGGAAACAACCCTGTGGAAGCCCTCCCACCTGTGGAACTTGTTTTCGGTGAAGGAGAACAAATTTACACATACGAAGATAAAAAGAATAAAAGCGGTCGAACCGTAGAGAAAGTTTGCCCTGCAAGTCTCACTGAGGAAGAAACAAAGCGGATTCAACAACTTGCCATCGATACCTTTAATGCTTTAGGTTGCTATGACAGCGCACGTGTAGATTTCCGCATCGATAAGGATGGTAACCCTTATATTTTAGAGGTAAACTCCATGGCCAGTCTTGGAGCAGACGGCTCCTTTGTTTTTGCAGCAGATAAAATGGGCTTAAATTATACAGATTTAATGAATCGTCTCATCGATGTTACGTGTGAACGATATTTTGGTCCCTACTTCTTAAATGATAACAGCAGTGAAGCAGAAACAAACGAGTCCATACGTATCTTTAATTCCATTACGCAAAACCGAGATAAGATCGAAGCTGATCTTAAGGCGTGGACGAATATCTCTAGCTGGACTCAAGACCCAGTTGGATTAAGCACTATTAAGCGGAAGTTAGATGACCGACTAAAGAAACTAGGTCTTAAACAATGCGAGGCACATTCCAATGGCCGTTCTGCATGGACATGGGAAACAAAAGCAGGATTTAAAGATGGAACCTTATTCGTACTTCCTATCGACATCCCTGGTGAACGCAGCGGATTTCCTATCCCTTTCCGAACGGAGCAAGAGTGGATTTATGGAGAAGGGATTGCCTCTAGCCGCGGTGGGTTAGTGACGTTATTAAGTGCATTAAATGCGTTAAAAGAGCAAAAGTTGTTGGCAAAGAAAAAAATCGGCGTATTCTTTTACTCAGACGAAGGTAGAGGAATGCGATACAGTAGTGCCTCATTAAGGAAAGCTGCCAAAGAGGCGAAAGAAGTTATTGTATTACAGCCAGGTTTTATAGGTGGGAAAGTATCAGACCAACGAAGGGGTTCTAAAAAATACAGCATCACGGTTGAAGGGGACCCATTACGCGTTGGGAAACATTCTAAACAATTGGATGTATTAAGTTATTTTATTGATCAAGCGGAAAAATTAAAGGAAATTTCCAACTCCGATAAAAAAGTTGACTGTTGCTGTTCAAGATGTATATTCAGAGAGATACAGTGTTCTATTACCTCACCGTGTGCACGCCACCGTTGTTATCACGTATCTCAACGATAAGCTGGCAATGGAAGCAGAGGATAAAGTGAGGGAAAGCTTTAAATTCAGCTCACAAGGAATGAATTCTTTTGTGGAAAAAATAGAAGAAAGACCTTCCTTATTAAGAAAAAAGAACAATCCGATTATAAAAGAGTTAAAAAATATAAGTAGTGAATGGAATATTCCATTTGGAGTAGAATCTAGTCTATTAGCAACCGCTGCCGGTGAAGTACCTAGAGATATTCCTGTCGTATGCGGCATTGCTCCTGCTAGCAAAGGGTTATATACACCAAACGAAGCAATTCACCGTCAAGAATTAGTTCAACGGACTTTGTTACTGGCCCTTTACTTGAAAGGGCAGGAAACATGATAAAACAGGGGGGAAAGCTCCCCCTCTTACTTTCTGTTCCACACGGTGGCCTATTAATTCCACCAAACCTTCGCCCTTTCTGTTTACTAAGTAAGGAAGAAATTTTACTAGATAGTGACACCTGGACCCGTGAACTCTACGATTTTCGCGGGGTGGTGGAAGAATATGTAGATACAGATCTAGCGCGAATCGTTGTTGATTTAAACCGTTCAGCGGATGACCTCCCTCCAGGGAATCCTGACGGGGTTGTAAAGCTTTTGTCCGTTGCTGGAAAAGTCGTCTGGAAACAGAAATGTGGATTTCCGCCTGGAGATGTAGAGCAGCTGATTCGTAATTATCATTCAAGCTACCATCTTCGTCTAGAAAAAGCAGCTTCTAACGGAAAAGTAGTTCTCGGGATTGATTGTCATTCCATGTTGGCCGTCAGTCCAGGGGCAACGAAAGGATCATTGCATACTACGAAAACTGCTGATCATCGACCTCTGTTCTGCATTAGTAATCGAGGCGGTACAAATGGTGAGTTTATTGGTGACACATTATCTGCCCCAGCAGAAATGCTTATACTATTTAAAAGTTTAATAGAACAACACTTTACAGATTTTGTTGGCAGAGATCTAACCGTCCCTTTAGTTACATTAAATGATCCCTTCCGTGGCGGGTTTATTACAAAATACCACGGTACAAAAGGACATATTCCTTGGATTCAGCTAGAAATAAACCGGCAGCTTTACCTGCCCGAAAAATTGCCCAGTAGCTTAAAACCGTCGGAGATAGACTTACTTCGTTTTGAAAAAATTAAGTCGTTGCTGTATAAGGTGTTTTCAGATTTATTAAGTGGTGGAAGTGGGAACAGGCCGAAGGATGTTGTTTCCTAAATGATTAGGTAGTGTTTTAACTAGGTTGTCGTGGCATTTGAGTGGAAGTTCATTCTGCTGGTGCTGTCGGCAATTTTTTTTATTTTTAATATAATCAAGCATTTTTTTCGTTTTTCAGGTAAGTTTTACATAAGTTTGATAGTTGTTAACCGATGTTGGAGTGGTTTTACTCTACGATTGATGTGTTGTCTAGCGGTTTTAGATATGGAATTAACCGATTTGAACGGCTTTACTAATTTTCATTGAATGTATGTTTTAGTATACGAGGGATTACCCGCCGTTTTGGTGTGTTTACCCGCCCTAATTGCTGCATTACCCGCGGAAAAAGTCAGTTTACCCGCGGAATTTGGTACTTTACCCGCCGTTGTCACATTTTAGACATAATTTTACTTAACATTCTTTACTAAAAATACAAAAAAGACACTCTCTATTGAGAATGTCTTTTTTTATTTGCCCAGCAACGTCCTACTCTCACAGGGGGAAACCCCCAACTACCATCGGCGCTGGAAAGCTTAACTACCGTGTTCGGCATGGGAACGGGTGTGACCTTTCCGCCATCGTCACTGGAC
>JAJOJL010000077.1 GCA_021208645.1 Bacillus sp. (in: firmicutes) | reverse complement strand
CCCCAAGCTTTCTTATAAAAGGCATTATCGACTAATAGATTTTCCCTAAATAAAAAAACGAGCAAGCTAAGCTTACCCGTTTCATTAGTATTACTTGCGGTTGTATTTCTTTTTTGAAGCGTTCCACACGGCCACCAGCATCGGCGAACTTTTGACGTCCAGTGTAGAATGGGTGAGAGTCGGAGGATACCTCGACGTTGATTAATGGATAAGTGTTACCATCTTCCCACTCGATTGTTTCACTAGAGTACTTTGTTGAACCGCTTAAGAACATAAAACCTGTGCTTGTATCCTTAAAAACAACTTTTTGATGTTTTGGATGGATATCTGGTCTCATTCTTTTCATCTCCTTCCGCCCTGAGTCTTTCGAAACAGAGTTACAAATATTGATGTCAGGGTTACTAACACCAATTTCACACATGTCAAAATTATATCAAGTTAAAGGCGAATTTGCAACCTCACAGTTGACAAATTCACCAATTAATTGCTGTTAATTATTGGAGTTGACAACTGGCTCGCCTCTTCAAACTTTAAGGGGGTGCCAATTGCACAATCACTTTTTAGGAAAGTGGCGTTCTTGCACGGGGCTTCCCTGACTTTTCATCTTCAAAGGCTTTGAAAAATTCTTCATTTGTTTTCGTTTGTCTAACCTTTTTCAAGAAGCGCTCCAAAAATTCCGGCTGGTCATTCATGGTTTTTCTAATCGCCCATAAATTCTCAATTTGATCCTTAGGCAATAATAGCTCTTCGCGGCGGGTGCTGGATCGGCGGATATCGATGGCCGGGAAAATACGACGCTCAGACAATTTACGGTCTAAGTGAATTTCCATATTTCCTGTTCCTTTAAATTCCTCGTAAATAACGTCGTCCATTCGAGAGCCTGTGTCCACAAGGGCTGTAGCAAGGATCGTTAAACTGCCACCCTCTTCAATATTTCTAGCAGCTCCAAAGAACCGTTTCGGGCGATGGAAACTGGCTGGGTCGATACCACCGGACAACGTACGGCCACTTGGAGGTACAACTAAGTTATAAGCTCTGGCAAGACGAGTGATACTGTCCATTAGGATAACTACATCTTTTTTAGCCTCGACTAAACGCATGGCACGGTCTAGCACGAGCTCAGCCACTTTAATATGGTTTTCTGGAACTTCATCAAACGTGGAGCTTACGACCTCACCTTTGATAGAGCGTTCCATGTCTGTTACTTCCTCTGGGCGCTCGTCAATAAGTAATACCATTAACTCTATATCAGGGTGATTCTCAGCAATACTGTTGGCAACTTCTTGTAGTAGAATTGTTTTACCTGCCTTAGGTGGGGCAACAATTAAACCACGTTGGCCAAATCCAACAGGAGCAACCATATCAATAACGCGGGATGCTACTAAGTGAGGAGCAGATTCCAGAGTCATTTTTTTCTGAGGATATAGCGGTGTTAACTGCGGGAAATGCGGCCGCTGTCTTGCCATCTCCGGGTCTTCCCCATTGACTGCTGCAACTTGAAGTAATCCGTAATATCGTTCATTTTCTTTAGGTTTTCTAACTTTTCCAGAAACTGTATCTCCGTTCCTTAAATCGAAACGACGTATTTGAGAAGCGGATATATAGATATCTTGCGAACTTGGTTTATACGTGTTAGAACGTAGGAATCCAAAGCCTTCCGTAGGAACTATCTCTAAGATACCTTCCATGAACATTAATTCTTCTTGCTCGGCTTGCTTTTTCATAATAGCAAAAATAAGTTCCTTTTTCGTTAATGTGCTGTAGTATTGAACTTTTACTTCTCTTGCCATTTCATATAATTCCTTGAGCTTCATTTGCTCTAATTCTTTTAATGTAACACCCATGTGATTGATCACACCTTTTCTCCATATTTAATATTACTTAATCGTCTTCGCCTATGTACCGATCTCAAGTTCTGATATTTCTCCTGTAGGTAAATCATGTTTAAGGGTCAGATTCATTGATTACGCGCGGAAAAATTTTAGTTTTTTAAGATGCTAATTTTTTGGCTTGTAAGTTGTTTGTCCTCTGATTCTGGAGTCTTTTAGGATTGAAGCCTTGAGAAGTTACATGAGGTAATGTGCGTTTGAAAAACTATTATGGGTAATATCAACCCATTTCCCATTCTAGTTGTATCTCGCAGTTTTTACTAGCATAGACAGATAATCACTATATTATAATCAAAGCATAAAATAATTAATTGTTCAAGGGAAACCTTCGTTTTTTCTATGTTAATCAAGATTTCCTTCACTTCTAAAAGGTGCAACAACACAATTAGTGACGAGTTTAGTGAGGATGTAGTTTAGAGCTTTGGCTCTTCTTCCTATCAATTAAAATTTAAGCTCTGTTATCGTATTAAGTTGTCTTGAGGAGCTCGTTTCCTGCGGGCAACACCTACAAAAGTTAACGCAAGCCACTAACAGAGCCTAAATTTAAAGGAAGACGAGGTGTAGTAGATACAGCCCCGCCTCTTTTAAACAAACGTTTATTTAAGGTTTACAATCTAGTATTAAGGACGGATAACGAGATCTGGTTTTTTGGTCAGGAGATGCTTCCCATCAATAAATCGGACTGTACCAGACTTCGCACGCATTACAACTGATTGAGTCGTTCCAACCGCTCCCTTGTAACGAACACCTTTCAAAAGCTCTCCATCGGTTACACCTGTTGCAGCGAAAATCGCGTCATCCCCTTTTACTAAGTCTTCCATTCGTAAAACTCGATGAATGTTGTCTATCCCCATTTTTTTGCAACGGGCTAGTTCTTCTTCACTTTGTGGGAGTAACTTTCCTTGTAATTCTCCACCAAGGCATTTGAGGGCAACTGCTGCTAGTACTCCTTCTGGTGCACCACCGGAACCTAGCAAAATATCAACACCCGTATCTTCAAAGGCTGTGTTAATGGCTGCCGCAACATCACCATCTGTAATTAATTTTATCCGTGCCCCGGCCCTACGAATATCTTCAATGGTTTTTTGATGTCTATCCCGGTTTAATATTGCCACAACAAGGTCTTCTATGTCCTTATTTTTTGCTTTCGCTACGGCAGTAAGGTTATCAAGTACAGGTGCATCTATATCCACTTTACCTACTGATTCTGGTCCGACAGCTATTTTATCCATGTACATATCTGGTGCGTGAAGCAAGTTCCCATTGTCTGCTATAGCAAGTACTGCTAATGCGTTCCACTCACCATTGGCTACAATATTTGTGCCTTCAAGGGGATCAACTGCTACATCCACCCTTGGACCGTAGCCATTACCTAATTTTTCACCAATGTAAAGCATCGGGGCCTCGTCCATTTCCCCTTCTCCAATAACGACAGTGCCTTTCATAGGTACAGTATCAAAGACGTCTCTCATGGCTTCTGTAGCGGCTTTATCTGCTGCGTCTTTATTGCCTCTTCCCATCCAGCGTGCAGACGCTAAGGCGGCTGCTTCAGTGACACGAACTAATTCCATGGATAAGCTTCGTTCCATTTGTTTCCCCTCACAGTTTAATATTTATTTTTTTGTTATAGTGTAATTTACTTCAATGGAGCTTTCCTAATTACAGCGGGACTACCTTTTGAAACTTAGGATTCTTCTATTTCTGCCAATTCTTTCTCCGTTAGGCCTTCTCGCCAGATTTTTGCCCCTAAACCTTTTAACTTTTCTTCCAGACCGCCATAGCCCCTATCAATATGCTCTACACCAGTAATTTCCGTGACTCCTTCTGCCATCAAACCTGCAACGACGAGGGATGCTCCTGCACGGAGGTCACTAGCCCTTACCTTCGCTCCCTGGAGTGGTGTACCTCCATTAATGATTGCAGAACGCCCCTCTACTTTAATGTTAGCTCCCATACGGCGAAGCTCATCAATATGCTTGAACCTTGCATTGTATATGGTATCGGTAACCATGCTGACTCCGTCTGCTTGCGTTAATAAACTAGTGATTGGTTGCTGAAGATCCGTAGGAAACCCAGGGTGAACCAAGGTTTTCACGTCAACAGGGTTCAGTCCGGAATGTCCTTGAATTAAGATTTGGTCATCTGCTTCTTCAATAAGAACACCCATCTCACGAAGCTTAGCACTCAAGGATTCCACATGATCTGGAATTACGTTGTCAATAATTACAGCGCGTCCCATTGCTGCTGCTAAAACCATATAAGTCCCTGCTTCAATTCTATCTGGAATAATAGAATGCCTGCATCCATGAAGGGAGTCTACTCCCGTTATGCGGATGACGTTTGTTCCTGCCCCTTTTATGTTCGCTCCCATATTCGTTAAGAGAGTGGCAACATCAATTATTTCAGGCTCTTTCGCTGCATTTTCAATGATTGTTTTTCCTTTGGCTCGTACCGCTGCAAGCATGATATTGATGGTGGCACCAACACTGACTACATCCAAATAAATCCTCGCACCAACTAGTTCATCTGCTTGTAGGTATACAGCACCTTGCTCATTGGTTACTTTTGCCCCGAGGGCTTCAAAGCCCTTTATATGTTGGTCAATTGGCCTTGGCCCAAGATTGCACCCACCTGGAAGTCCAATAACTGCTTTTTTAAATTTCCCCAACATTGCTCCCATCATATAATAGGAGGCACGTAATTTTTTCACACGACCATTCGGAAGCGGCATGGCAAACATGTTTTCTGGATGTATTACTAACGTGTCTCCATCCAACTTCGTTTGACCTCCAATTTCCTCTAACAAATCAGCTAACGTTTCCACATCAGAAATGTTTGGGAGATTATCGATCGTTACCGGAGAATCTGCTAATATTGCTGCCGGTATAAGTGCTACTGCACTATTTTTAGCTCCACTTATTTGGACTTTCCCTTCTAACGGGTGGCCGCCTTCGATCAATAGTTTTTCCATAACCAGCTTCCCTTCTGTTACTTATATTAACAAGTATTTATAGGGTCTGTTCAAAACCCTTTAAAAGTGATCTCATCGAAAAGACTCTTATTATCATTTTTACTCTCTATAAAATGGTAACATAAAACACCTTCACCTTCTATCTACCATTTTATACGGAGTAAAATAATTTTAGACATTATTTGAGACGTTAACTCTCAAATAATGTTTCTTAATCTACCTATTTACCTCCATAAAGACTGAAAGCTTAAGTTAAGCTTATACTCCCACTGGAATTCAAAAAATTAAGAAATATAATATAGTCAAAAAAGTAAGTTGGACAGCACCCATCAATGTATATGAATGGATGCCGCCAACTTCGGTTTACTATTAAAATTATGCTTTGTTTGAAGAACCAAACTCTCTCATTTTTCCAATAACTGTTTCTTTAATAGCGTCACGAGCTGGACCTAGATATTTACGTGGATCATACTCGTTTGGCTTGTCTGCAAGAACTTCACGTACGCGCTTAGCAGAAGCAATTTGGTTCTCAGTATTAACATTAATTTTTGCTGTCCCAAGGGAGATCGCTTTTTGGATATCATGAGTTGGGATACCGGTTCCACCGTGAAGTACAAGTGGTACACCAGTTAATTTCATGACTTCTTCCATGCGGTCAAACCCTAAGTTAGGCTCTCCTTTGTATGGTCCATGAACAGAACCTAGGGCAGGTGCGAAACAGTCAACACCAGTCTCACGAACTAGTTGGTCACATTCAGACGGAATCGCATAAGCTGCGTCTGCGTCATCAACAACTAAATCATCTTCTTGCCCACCAATACGACCTAATTCCGCTTCCACAGAAACACCTAGTGTATGTGCAACGTCTACCACTCTTTTCGTAAGAGCGATGTTTTCCTCAAGAGGATAATGAGAGCCATCAATCATAACCGATGTAAAGCCTGCGTACATTGCTTCCACACATTTCTCAAAGCTTGAACCGTGATCTAAATGTATAGCTACAGGAACTGTAACATTGTAATCAGCCATTAATCCTTCAACAATACTGACAACAGTGAAAAAACCACCCATATAACGAGCTGCCCCTTCAGAGACACCTAAAATTACTGGAGACTGCTCTTCTTCCGCTGCTTGCAGAATGGCTTGTGTAAACTCAAGGTTATTTAGATTAAATTGACCTACGGCATACCCGCCTGCTTTTGCTTCTTCTAACATTTCTTTCATTGATACTAAAGGCATTTGTAAATCCTCCCTTTTCTTCACTTGCTTGTTTTGTCCACCTTTTTAAATGGATATTATTTACTTAAATATAATCTCTTTGATAATATTTGCTAAATTGCGGATGCTTATCCTTGCTATGTTTGATTATGTAAATAAAAAAGCCATGATCCTTAATCGGTCACAGCCAAAACCATTTAAAAGGTTGACTCACAAACATATTATAGCATAAGAAAATAAATTTCATGTGCATAAAATATGAATTTTGTTGAGTATTTCACATATATGTAAGTTTATTATTTACCTTCTTTAACAGTTAAGTAATTTTTTACCTCTTGGCGAACTTCATCAATATCAAATGGTTTTGCAAAATGGGTCAATGCTCCTAAGTCCATTGCTTCATTTATCATTTCTAATTCACCGTAAGCTGTCATCATAATGACTTCAGAGGAGACATTCATCTTTTTAATTTCACGAAGGATTTCTAAGCCGTCCATTCCTGGGATTTTCATATCTAGTAAAATAAGATCTGGTTCTTCATCCGCAACTAGCTTTAATGCTTGCTTACCATTTGAAGCCTGCAGTGTATTATAGCCGTCTTTCTCAAAAACTTCATTTAAAAGAACACGAATTCCGAACTGATCATCCACAATTAATAGCTTCTTTTCCACCTTTCTTACCTCCTTCTTTTTAACCACTCCTACCTCCTATTTAATATGAAAATACTTCATTTGTAAACAATCCTTTCCATTAACAAAAAAAGGAAAGTTACGACAAATGTCAAATGTTGTAATAAAAAATAGGCATTAACCTTGATACTACTGCTAATATGTTCGATTACCCTTGCGGATTTTGTCGTAAATTTTTTAAACTTTTGGTCAATTATACTGTGGTTTTATGGAGATTATTGTTTTAATTTAGGTATTTAAACTTAGAAAAACACACGGTCCATTGATGGAAACCGTGTGTTGGAATTCTTAAAATTACTTTTTTAAAAGCTTTGGGACCATTTAATTAATTATTCTCGTAGCTTGTTGAGGTTCACCAAATCCTTCAACGATGGACTCAGATGAATAAAGTATCATCCATAACCCTTCGCCTTCCTTAAAATAGTGAGTACGATCTACCCCTTCTACAGGATATACCATATAGTTTTGACCATCCAAGCTTATTTCCTCTTCTTGAACTGATTCATCATACCTAAAGAAGAGTTCTTCCATTACGTCACCTTGTTCCATAATAAGCTCAACTAGCTCATCCCAATTTTCAGATTCCTGCAGTTCCATGGCAATCTCATAATGGGACCAATTTTCTTCATTCAAACGTCTTATTTTACGCACTTCATCACCTGTCTCATTGACTTGGAATAATTCGTACAAACCCATGGCGTGACTCTGATGCCCCCAGCCAATGAATACATCCCACAGAGGATTTTCTAAAAAACTTAACCCCGAACTAAAATTTGAATGGTACAATTCAAAGTCAGCAAAGACATTGTATTTTTCCACTGGCGTTGAAGCTACTTCATTATTACTATCAGCGTCTTCACCTGTAGGTGTCTCTAATCCATACATGATATCCGTAATCAAAAGCAACTCATCAAATGATAATTGTTCAGACATTAAATAATATCGTATCCCTGCATCCCACCATTCAATGATGTCACGAACGCCGTCTTTGGCCACTTCATACTCCCTTCCGTTATATTCTACTGTGGCCCACCCACCTTCTCTGGCTTCCTCCACTATATGAGGACCATCATCTATTACTGCGCGAAAGGAAAGTTGCCTCTCCTCTTCTTCATTGGCATAATAAATACGTAATACCCCTTCCAGACCACTAGAAACATCTGACCAAATTTCTGTTGGAGAAAGACCCAATGGATTTTCGCCTGGCGTAACTACATTGGTTGATGGAAAAACAGCCAGTGCAGAGGAAATATCCTCATGTATTTCAAATGTATTTTCTGGTGCATTCTCCTCCAGAAGGAATGCCAGTAATGGTGCTGTTAAATCCCCTTGGAATTGATAGACGATTGGCTCACCGAATACATATACATAAGTAGTTGGATTGCCTGCAACAACCTCCGTCATCATTTTCAAAGGAATTTCTTCTCCTGAATCTAATAAGACTTTTACTTCTAAGCCAATGAATGGCTCCATTTCCACCACTTGTTTTTCTCCGTTAAGAGTCTCCTTTAATTCGTTAATGAGTTCTCGGTTGTCCGTTTCCACATACCCCCTGCTCGTTTCCAAGTTAGCTAAGGCAAAAGTATCTGCCGACTCTCCCATCCCTAAATAAATCTTTTCAATAATACCATCAATTAACGTTTCTTCCTGATTATCTGCAGGGGCAGGAGCAAATAAATGATCCCCAAACCATTGATAGCTGATGAGGAAGCCAATAAACAATGCGGCCATTACTGCAACAGGAATTCCTATTATCTTCCCAAGGGATTTCCGTGGAGGACGTTCTCGCTCATATAGTTTTGCTTTTACCTGATGATACGTTTTCATTTTTGATTCTTCATCTCGGTGCAAGTGACTAAGGTGCTTTAACTGCTCATCTAAATGACCCATTTGCTTCCACCTCCCCTTTCATTTGAAGACGAAGCTTTTCCATGGCTCGATGCGTCATCATCTTCACTTTCCCTTCTGACCACCCGAGAATATCCGCCGTCTCCTTTACGGATAGTTCTTGAATTTTTCTGAGGATAATCACTTCTTTGTGAGCACGTTTCATCATGCTGATTTGTTTATACAGCTCTTTTATCGTTTCGTTGTCGGTCACTTTCAGTTCTACCGATTCAGGTGTAGTTACTTGTGCGAACTTCTCAAACGGCCATAAATAGACTGGTCGTTGTTTTCTTAAATAATCGATCGTACAGTTTCTTGCTATGCTTATGAGCACGTGGAAAACTTTGAATCCCCTCGAATTGGTCTAGGTTGCGATACATTTTTACGAATGTTTCCTGCGTTTAAATCCTCGGCCGTTTCCTTTTCACCGACCATAAGAAAGATATACGAATAAATCCGGTCACTGTACTGGAAGTATAGCTCATCGAATTTTTCCATCGATTTCGTCCCCCTCCTTTCTATTCTTTAAGACGAGGTAGCGCGGAAATGGTAACGTTTTTTTTGAAAAAAAAGGTTGATTAATTCTATATTACCGCGGATTGGAGAGGATTTCCCTTTTGATTTGCCCATATTTTTGATTTGTGTAAAACTAGGGTAATACTAGTCGTGAATGGGAAAGGAACGATCCGTTGATGAAAATCTTTCAAACACAGTTGCAAGGATTAATTACGAAACTAGATAAACAGGAAGAAGTAGTAGAAGAGGCAGCAAGGATGATGGCGCAAAGTCTGGTCAGTGACGGAAAGCTATGGATTTTTGCCGAAAAAGAAATGAAAGGCATCCTTCATCAGGCAGTTGAAGGTTGCGACAACTTACCCAGGGTTGAAGTGGCTGGAAAAGAGAGTAGTTTCTCCCCCATGGATAGCTTGTTAGTCTTTTCTCCTGACAGAGGCAGTGAAGAAGCACAACTGGTGGCTGAGACGGCATCAGAAAATGGAACTCAAGTTATTGGCGTTTCCAGTCCAACGACTGAGGATGACAATGGTTGGCCGGAAAAATGCAATTTTTATCTCTCAACGGGGATTAAAGGTGGGTTAGTGCCTGAAGAAGATGGTGGTCGTATCGGTGAACCACATTTATTGGTCGCTTTATACCTATATTATTCGTTGTTTTTTCACGGTGAAGGAGATTTTAGAGGAATATGAGCTGGATTATTGAACAATAACTTGGTATTCGTTTATGAATACCGAGTTTTTTGTTGAAAAAAATGATTTGTTTCCGCTTGAATTAAGACGGGTTTACCTATTTTTTCATGTATTGATGGTTAAATGAGGTTTATTGATGGTTAATCGACTGGTATTGATGGTTAAATGAGGTTTATTGATGGTTAATCGGCAGGTATTGATGGTTCCAATCCAGACAAAATCCATAATAAACATATTTTTCCAAAAAACACCTCCCCAAGGCACCACAAAAAAATCTCCCCACCCTGCCAAAAAAGCAGAATAGGGAGAAACAATTTATTACTCACCACGATTACCAATGCTTGCGCGGATGAACTCGCGGAACAATGGTTGCGGACGCTCTGGACGTGAAACAAACTCTGGGTGGAATTGAGATGCTACGAAATACGGATGATCGGCAACTTCAATAATTTCAACTAAACGGCCGTCAGGGCTTGTCCCAGAAAAAATGAAACCAGCCTTCTCCATTTGCTCGCGATATTCGTTGTTAAACTCATATCGGTGACGGTGACGCTCGTACACTAACGGAGCCTCGTAAGCCCCATAAGCAACTGTCCCTTCCTCTAACTTACAAGGATAAAGCCCTAAGCGAAGGGTGCCGCCAAAGTCCTCTACATCCTTTTGTTCTGGAAGTAAATCAATTACCGGGTACTTTGTATCAGGGTTTAATTCTGAAGAGTTAGCACCCTCGAATCCTAATACGTTCCTTGCATATTCAATAGAAGCAAGTTGCATACCTAGGCAAATACCAAGGAAAGGAACCTTGTTCACTCGTGCATATTCGATGGCGGCAATTTTACCTTCCACCCCACGGTCACCGAAGCCACCTGGAACTAAAATACCATCTGCACCGTTCAACAACTCTGCAACATTCTCCCGAGTAACATCTTCTGAATGAATCCAGTCAATTTCAATATCCGTATCATAATGATAGCCAGCGTGCCTCATGGCTTCTGCTACGGACAAATAGGCATCCTGAAGGGCAACGTATTTTCCAACTAACGCAATGCGGACCTTACCTGAAAGGTTTTTCACCTTATCCACTAAGGCAATCCATTCTGTCATATCCGCATCTCTACACTCTAAACCTAAATGTTTGCAAACATAATCATCTAAATCTTGTTGCTGAAGTGCTAACGGTACTTCGTACAACGTTTCTGCGTCCCTCGCTTCAATCACCGCTTCTTTTTCAATATCACAGAAAAGGGCAATTTTGTCTTTCATGTCTTCCGGCACCGGGCGTTCTGTACGAACAACGATCACGTTCGGCTGAATCCCGAGACTACGCAATTCTTTCACACTGTGCTGAGTTGGCTTCGATTTCATCTCACCAGCTGCTGACAAATATGGTATTAAAGTACAGTGGATGTACATCACATTTTGAGCACCTACATCGCTTTTAATTTGACGAATAGCTTCTAGGAAAGGCAAGCTCTCAATGTCCCCAACTGTACCACCGATTTCAGTTATGACCACATCTGGATGACCTTCTTTTCCGGCACGGAAAACTCGGTCCTTTATTTCATTGGTGATATGTGGAATGACTTGCACCGTACCGCCTAAATAATCCCCACGGCGTTCTTTTTTCAACACAGATGAATAGACTTTTCCTGTTGTAATGTTGCTGAATTTTCCTAAGTTAATATCAATAAAACGTTCATAATGCCCTAAGTCTAAGTCTGTTTCTGCTCCGTCGTCCGTTACGAACACTTCCCCATGCTGATAAGGACTCATTGTACCAGGGTCGACGTTAATGTACGGATCAAACTTTTGAATCGTTACTTTTAATCCTCGATTTTTCAACAAGCGGCCAAGGGAAGCTGCCGTAATCCCTTTTCCTAATGATGACACAACGCCGCCAGTGACGAAAATGTACTTTGTTGCCATGTTTTGGTACCTCACTTTATTATAATTTGAATTAATTAACATAATAGCTTTGCTGAAAAAAATTAATCTGTAAAAGTTTCTATTCTTTTCTATGCTTGAATTAATTTCCCCTTTTCATGCACGAAAAACCTAAATTAAGACTCTTTTTTACTAACTTGGTTTAAAAAGGCCCATAAAACAAAAAAACAACAGAGCTCCCCGAACACGCGAGGGGCACTGTTGTTGGTTAATCATATTTGTAAAGCCCAAAAATGATTTTAGCGAGTAATGACTAAAAAGTCAAGGTTTGATTAAAGAAGTTCTTCGTCATCCGATTCTTCTTCCAGTTCATCATCAAAGCCTTCGTCTTCTAGATCTTCGTCGTCATCCTCGAAATCTTCATCTTCTTCGTTGGCAATTTCATCTAACTCGTCTTCTAAGTCTTCAAACTCATCGAAGTCCTCTTCTTCATCATCAAAGTAATCTTGGTCTTCTTCCTCTTCTTCTGAACGCTTTTTCTTGCGGGTTTTATTCGCCTGAGAAAGTTCTTCCTCTGTTTTATCAAATTCGTACCACGAGCGAAGCCCCCAACGGTTCTCACCTATGTTGACGAAACGACCGTCCATAGACATCTCTGTATAGAGATGGGCAATACGGTCCTTAACCTGTTGCTCTGACAATCCTTTCATCTCTGCCACATCTTTCAACAAGGAATGATAGTCTCCAGGAGATTTGGCTTCTTCAAGAATTTCGTAGGCAATTTCAAGCATTGCCATTTCTTTGAGTTGCGATTCATTGTATTGTTTGATGCTCACAACTGGCACTTCCTTTCAGGGAAAAGTTCTATTATGTTCTTTGAAAGACAGACTACAGTCAACGTGGTAGTCCCTCCAAACATATTTAAGAAAATACTAATTGGTTGTACAAAAAGTTTACGGCAACTATTAGTATAAAGCTACTAATATGGTTGTTGCAAAAATCAATACTTTATGTATTAAGGAATTCATACCTTTCATTATAAACACATCCACTATAATTATGCCAGTAGATTCCAAAAAATCTTCAAAATTTCTTGTGGATCCTGTTAGAAAGGTCCATTCTTGAAATTTCACCAAGCTTTATAACCCAAGAACATTCAGTTGATATTTTTAAACAACATACACTATGTCAGCGAATGAAGACCCTTTTTCAAGAAAAAAAGCATGGGGTGGAGTAGAAAATCATTCCTTCCCCATGCGTATATAGTTGCTACAGATTCCTTCTGTATTGACCGCCAACCTTGTACAATGTATCGGTTATTTGACCAAGGCTTGCCACTTTCACCGTTTCCATCAATTCCTCAAATAAGTTACCTCCAGATAAAGCCGTGTCCCGTAGCTTCTCCAAAGCCACCTCTGCTTTATCCTTATATTTCTCCTGGAACTCTGTTAGCTCTCGGATTTGCTCTTCTTTCTCTTCCTTCGTTGCCCTGGCCAGTTCCATTTCAAACTCATCTTCAGAAGGCGGATTCGGATTCAAATACGTGTTTACACCGATGATCGGCAGTTCACCACTGTGTTTTTTCGTCTCGTAAAGAAGGGATTCCTCTTGAATTTTCCCCCGCTGATATTGAGTTTCCATGGCGCCAAGAACACCGCCTCGGTCATTCATGCGCTCTAGCTCCATAAGCACCGCTTCTTCCACAAGATCGGTCAACTCTTCAACGATAAACGAGCCCTGCTGCGGGTTCTCGTTTTTCGCCAGACCAAGCTCTTTCGTAATGATCATTGGATGGCCATGGCACGGCGCACACTTTCTTCCGTTGGTGTTGTAACTGCCTCATCGTACGCATTCGTATGAAGGGAATTACAGTTATCATAAATGGCTAATAACGCCTGCAATGTCGTACGAATGTCGTTGAAGTCCACCTCTTGGGCGTGCAACGAACGACCGGACGTTTGAATATGGTACTTTAGCTTCTGACTTCTCTCATTGGCACCGTATTTTTCCCTCATGGCAATTGCCCAAATTCGCCGGGCTACCCGACCAATCACCGTGTATTCCGGATCGAGGCCGTTACTGAAGAAGAAGGATAGTTCGGAGCGAACGCATCAATATCCATACCGCGGCTTAAATAATACTCCACATACGTGAAGCCATTGGCTAGCGTAAAGGCAAGCTGGCTGATTGGATTGGCTCCTGCTTCTGCTATATGGTAGCCGCTGATGGAGACTGAATAATAGTTCCGCACTTTATGGTCAATGAAATATTGCTGAATATCTCCCATCATCCGGAGGGCAAATTCTGTTGAGAAAATACATGTATTTTGCCCTTGGTCTTCTTTTAGAATATCGGCCTGGACAGTCCCTCGCACCGTAGACAATGTATAGGCTTTAATTTGTGCCAATTCTTCCTGGTCAGGTTCACGGCCATGCTTCTCCTTAAATGCGTCCACCTGCTGTTCGATTGCCGTATTCATGAACATGGCCAGAATAATCGGGGCCGGCCCATTGATGGTCATGGAAACAGATGTGGAAGGTGCACATAAGTCAAAACCATCGTACAGCTGCTTCATATCGTCGAGTGTACAAATACTGACGCCACTCTCCCCGACTTTTCCGTATATATCAGGGCGGTAGCCAGGATCTTCTCCGTATAACGTGACCGAGTCAAAGGCAGTGCTTAACCGTTTTGCTTCGTCATCCTTCGATAAATAATGGAATCGACGGTTCGTACGCTTTGGTCCACCTTCTCCGGCAAATTGACGTTTTGGGTCCTCCCCTTTTCGTTTAAATGGGAATACTCCAGCTGTATATGGAAATTCACCAGGTACATTTTCTTTGCGAATCCAGCGGATAATTTCTCCATAATCAGCATACTTCGGTAGTGCTACCTTCGGAATGTCGAGACCAGATAGACTCCTTGTCTTTAACTCTGTAACAATTTCTTTGTCACGAATTTTGACGACAAACTGATCTTGAGCATATTGCTCCTTCTTTTTCTCCCAGTTGTCGAGGGCAGTCTTCGTCTCATCCTGTAAAACAGTAGTGTAATGTTCCTTTAATTCTAGGAGACTACTGCGATCCCCATGTACACCTTGCTCTTCCAATGCTTGTATGGTCCCTTCAATTTGGAAGATACGCCGGGCTTTATGAACTTCATCAATCGTTTTTTGATGATAGTTTCTAATTGTCTGAGATATTTCACGTAAATACTGGACCTGCTCCGGCGGAATGATTACCTGTTTCATGGTAATCTCTTCCCCTTTTCCTAAGTCCGTTGCCCATTGGTCAGAATCCCCGCCAAATCTCGCGTTCATTATTTTCATAAGCTCATAGAATAGACGGTTTGTGCCAGGGTCATTAAACTGACTGGCAATCGTTCCGTAAACGGGCATTTCCTCCGGCTCTTGCTCAAATAAGGTGTGGCTGCGCTGATAAGCTTTGCGGACTTCCCGGAGGGCATCCTCTGAGCCCTTTCGCTCAAATTTATTAATGGCAATGACATCGGCAAAGTCAATCATATCGATTTTTTCCAACTGAGATGGAGCACCGAATTCACTTGTCATGACATACATCGATACGTCTGCTACATCGGTGATAGCCGCATCCCCTTGGCCGATCCCGCTTGTTTCAACAATAATCAAATCATAGCCAGCACGCTTTACAACACGGATTGCCTCTTCGATGGCCTTGGACAACTCTTGACGGCTGTCTCGGGTTGCCAAGGAGCGCATATAAACTCGCGGCGAATGAATGGCATTCATGCGGATCCGGTCTCCTAACAAGGCACCGCCCGTCTTCTTTTTCGTCGGGTCGACCGAAAGAATCGCTAATGTTTTGTCGTCAAAGGCACGCAAATAGCGTCTAACAAGTTCATCGGTTAACGAGCTTTTCCCAGCTCCACCTGTTCCAGTAATCCCCAATACAGGAACTTCTGGTAAAGACCGTTCCACTACTTCTTTTTCAAAAAAACGGGAAGCCTCTTCTGACAAGTCTTCTTCAAAGGCACGCTTTTCTGCTATGGAAATTAACCGGGCTACTCCACCCATCTCACGGCCTGTTATGGTGTCACTTGAAATTCCTGCTACATCCTCTAATGGAAAATCACACAACTCCACCATCTCGTTGATCATTCCTTGAAGACCTAACTGACGGCCGTCTTCCGGAGAATAGATGTGGGTTATTCCATAACTCTCCAGTTCTTTGATTTCCGCAGGGATAATAACGCCACCCCCGCCACCAAAGATTTTTATATGCGACGCACCTCGTTCTTTGAGTAGATCATATAAATACTTAAAGTACTCTACGTGGCCACCTTGATAAGAGGAAATGGCAATCCCTTGTACATCCTCTTGTATGGCCGCTTGGACCACTTCGTCCACGGAACGGTTGTGTCCTAAGTGAATGACCTCCGCCCCTGTTGCTTGAAGCATACGGCGCATGATGTTTATGGATGCATCATGGCCGTCAAAAAGACTAGATGCAGTAATAAAACGAACGGCATTTTTCGGTTTATATTTACTCATGGTTACTTCTCCTCCGTACTGACTGATGTTTGCAAATTAGAATGGTCTACCTGTCTGACGGTCTTTCTGTCGTCACTTACTTTGGCGCCAAAGCCATAAAAAAAGCTGGGCGATCTGAGTTTTACAATAGAGATCAAATGTATATTCCTTTTGCACAACCCAGCGGCGGAAAGTCCACATATGTCCTGCAACAAGAATATTATGAGAAGCAAGGGATATCTCGTCCTCAGAAAGCTGTAATAAACCTGCATCCACACAGGTGCGTAGCTCCCGTTCAAACATGGTCTTCATCTTCAATTCTTTTCCCAGCACGTAATGGAGAGCATCTTCAGGCAGGGATTTCGTTTCTTGATACATGACAAGGACCTCGTTTTGCATATCGTCCACGACGCGGAAAAAAGCATCGATTGCCTGCTCGAGGCGCTCCAGCCCTTGCAAGTTTTCATCCATCAATCGCTCCCATTTTTCCACTACTTCATCATAAACAGCATCACAGACGAGGTACAATATGTCTTCCTTGGAGCCAATATATTCATAGAGGGTTCCAATACTAAAACCCGATGCCTGGGCCACTTCCCTTGTTGTTGTTCCGTGATAGCCCTTTTGGTTAAAAAGCTTGACGGCAGCGCTGACAATTTGTTCTCTTCGTCGTTTGATGAGCTGTTGGTCTTTTACCATGGACGGAACTAGCTTTTTTTTCACATTCGTTCCTCTCCTCTCTCCGTGATGGGTTTGTTGTTGTTAATATAATCCAAAAGTAACTCCGTTGGAGCTCACTACAGTCCACTCGCTTTCCGCGGGAGGTTGTGGAGCCTCCTCGGCTTCGCCTGTGGGGTCTCCACTTAACCTCTTTTCCCGCAGGAGTGTCGTGGACTTTCGTTCGCTCTAACTTTTTATATTTTCAAGTCCCAAGTTTATAAATTCCGTTTCCATTGGTTATAAATTTTCTCTCCTAGGCTGTAGGGGTCGATGTGGTTTGGTTGGCCATGGCTGTCTTTTTCTTGCTGTTTTATTTCGGATAAGGCTTCCTGTACGTACGGGTTTATTTCCTTTACAAACTGTTCTTGAAGCCTACGCATGAGCTCCTGCTCCTTCTGACTGAGACGCCGTTCCTGCTTTTCCCCTGAGTTCATCAAGTAGTCGTGATGATGTTCAACACCGTCTACTACATTTGCTACCCCTTTTTTTACGGTAGAAATGGTTTCAATGATTGGAGGCTCCCAGTCACGCCCCTCCCCTGTAATATGAAGCAAGTCCTCAAGCTCCCCTTTCAATTGCTCCACGCCTGGAAGATCTGACTTATTTATTATGAATAAATCGGCAATTTCCATAATCCCAGCCTTAAAAGCTTGGATTAAGTCTCCGCCGGAAGGGTACAGGACGAGACCGACCGTATCGGCTGTTTTCATAATGTCTAGCTCCGACTGACCGACCCCGACTGTTTCCACAATGACAATGTCAAAACCAGATGCATCCATGAGACGAACCACGTCCTGGCAAGCTTCAGAGAGACCACCTAAACTGCCCCGCGTCCCCATACTACGGATAAAAACGTTTGCGTCCCCTTCAATATCCTTCATGCGAATTCGGTCACCAAGGAGAGCGCCACCTGAAAATGGGCTCGTAGGATCCACAGCAATGACTGCAACTTTTTTCTGTCGTTTTAGAAATTCCTTTACTAATCCATTTACTAACGAGCTTTTCCCCGCACCTGGAGAGCCTGTAATTCCTAAAATTTGTGCCTTTCCTCCATAGGGGTAGAGGAGGGACAGGAGGGAACGGTGCTCCGGCTTTCTGTCTTCAATGAGAGAAATGGCCTTCGCGATGGCACGCTGCTCTCCGTTTAAGATTTGCTTTACCATTTCATCCATCATGTCCCACCTCCTTTCGTTCTGTCCTAGCGAATATTGTTAGTTAATCCTTCAACAGCATTTTTGAAATAACCAGTCGTTGAATCTCATTTGTACCTTCATAAATTTGCGTAATTTTCGCATCACGCATATATCTTTCCACCGGATATTCCTTCGTATAGCCGTAGCCACCGAAAACTTGGACCGCTTCTACTGTTACTTCCATGGCCGTATCACCGGCAAACAGCTTTGACATGGCTGATTCTTTGCCGTACGGGAGACCTTCGCTTTCTCTCCACGCCGCTTGATAGGTGAGAAGTCGCGATGCCTCTACCTTTGTTGCCATGTCGGCAATTTTGAAACCAATCCCCTGCATGGCTCCGATCGGTTTGCCGAACTGCTTACGCTCTTTTGCGTAGTTGACGGAGGCATCGAGAGCTCCTTGGGCAATCCCAACTGCTTGGGCAGCAATTCCGTTTCGTCCGCCGTCCAATGTCATCATGGCAATCTTGAAACCGTCTCCTTCTTCACCAAGGCGATTTTCTGCCGGTACACGGCAATTGTCAAAAATGATTTCTAATGTTGGTGACGAACGGATCCCTAGCTTACTTTCCTTTTTACCCATGGAAAAACCAGGTGTGCCCTTTTCCACAATAAACGCGGAGCATCCTTTATGCTTTTTCTCCGGATCTGTTAAGGCAAAAACAACGTAAATTTCCGCTTCACCAGCGTTTGTAATGAAAATTTTGGATCCGTTGAGAATATAGTCATCCCCATCCCGCTTTGCTGTTGTTTTCATATTGGCTGCATCGCTTCCAGATCCGGATTCCGTTAAACCGTATGCTCCCATTTTCTTCCCTTCAGCCATAGGGCGAAGAAACTTTTGCTTTTGCTCTTCGTTACCAAAGGTATAAATCGGCCAACCTGCCAAAGAAATATGAGCCGATAAGGTTACTCCTGTAGAAGCACATACTCGAGAAAGTTCTTCTACGGCAATAACATAGCTTAAATAGTCAGCACCAATTCCTCCATACTCCTCTGGCCATGGGATTCCCGTTAAACCAAGTTCCCCCATTTGATCGAAGATGGCGCGGTCAAAACGTTGCTCCTCATCCCGCTCTGCGGCAGTTGGGCCCACCTCGTTTTCTGCAAAATCTCGTACCATTTTTCTGATCATATCTTGCTCATCTGTTAGTTTAAAAAACATGAAAGGTTCCTCCTCTATTTGTCTCTCTTTAATTTATTTAGATTGAAAAAAACTGTAAAAATCGCAATTTCAGTTTAGTAGAAGCCACAAAACCGGTTTTGGTAATTATCTTTTCATTGATATTAATTAGAATTACTATCAACAGCATGATTTTTGTCTGTTTTGGCACGATTCCTGCCATTTTTCGCATGATTTTATGCTTTTTCCGCATGATTATCACCGTTTTCCGCATGATTAACCATTTAACTGGAAGTAGATCTCCCGCAAACCCCTATCAATCTCTCAACAAATGTTTTCCAATCACGACCTTTTGGATTTCATTCGTTCCTTCGTAAATTTGCGTCACTTTCGCGTCCCGGAAGAATCGTTCCACAGGGTATTCTTCTGTATAGCCGTAACCTCCGAACACCTGAATTGCTTCAATGGCAACTTCCATGGCTGTATTGGATGCGAACATTTTTGCCATGGACGCTTCCTTCCCACACGGAAGCCCCCGCTGCCTCATGTCTGCCACCTGGTAAACTAACAGCTTGGCTGCCTCCACCTTTGTGGCCATGTCGGCAATCTTAAAACCAATTCCTTGCTGGGCACCAATTGGTTTGCCGAACTGCTTCCGTTCTTTCCCATAGGCCACAGCCGCATCGAGGGCCGCTTCTGCGATACCGAGGGACTGAGCAGCAATTCCGATCCGCCCCACATCTAAATTGGCCAAGGCAATCTTAAAGCCTTCCCCTTCCTGACCAAGACGGTTTTCCACTGGCACTAACGAATCATCAAAACTAATTGCCCTTGTGTTGGAGCCGTGGAGCCCCATCTTTTTCTCCTTTGGGCCTACATGGAAGCCTGGTGTATCCTTTTCTACTACAAATGCCGTAACTCCTTTTGAACCAAGGGACGGATCTGTTTTCGCAAAAACAATGTACGTATCCGCTGCACCTGCGTTGGTAATAAACAGCTTCTCCCCGTTTAACACATAATGGTCTCCCTTACGGACAGCCGTTGTTTTCATGGCACCGGCATCACTTCCCGCCCCTGGTTCCGTCACGGCAAAGGCCCCAAGCCATTCACCAGAAGCAAGCTTCGGAATAAACCGTTGCTTTTGTTCTTCGTTTCCAAAATAAAGAATTGGATTCGTTCCCACCGATGTATGAACGGAAAGAATTACTCCTACCGTCGCGCTCACCTTGGACAGCTCGTGAATCGCTAAAATATACGACGGGAAATCCATCTCCGCACCGCCGTAGGCTTCTGGAATGGGAATCCCCATTAAACCTAGTTCCCCCATTTGCTTGATTACTTCGGTGGGAAATTCGTTTGTTTCCTCCATATGCTCAACAGCCGCGGCCACTTTTTTCATTGGCAAATTGCCTGACCATATTTCTCATCATGATTTGTTCATCTGTAAATGTTAAATTCAAGGCTGCCACCTCATTCGTATGAGTAATTTATTTCTCTTTTTTCTAAAAGATTGTTGTTTTCTACATTTTTTTTAGCTTGTATCCGCTACAGGCGGACGCTTTCCGCGGGCAATGCCTCAGCCTCCTCGGAGTCTACTGAAAAGGCATGTTTTTCGCCGTTTCAGTAGACGTAGCAATGTGCATAGCCGTTGCATGTTTTTGATGTCAGCTTTGAGTGCTCTTCTCAAAGCTGACGTGCAACGAGCGAAGCCATTGCCACTCTATTTCCCTGCGGGGTCTTCTGTCGATTGCTTTTCCCGCTTGAGTCGCCGCCTTTCGCTACTCCAAGCTTTTTAATTAAAAGCAACACAGTTTACGAAAACAGCCTTTATTTCCTCTGTACTAATTTCTCCTGACTGACTGCTCGCTCAGCTTGCAAGCACGAAGGACCAGCTTAAGTCCTCCTTTCTAGAAAAACACCCTTAAACCTACTACTCTACTCGTAACTGTAGAATCCTCTACCTGATTTTTTCCCTAGCCAGCCTGCACTTACATATTTTTTAAGGAGTGGGCATGGACGGTATTTATCATCGCCAAAACCTTCGTGCAGCGTCTCCATAATATACAAGCATGTATCAAGTCCAATGAAATCGGCTAACGTAAGGGGCCCCATCGGATGGTTCATTCCCAGCTTCATCACTTCATCCACATCATTAGGTGATGCCACCCCTTCATAAACGGTGTAAATTGCTTCATTGATCATGGGCATCAAAATCCGGTTCGACACAAAGCCTGGAAAGTCATTCACTTCAACGGCCGTTTTCTTCAGGGACTCGGCCATGGTTTTTACAGCCTCAAACACTTCCTCGGCTGTTGCCAACCCACGGATTATTTCCACAAGCTTCATGACCGGTACTGGATTCATGAAATGCATCCCAATCACTTTTTCCGGGCGTTTCGTTACCGCTGCAATTTCTGTAATTGGTAAAGAAGATGTATTTGTTGCTAATATTGTATGTTCCGGCGCAAACTCATCTAACTGTGCAAACAAATTCTTCTTCACTTCCATGTTTTCCACAGCTGCCTCAATGACAATATCTGCCGACTCAGCGTTTTTCAGCTCCACAGACGTGTTAATACGCCCCAACGTGGTGGCCATGTCGTCCTCTGTCATTCGCCCCTTGTCCACCTGTCGCTGAAGCTGTTTGCGAATCCCTGCTAATCCCCGCTCCACAAACTCTTCCCTTAAATCGTGCAATGTCACCTCATAGCCGTTCATGGCACAAACCTGAGCGATTCCCGAGCCCATTTGCCCAGCCCCAATCACCATTACCTTCTTGATATCCATCACTAGCGAACCCCCTTTTATGTATGCATGAACTTTTTCGAGAGAAGGGCGTAAGGACAACCTCAACACCCTTCCTTTTGAAAAAATAGTCTTTTAAACTTGAATCATGATGGCGTCACCTTGGCCTCCGCCGCTGCAAATGGATGCAATTCCAATTCCGCCGCCACGGCGCTTCAGCTCATACGCTAACGTTAGAATGATGCGTGTTCCGCTGGCTCCGATTGGGTGTCCTAACGCTACGGCACCCCCATTTACATTCAATTTTTCTGGATCTAAACCGGCAATTTGGCCGCTGGCTAATGCTACCGCAGCAAAGGCCTCATTTACTTCAAATAAATCAATATCGTCCACGGTCTTCCCTGTTTTTTCAAGGAGTTTATTGATAACTAATCCAGGTGTTTTCGGGAAGTTTTCAGGTTCAACAGCTAACTGGGTATGAGCGAGAATTGTAGCCAATGGTTCTACACCATGGGCTTCCGCCCTTTCTTCACTCATTAAAACGAGAGCAGCAGCGCCATCGTTGACACCAGGGGCATTCCCCGCCGTAATTGTTCCGTCTCTTCCGAACGCAGGCTTCAATTTTGCCAGCTTTTCTACTGAAGTGTCCGCACGCGGTGACTCATCCTGATTCACAACTAGGGGATCTCCTTTTCGCTGTGGCACTTCAACCGCTACGATCTCCTCGGCAAATTTCCCTTCAGCCATTGCTGCTGTTGCCTTTTGGTGACTTCTGTATGCCCAGTTATCCTGTGTTTCTCGAGTAAGCTCATGCTCATTAGCCACGTTATTTCCGTATGTACCCATGTGCACACCCGTAAAGGTACATGTGAGGCCATCGTGAATCATCATGTCATGGAATTTTTGCTCTCCCATTTTAAAGCCAAAACGAGCTCCCTTAACGAAGAATGGGGCTTGGCTCATGGATTCCATTCCACCTGCTACAATCGTCTCTTGCTCCCCTGAACGAATAAGAATATCTCCAAGAGTTACACTACGCATCCCTGATGCACATACTTTATTAATCGTTTCTGTTTCTGTCCCCCAAGGAATTCCTGCTTCGTGCATAGCCTGTCTCGATGGAAGCTGCCCTTGTCCCCCTTGTAAAACGGTACCCATGATGACATGATCTACTTTTGTCGGTTCTAGGTTAGCTCTACTGAGGGCTTCTTTAATGGCAACTCCTCCAAGCTGAGATGCTGTAAACCCTGCAAGTGCTCCTCCTAATCTCCCAATCGGTGTTCTTGCTCCGCTGACAATGACTGTTTTCCCCATAAAACATCCTCCTTTATTTTGAAAACTATGTTTGAGAGCTATTAACTCTCTTGACTGGATCTAATTAATCCTCAACTAGCAAATCGATTGAACGCTCGCTCAGTCTCTTCCGTCAAAAATATAAAGCGCTTACAACAAAATGCTAGCTTTCCCCTGTTCGAAAGACATTTCACCCTATTTACATACCTATTCGGGTGTCCGTTTCCTCATACCAGACACCCGAATATTTAAACTATTCATAACTATTATACATTTCCATTTCGTTAAATACAGTAAAAATCCTTTTTTTCTTCAAAGAAAATACCTATTTTACTTCTATCAGTACATCCGTTTTAATTTGTATAAGGCTCCAATGTAATTAATGGACTGGTTCAGGCTGACCTGATTCCTCTACCTGTAATGATTTTTCCACGATCTCGGCAATGTCTAGGGTTTTCACATCTTCTTCTACTTCCTTCGCCTTCGTTCCATCACTTAGCATCGTTAAGCAGTATGGACAAGCGCTTCCGATGACGGAAGGGGATACCTCCAACGCTTGCTCCGTTCTCGCTTCATTTACACGGGTTCCCACGTTTTCTTCCATCCACATCATCCCACCGCCGGCACCACAGCAGAGGCCATTTTCCCTATTACGTTCCATTTCCACCAGTTTCACTCCAGGAATAGCCTTCAATATCTCACGCGGCGCATCATATACATCGTTGTAGCGGCCTAAATAACAGGAATCGTGGTACACGATCGTTTCGTCCACAGCATTAACTGGCTTTATGCGCCCTTCTTGTATCCAGTCAAAAATAAGCTCCGTATGGTGGTACACTTCTGCCTCCAAACCAAACTCTGGATATTCATTTTTAAAGGTGTTATACGTATGCGGGTCTGTTGTTACAATCTTCTTAATATCATTTTTCTCAAACTCTTGAATGTTTGCAGCAGCTAACTCTTGGAATAAAAACTCGTTACCGATACGGCGAGGTGTGTCTCCAGAGTTCTTTTCCTTGTTTCCTAGAATTGCAAACTTAATCCCAGCCTCGTTCATAATTTTTGCAAAGGATTGGGCGATCTTCTGACTGCGCTTATCAAAGGAACTCATGGAACCTACGAAGAAGAGGTATTCAAATTCTTCTCCACGCTTTTTCATTTCCTTGACCGTTGGTACATCAATATCGTCACGACCATCGCGCCAGTTTTCCCGTTCCTTACGGTTAATCCCCCAAGGGTTTCCTTGTTTTTCAATATTTTTTAATCGTACGCTGCGCCTCAGGGTCTAATTTACCTTCTGTTAAAACGAGATAGCGGCGCATGTCAATAATTTTATCTACGTGTTCATTCATTACTGGACATTGGTCCTCACAGTTACGGCAAGTTGTACACGCCCACAACTCTTCTTCTGTAATAACATCACCAATCAAGCTCACATCATAGCCTTCTGCTCCTGCTGCCGCAAGCTGATTACCCTTTGTTTTATTAAAAGCAAAGGTCGGCATCCAAGGTTTGCGGGACGTTACTGCCGCCCCCTTTTCTGTCAGGTGATCACGCATTTTTACGATGATGTCCATTGGCGACAGCATCTTCCCTGTACCAGATGCAGGGCACATATTCGTACAGCGGCCACATTCTACACAGGCATATAAATCGATGAGTTGCTTTTGGTCGAAGTCTTCAATCAAGTTTTTCCCAAACTTCTCGGCACTCTCGTCTTCAAAATTAATGGACTCCAGTTGCCCACGCTTATGAGTTGGCCCAAGCCAAACGTTCGCTGGACCTGCAATTAAGTGAGCATGCTTTGACTGGGGAATGTACACTAAGAAAATCAACAAGAACAGCAAGTGAATCCACCAAAACACGAAGAAGGCGGCCCCTGCTGCCGTTTCCCCTGCGAAGCTGAAAGCGGTTGCAATTCCAGAGGCAATCGGCTCTGCCATTGTCGTTTCCTTACCGAGCCAAATCATTTCCATCCCTTTCGCAAACAGCTTGGAAATCATTAAGCCTCCAATAAAAATAAGGACGAGTCCAGCTTTAAAGTTTCGCTTTAAGCGGACGAGTTTTTCCACATAGCGTCGGTGGAAAGCCCAAAGTACCGCCACCAAAATCATGACCACGACAATTTCTTGGAAGAAAGTGAAAAACGGATAAACTGGACCTAGAGGGAGGTGACTACCAGGTGCAAGCCCCTTCCAAATTACATCGATGGCGCTGAACTGTACAAGTAAAAATCCGTAAAAAAGCATGACATGAATGATACCACTTTTCTTATCCTTCAAAAGCTTTTTTGCCCGAATACCATCGTGACAAATGCATCCCAGCGCTCTTTTGCTGATAGAATAAGGTTCGGTTTTTTTCCCGAGTTTTAATATACTCGATCCTTGTTTTTACAAGGGTTGCAAATAAGTATAAAGCGTAGCCTGTTACTAGCAAAAACATAATCCAATTGATCATAATTGTTCCATATAAAACGCTCCTTCCGTGTCTTTGTG